>JANRLE010000195.1:0-31045 GCA_033762895.1 Bryobacteraceae bacterium | reverse complement strand
CGGTACGGCGACACATCGGGGTTTGAGCAGGACCCCTATCTCCTTTACGCATGGCGGTATCGCGACTATGTGATCAAGTCGTTCAACGAAGATAAGCCGTACGACCGGTTCATTCTCGAGACGATCGCGGGCGATGAAATTTTTCCCGAGGACCCGGAAGCGCAGCAGGGGACGGGTTTTTACACGGTGGGGACGAATCGCGACATGCTCTACAAGGTGGAGGACATCAACCGCATCGAGACTCTCACCGATTTCGTCGACACCACCAGCAGCGTCTTCATGGGGCTCACCGTCGGCTGCGCGCGCTGCCACGATCATAAATACGATCCCATTCCCCTGCGCGACTACTTCCGCATGCAGGCCATCTTCGTTCCCGCGGTCAAGACGCGCATCTTCCTCGACTACAACGCCGCCCGCGGCTACGACATCGGCGAAAACGTGCGTACCGCCAAACTTTACGAATTCGGCGCGGAGTTGCAGGACCTGATGGGCCCCTACCGCGACCGCCTCTACCAGAGCAGGCTTGCCACGCTGCCCGCCGAAGTGCAGGCGGCATTCGCACTCGATGAACAGCAGCGCAGCCCCCGCCAGCGCGCGCTCACCGAAGAGCACAAGCGCGCAGTGGCCGTCTCCGACGACGAAGTCCGTTCAGCCATGACACAGGCCGATCGTGAACGGTTACAGGCCATCGAACGCCGCCTCACCAGCCTGTTCACCCGTTACGCCCCTGGCCCCTTTTCCCCCGGCGTGATCGACGCTGGACGCGAAGCCGAACGCGTCTATGTCCCGGTGAAAGGCGGCGCCGGTCCCGGCGAGGAGGCCCATCCCGGATTCCTCACCGCGCTCGGCGGCGGCGATGTGCCCCAGCCTCCGCTCACCGCCACCACCACCGGACGCCGCAAAGCGCTGGCCGAATGGATGGCCCGCGCCGATCATCCGCTCACCGCCCGCGTCATGGTGAATCGCGTCTGGCACTATCACTTCGGGCGCGGCCTGGTGGCCTCGCCCAGCGACTTCGGAGCCCGCGCCGGTGAGCCGTCGCATCCGGAGCTGCTCGACTGGCTGGCCGCCGAATTCACCTCGCAGGGCTGGTCGCTGAAAAAGCTGCACAAGACCATCATGATGTCCGCCGTCTACCGGCAGTCCTCCAGACCGGCTCCCGGCGCCGACGGGAAGGATCCGGAAAACATCTGGCTTTCCCACTTCACCCGCCGCCGCCTGGAGGCCGAGGAAATCCGCGATGCCGTCTTGCAGGCATCCGGATCTTTAAATCTGAAAATGGGCGGCCGGCCCGTCGTTCCGCCCTTGGCCAGGGAAGAACTCTACGGTATGAGCCAGCCCACCAACAACGCCTGGATCACCACGGCCAACTCCAGTGAACACGACCGGCGCAGCATTTACCTGATCTCGCGCCGTACTTTCCGCGTGCCGATGCTGGAAGTGTTCGATCGTCCCGAAGGCGTGCTGAGTTGCTCCCGCCGCGATTCCAGCACCACCCCCACTCAGTCCCTCTCGCTGCTCAACAGCGGCTTCTCGCTCGATATGGCCCGGCGCCTCGCCGCTCGCCTGCCGGCCGATGGCGCGGTACAGGCAGCCTGGCAACACGTGCTGGGCCGCCTGCCCTCGCCAGAGGAGGAAGCCGCCGCCACCCGATTCCTCACAACACAGGCCGCCAACCTCGGCTCTCAACAGGCCGCCCTCACCGAACTCGCGCGCAGCCTTTTCAACATCAACGAGTTTCTCTACGTGGACTAATCATGAATCGACGCGAATTTCTCACCCGCTGCGGAAACGGATTCGGCGCTCTGGCGCTCGGCTCATTGCTCGAGGGCGCGCCGGCAAATCCGCTCAGCCCGCGCCCCCCGCACACCGCCACCAAGGTCAAGAACATCATCTATCTCTTCATGCATGGCGGCGTAAGCCACGTGGACACATGGGATCCCAAGCCCGAACTGGCAAAGCGCAGCGGGCAGACCATTCCCGCTTCCATGGCCGAGGGACTCAAGACCAGCCGCATCGATTTCCGCCGCGCCCTCATGCGCGGCAGTCCGTGGCAATTCAAACGATGCGGACAATCGGGCCTCGAAATCTCCGAACTGTTCCCCTTCATCGGGCAGCACGCCGACAGCCTGGCGGTCGTGCGCTCCTGCTACGGCGATGCCTTCGACCATGCCCCCGCCATCTATCTGCGCGCCAGCGGATCACAGTTCCCGGGCCGCCCGTCGCTAGGCGCCTGGGTCGTCTACGGCCTCGGCACTGAGAATCAGAACCTGCCCGCCTATGTCGTAATGTCGGACGGCGCGATGAAATCCGGCTCCGGCGCATTCGGCTCGGGATACCTGCCCGCCGTGTTCCAGGGCACCGTCTTCCGCTCCGGCAGGAATCCCGTGCTGCATCTGGCCAATCCGCCTGACGTCACTACGGAGGCGCAGCGCGAGACTATCGGCTTCATCGAAAAGCTCAATCGCCGCTACCAGGCCGGCCGCGAAGAGGATTCCACGCTTGAGGCGCGCATTGCCTCCTACGAACTCGCCTTCCGCATGCAGTCGGAGGCGCCGGAGGTGGTGGACGTCAGCAAGGAATCCGCGGCCACCTTGAAGATGTACGGCATCGGCGAAGGGCTCAGCGATGATTTCGGACGCAAATGTCTGCTGGCCCGCCGCCTGGTCGAGCGCGGCGTGCGCTTCGTGCAACTTTACTCCGGAACCAACTTGGGCGACGACTGGGACGACGGCCATCACGACCTGCTCGGCTCCCACACCAAGATGGCCCGCAAAACCGACCAGCCGATCGCCGGCCTGCTTGCCGATTTGAAGGCCCGTGGGCTGCTCGATTCCACGCTGGTGGTGTGGAGCAGTGAGTTCGGCCGCACCCCACTCGCCGAAGGCGCCAATGGCCGAGATCACCACCCCTATGCGTTCAGCACCTGGCTGGCGGGCGGCGGCATCCAGGGCGGCCGCGTCCTGGGCGGAACCGACGAGTTCGGCCTCCGCGCCGTCGACCAGCCCAAAACAATCCATGACGTGCATGCTTCCATCCTCAGGCTCATCGGCATGGACCATACCAGGCTCACCTACCGCTACCAGGGCCGCGACCAGCGGCTCACTGACGTCCATGGCGAAGGCGAGTTCACCCGTTGGCTGATCGAAGCCTGAACGGAATCAGGCACGGCGGACAGGCATCGGACCAACCGCGTAGGGCCGCATCATCTCGTTGTCTTCGTGTTCCACGATGTGGCAGTGCCACACATAGAGCCCAGGCAGGTCGAAGCGCGCTTTGATGCGCGTGATCTCGTCAGGGAAGGCGATCACGGTGTCCTTCAAACCGAGTTCCCATGGTTGCGGCGGGCGCACCGTGCCAGCGAAGGCTTGGCGGCTCACCACTTCGAACATGACCTCGTGGACATGGATCGGATGCGCGTCGGCGGTGAAGTTGTAGATCTCCCAGAGTTCGGTCGCGCCGAGCGCCGGATTCTCGGTGATCCCATCGCTCCACTTCAGCGGGATTCCGCCGTTGCCGTTGACCCTGCCCAATAGCGCGGCGACGGGTATCTCCTCGCCGAATGTCGGCGGGAAAAACATCTCCTCATTGAGCGACACTCTCCGCACCACCGAGTGCCCGCCCAATGCCCGGCGGTTCGGCAATGGCAACCGGTCCGGAGGCTGGCTGTTGTCATTGCCGTTTCGCGCCACCACACGGAACTGCATCACTTGCCCGGTGGTTGCCGGATCGGCGGGAAGGAAATCAACCCCCGGCGTGCCGCCGCCGAACGGCTCATCCGGCCCCACGTTGAGCAAGGTGACCACTGTGCCCACAGGCAGCGTGCTGAAATCGACGATAACGTCGGCTCGCTCGGCGGGAGACATCAGCAGGTCGCGCAGTTGGACCGGAGCACGGAGGAATCCGCCCTCCGCTCCGATTTGCCAGAACGTCAGCCCGGGATGGTCGAAGCGAAGGATCAGGAATCGCGAGTTACAACCGTTCAGCAGCCTGAGTCTGTACCGCCGCTGCTCCACCTGCAGGAACGGCCACGTGCGTCCATTCACCACCATCGTGTTGCCGAAGAATTCCGGGTTCCAGATGGGAGGCACAGGCGTGCCCGGAGCGTAAGGGCCTGCATAGCCGTCAAAGAATGCCCGGCTCGCCGGATAGAACAGCGATCCGTCGGCGTTGAAGGACCGGTCCTGAATGGCGATCGGGATTTCATAGTAGCGCGTGCCGGCGCGATCGCCCAACCGAGGTGCGGGACCGGGTAACACTCCGTTGCCGCCGCCCACATCATTCGGGCCGCCACGCAACAGGTAGAAGCCGGCCGGACCGGCATAGACGTTGCACCGTGTCATACCCAGCGAGTGGTCGTGATACCAGAGGGTGGCCGCGGGCTGGTCGTTCGGATATTCCGCCACCGCCGAGCCGGGCTGCCAGGCGACACCGGTCTTCGCCAGGAACTGCTGCTTGAAGTGGTTGTACCAGGTTCCTTCCCTCGCATAACTGCCTGGAATATTTGACGCTGCCGGTAGATACCACGCCTCGGCGTACCCGTCACTTTCGTCGGTAGTATGCGCGCCGTGAACGTGGGTGACCAGGGGTACAGGCCCGTCATATGGCGCCGGATTGGAACCGTGGTGATCGCGGTGCATCACGCCTCCGGCGGGATTCGCCCAGTGCAATGTCTGGTCTACCGGGAGCAGGTGGCGAAGATAGCGGCCTGAGGAGTCTTTCAGATCGTTGATCCACTTCACGCGCACCGGCTTGTTGTAGGTGGCTTCAATCGTGAACGCAGGATAGTTGAACGTGCCGGGATGGTTGGCCGATCCATAACTCCACACCGTTGTCTGGGGAAGAGGACCGGGAAGGATCTGTTGGCGGAACTGACGGACCGCGATCTCATAGTAGTCAGCGCTCTTGCCTCCACGGACCACTGCCTGTCCCGTCATAGGCATTGCGGGCGGGATGATGAGCGGCATCTGGTACTTGGCAATTGCCAACGGATGAAGGGTGCCGCCGGGAATTGGAATCGCAACGGCCTGGCGAACAAATGGCATCACGCCACCAATTGCGGCAGTGCCAAGGAACTTTCGTCTATCCATGGTGTTTCCCCATAGTCCATACATCCTCCGAATGCGGTTGCACGGCCTTTCCACTAAGCCGCAGGACAAAGACAACTGTTAGTGGCCTTACACTTAGCACGAGCGGGGCCACTCCCCGCTGACGGGAACCCCTGCTTCTCCCATGTCCTCCGCGACCGGATTGCGTGCTTTCGCGCACCCAATCCTGCGCAGCCGCGCGCACCAGTCCAGCCGAGCGATGCAGTAAACTATAGGCTTAAAGAGCATGACCCCCACTGCAGATACCGATATCGCTACCCGCCAGCAGCAGATCAAGGATCGCCTCGACGCCCACACCGTCGAGATTGTCAACTGGCATTTCGACCCCGCCACAGGCTGCCCCTTCTGGCTCGAGTGGGCCGCCAAGGCTGGTTGGGACCCCCGCAAGGAAGTGAAATGCTACGACGACCTGGACAAGTTCGGCAACTTCCAGGATGAGTGGCTCCGCGGCGGCCCGGTTCGCAGGTGGGTCCCCAGGGGCCTCGCGCACCTGCCCACCTATGTCTTCGAAACCGGCGGCAGTACCGGCGTGCCGAAGTCGCGCATTCAGATGAACGACTTCCGCATCGACTACGAAATGTTCTCCGAAACCCTGCCCGATGAACATTTCCCAAAGGGCGCTGACTGGATTTCCATCGGCCCGTCCGGCCCCCGCCGTCTGCGCCTGGCCGTGGAGCATCTTGCCCAGCACCGCGGCGGCATCTGCTTCCTGGTAGATCTGGATCCGCGCTGGGTCATCAAGCTCATCAAGTGGGGCGAGATGGCCATGATGGAACGCTACAAGGCGCACGTCATTGACCAGGCGCTTACCTTGCTCAAGGCCCACGAAAACATCCAGTGCATCTTCACCACCCCCAAGCTGCTGGAAGCGCTCTGCGAAAAGGTGTCGCTCAAGAAGCTCGGCATCAAGGGAATCTTCTGCGGCGGCACGGAAATGACGCCCCAGTTCTGCCGCTTCGCCGTGGAGGAACTGCTGGAAGGCGTCTACTTCGCGCCTACCTACGGCAACACGCTGATGGGCCTTGCGGTGCACAAGCCGCTCACCGCCGCAGACGGCTACGCCATCGTCTACTATCCGCCCACCCCCCGCGCCATGATCGAAGTGGTGGATCCGGACAATCCCACCCGCCTGGTCGGCTATGGCGAGACCGGCCGCGTCCGCCTCACCACGCTCACCAGGGAAACCTTTATTCCACGTTTCCTCGAACGCGATGAATGTGAACGCGAACGGCCGCACGAACTCTATCCCTGGGATGGCGTGCGCAACGTGCGCCCGTTCACCAAGTTTTCATCGAGCGTGGTGGAGGGAGTGTACTGATGCTGCACATCCCCGTTCTGCGCAGGGGCCGGCCATACCGCAGCCTGACCGTGAACGTCACACCCCATTTCAGAACAAAAGAGCCTTTTGTCGAAATCAGCCAGGCCAACTCCGGCCTCATCCGGCGCGACCTGCTCGATCAGGAGAGCGCCTGGCGCGCCCTCCAAGGCCTGCGCGCACACGAACTGCTCGCCATCTCCAAACGCGCCGCCGAATTCTACCTGAAGGACACGCTTCCGCTGGGCGACGCCATGCAGACGCCCGAGGACTACGTACTTCAGATTTCGGCCACCACCGGGCTGCCGCACGTCATGGTTCGCAAGAATATGATGAAGATCTACGGCGTGATGGCCGAAATTGACGAAGTGCTCAGCGGTCTCACCCGCGGCATGGACCTGAGCATCCTTGATACCGGCTTCGGACAGGCGGGCGGTCACGCCGTCAGCTTTTTTCCCCGCGGCAATTCCCTCGGCGTGGTGCTGCCCAGCAATTCGCCCGGCGTGCATTCGTTGTGGATTCCCTCCATCGCGCTGAAGACGCCCCTGGTGTTGAAGCCCGGCAGCGCCGAACCCTGGTCTCCCTATCGCGTGGCTCAGGCGTTCATGAAAGCCGGCTGCCCGCCCGAGGTCTTCGGCTACTATCCCACCGATCACGGCGGCTCGGCCACAGTGCTGCAGAACTGCGGACGCTGCATGCTGTTCGGCGACGTAGGCGCGGTGAAGGCCTGGAAAACCGATCCGCGCATTGAACTGCACGGCCCCGGCTACAGCAAGGTGATCCTCGGCGAGGATTGCGTCGATGACTACGAAAAATACCTCGACGTGATGGCCGCTTCCATCTGCGAAAACTCCGGCCGAAGCTGCATCAACGCCTCGGGCGTGTGGGTGCCGCGCCGCGGCCGCGAGATCGCCGAGGCGCTGGCGGAGCGGCTGGCGAAGATCACGCCGAAGCCCTCCGATGATCCCACCGCGCAGATCGCGCCGTTCGCCAATCCGCAGGTGGCCCACCGTCTCAACGGCATCATCGACGCGGGACTGAACGATCCGGGCGCCGAAGATGTCACGCTCAAATACCGCGGCGCGCCGAGACTTGCCGAGTTCGACGGCTGCACCTACCTGCTTCCCACCATTATTCACTGCCCGTCGCCCGAACACGGCATGGCCAACCGTGAGTACCTGTTCCCGTTCGCCAGCGTCGTCGAAGTGCCGCAGGACCGCCTCGCCGAATCCATCGGACCTACCCTCGTGGTTACCGCCATCACCAGCGACGAGCGCTTGAAAGCCCGCCTGCTTTCCTCCCACGAAGCCGGCCGGCTGAACTTCGGCCCCATCCCGACCATGAAGATCGGCTGGGATCAGCCTCACGAGGGCAACCTCTTCGAGCATCTCTACGCGCGGAGAGCCTTCCAACAAACCGCCTGAGCCGAGGAGTACCCGGATGCGTATCTACGCCTTCACCGCCGGCGCCGCCAGTATGTACTGCGGGAGTTGTATCCGCGACAACGCCCTGGCCGTGGCGATGCGGGCTCAGGGCCACGACGTTCTCCTCACCCCGCTCTACACGCCCACGCTGGTGGACGAGGACAACGTATCGGATAGCCATGTCCTGTTTGGCGGCATCAGCGTCTACCTCCAGCAATACTCCTCGCTGTTCCGCAACACGCCCTGGTTCATGGACAGGCTTTGGGATTCCGGCTTCGCGCTCAAGGCCGCCGCCAAAAGGTCCATCTCGGTCAATCCGAAATTTCTCGGTGAGATGACCATCGCCATGCTGGAAGGCTCGCACGGACCGCAGAAGAAGGAGTTCGAAAAACTCTCCCATCACCTGCGCCAACTCCCGAAGCCGGACATCGTCACCCTGCCCAATTCCATGCTGATCGCCATGGCCGCCCCGATCCGCGAAGTGTTCGGCTGCCCCATCGTGTGTACCCTGCAGGGCGAAGATCTCTTCCTTGAGAACCTGGAGGAGCCGTTCCGCGGCCGCTCCCTGAAGCTGATTCGCGACCAGGTGAAGACGGTGGATGGTTTCGTCGCGGTGAGCGAGTTCGGCGCGCGGCTGATGTCGGCCTATCTCGACATTCCAAAGGATCGGGTCCATGTGGTTCCGCTCGGCGTCAACACCGCCCACCTCCCAATGCGCGAGCCGCAACCCGCCGCCCCCTTCCGCATCGGCTACTTCGCACGCGTCTGCCCCGAAAAGAGCCTGCATCAGCTTTGCGAGGCATATCGCTGGATGCGCCACGAAGGCGGTTTGCCCCCCAGCCGCCTGGAAGCCGCCGGTTACCTGCCCCCGGATCAGAAGGAATATCTGCGCATCATTGAAAAGCAGATGGCCGAATGGGGATTGGCCGGCGAGTTCCACTATCACGGCTCCCCCGGCTTTGAAGAGAAGATCAGCTTCCTGCGCAGCCTCGACGTGCTTTCCGTGCCCAGCCTCTACGCCGATACCAAGGGACTTTACCTGTTGGAGGCAATGGGCTGCGGCGTGCCGGTGGTGCCACCCCGCCACGGATCCTTCGTGGAAATGGTGGAACGAACCCGAGGCGGCCTGCTCGCTACGCCGGATAGCCCGCAAAGTTTCGGCGAGCAGATCATGCGTCTCTACCATGACCCCGAGCTGCGCCGCGAACTCGGCCGGAACGCCTATCACGGCGTGCGCGAACACTATTCCAACGAACAGATGGCGTCACGCGCGGCCGAAGTTTACGCCCTGCACTTGCGCACCGCGGCCTTCCATCCATCCCAGAGCCGCTGACGGTCGCCCTCCCCCATGAGCGGTTCAAACGCGCGGTCAATCCTCCAGAACTGTTCCAGCTCCCCGGTGGACTTCCACACACCAGCCGCCAGTCCGGCCAGATAGGCCGCGCCCAGCGCCGTGGTTTCGATATCAGCCGGCCGCACGATGCGGCAGCCCAGAATGTCGGCCTGAAACTGCATCAGGAAGTTGTTGCTGGTGGCGCCCCCGTCCACACGCAGTTCGGCCAGCCGCTCTCCGCTGTCAGCCTCCATCGCTTCAATCATCTCCCGCGTCTGAAAGGCAATGCTCTCAAGCGCGGCCCGCACAATATGCGCCCCCGTCGTTCCGCCGGTGAGCCCGGTCAACATGCCGCGCGCCGAGGAATCCCAGTGCGGCGCGCCCAATCCGACGAACGCCGGAACCAGATAAACACCTCCGTTGTCGCCCACCGAACCAGCCACCGGTTCCGATTCGGCGGCAGTACGGATCAGCCCCATCTTGTCGCGCAGCCACTGCACCGCCGCCCCCGCGATGAAGATCGCCCCCTCCACCGCGTACTGCGGAGTATCAAGCGTCGCCGCGCGCGTGGCCAGCAGCCGGTTCGCCGACACCGGACGTTTCCCTCCCGTGTGCATCAGCGCGAAACATCCCGTGCCGTATGTGTTCTTCGACAGCCCGTGACGGAAGCAGGCCTGGCCGAATAGCGCCGCCTGCTGGTCGCCCGCGATGCCCGCAATCGGAATCGCCGCGCCCAGGTGCTCCGCCGCCGCTTCCCCCACCACGCCGCTGCTGGAAACAATGCGCGGCAGCATCGCCCGCGGCACATTGAGCAGGCTCAGCATCTCCGCGTCCCACTCGCCCGCTTCCAGATCCATCAGCATCGTGCGCGAAGCGTTCGAAGAGTCGGTGACGTGTACGGCGCCGTTGGTCAGCTTCCAGATCAGCCACGTATCCACGTTGCCGAATACCAGGTCCCGCTCCCGCGCGCCGGGCACATTCTCCAGAATCCAGCGCAGCTTGCTGCCGGAGAAATAGGCGTCCACCACCAGGCCGGTTTTTTCAGCCACCCGCGCTCCGTGGCTGGCCGCCAGTTCCGCGCAGAAGTCCGCCGTGCGGCGGCATTGCCACACAATGGCCGGCGCGATGGGTTGCCCGGTCTTGCGGTCCCACACAATCGTGGTTTCCCGTTGGTTGGTGATACCGATGGCCGCCACATCCCTGGCCGCCACGCCCGCCTTGGCCAGCACGCGACGCGCTGTCCCGATCTGCGCCGACCAGATCTGTTCGGGATCCTGCTCCACCCATCCCGGTTGCGGATAGTGGTTCTCGATCGGTTCGGCATCGGCGGCAATCGCTTCGCCGCGTTCGTTGTAGAGGATGCTGCGGGCACTGGTGGTGCCTTCATCAAAGGCAAGCAGGTAGGGCACTAACGAATTATACGAACTTCACGCCGATTTCCGCGCCCTTGCGCCGGATATACTCCCTGCCCTCGTCGTACTCCCCGGCATTCTTCAGATGCTCCAGCATCAGCGGCGGCTGCTGCGGCAGTTTCGCCAGTTCACTCAGGTACACGCGGTAGTCGATCTGCCCGCGGCCCGGGATCACTTCCACGAAATGGACGTTCATCTCCGGTATCCACGCAAGATCTTTCGCATGACAGGACACGGCCCGCGCGCCTAACTTGCGGAATACCTCGCGAATCACCCCGGCGTTATCGTAGAAGCGTTGCGGGCTGTTGATGATGTTGCACACATCCACATGCACGGCGAACGCCTTGCGGTCCACCGCCTTCAGCAGCGCCACGTAGGAGTCGGCACTGTCGGGCAGATTCCAGCCCATCATCTCGATGCTGAAGGTGGTATGGGCGGGCTTCACCGCGTCGATCACCTTGCGGCAGTTCTCCACCGTGGCGTCGAAGAACTCCCGGCTCAGGTTCTTCGGATGCGGGCCGTACCACACTTCCGCGTTGAATGACCCCGCGATATCCACGCAGCAGCGCGCATGCACCGCATCGGCCAACGCCAGCCGCGCGGTCACGTACTCCAGGTTCGCCTTGCGCTTGGCCGCATCCGGATCCAGCATGTTGCGCCACGCCCCTACTTCGGCAATCACCACATCGTGGGCGCCAAAGGCTTCGCGGATCGCCTTCACCCGCGTCGAATCCTCCACCGTCGCCTGCGGGCAGTAGGCCGCCGAATATCCCAGCCGCCGGTGTTCCTTCGCCAGTGCAACGGGATCATCGGACTTCAGGAAGATCGGGCCACCCAGCCGCACGGCCGATCCACTGGCATATGACGCCGATGCCAGCCCGGCCAAGATTGTCCGGCGCCGGATTTGCATGTTCTACTTTTCCTCCCGCAGCAATTCAATCTCACGCAGTATGCCCGCCACCATCGCCTTCGCCACCACTTCCCCCTTCTCCCGCGTGGCCAGCGTCGCATCCCCGAACACCCCAGACGGCGAGTAAGTGAACTCCGTTTTCTGATCGCGGCTCAACCGCCCCTTCGTCCGCCCCGCATGATACTCCTTCACCGCCTTGCGCATGTCCACGGTTTCCGGCGCCATGTACAGCATCAGGGAAGTCTCAATCTCATCGGCGTGCGTGCCTCCCTCCTGCCGGCGCACCTTCTGCTCAGCCGCCCGGGCCACTTCCAGCACGTTGGTGTAGCGCAGCACTATCCCTTCACCGGCCAGCGCCGCCGCCGCCGGCTCCAACGCGCGCAACGTCGAAACTCCCGTATTCAGCGCATAGAATCGCTTCGGCCCATGGCGCGCCAACGACCGGCAGATGTCGATCAGCACATCCCGCGCCGTCTCCAGACGCAGCGTCGTCGATCCCGGATACTCGATGAACGCCGGGTAATAGTGGTAGTTCACCGTGGGCGCCACCACCACATCGGCCAACTCCCTCACGGCCTTGCTCAGCCACTGCGCCATCAGCCAGTCGTTGTTCAACCTCAGGTGCGGCCCATGCTCCTTGGCCGCTGCGCCAATCGGAATCACCACCACCGTGGACGGCTTCAGCGCCTTCTCCGCCTCCACCCATGTGAGGTTCTCCAGCAGCACACCCTTCGGCTGCGCCCACAACGCGGCAATGAGGATCGGCAGCATCATGGCAGGCGGTACATCGTCACCGATGCGGCATCGCGAATGAGCAGGTTCCGTCCCAGCACCACGGGCTGAGCCCAGGTGGCCTGATCGGCGACTTTGTAATCCGCCACCGGCTCAAACCTGCCCGGATTCCGGCGCGCGATCTTAAGGTCACCCGTCTCGTTCAGCAACAGCATCAAGTCGCCGGCGCTTACCATCGAAACATTCGCGCCTTCCCGCCCGGTAGTGGTCCACAGCAGCTTGCCGGTGGCCGAATCCAGGCAGAAGATCTGTCCCTTCTTTTTGTTCGTCATGCCATAGAGGCGGCCGCCGTCCAGCAGCGGCGAACTCATGTACATCGTCAGTTCGGGATTCTCCCACACCGTGCGCGCCGTCCATTGGCCGTCCTTCTGCGCGATCTCGACACAAACGGTTCCTCGGCGCACGCCGGAAAAAATGACGCGCCGTCCATCCACCACCGGGGATACGATATTCTCGATCCACTGATCCTTGAATCCGATGCTCCACAGCAGCTTGCCCTCGCGCACGGACACACCGATGCCGCGGCGGTCCGACAGCGTGATTAACTGCCGTACGCCGTTCCATTCGGCAATCACTGGCGAAGCATACCCCGCGCCATCCCCTTCCCAGATCCACTTCTGGGCGCCCGTTGCCGGATCGAGCGCAACCAGGCTGCCTTTGCGGTCATCCCCCACGTGCACGATGAGCAGCCCCGAATCGATTACCGGCGACATCGCGGTGCCCGTGAAAAGGTTCTTCGTATTCACCCGCGCCGAGTAATCCTTGCGCCACACCACCGCGCCCGTCCGCGCATCCAGGCACGACAACACCGCCGTGATCCCCAGCGTGTAGAGGCGCCCTTCGTGCAGCAATGGAGTGGAATTCGGGCCGCGCCCCATCTGGCTGGCATACTGATTCTGCTCGAAAGGCACGTCGTAGCCCGTGCGCCACAACGTCTTCCCCGACGCGCGCTCCAGCGCCTGCACCGTCTCGCGCGACCCGTCGCGGCCAAACACATACACCGCCCCGGGGCCTGCGATGGGCGTCGAAAACCCTCCGCCCGAGGGACTGCTCCAAACCTTAGTAAGTTGCTTCGGCCACACCGCAGGAGCCTTGAAACCCGCCGCTACGCCCGTGCGGGACGGACCCCGCCACTGCGCCCAATCCTGCGCCAGGCATACAGCCGCAAGCATCCACAATCCAACCAGCCGCATCACGCCCGTTATGGTAGCACCCAACCGAAGTTCCGTTACGTACTAAGGTGGACTGGCCCTTCATGCACTCAGGCCCAGGCCCCAAACTGCAGTTGAACCTGCGGCATGGCTTTTCTTGGCGTGACAGCACACCGGCATCCGGACGCTCGGCTGAGCGTATTGGAACGCATCTGCGTATTGGCCGCGCGCTTGATGGATGCGGCCGTGGCGGGCCTGGTTATGCCTGGTCCGAGGGTCCGCGCGGCCAGCGATTGGCCGGCGCAGGATGACTTGGCGGCAATGTACCAAGCCGGCGGGCCCACGCCCGGCAGCCCCTACCCGTTCTGCATCACCGTGCGGATCGACGGCTGGGACGGAAAGCCCATCGGCGCGCTGGTGGTGGGCGACACTGAGCCGCGGGATCCCACCGAGGCCGCCCTGCGCCATCTGCGCGACCTCGCCTCGCTCGCCGCCAACGAACTGGAAATGGAGCGGCGCAGAATGCGCGCCGCCGACCAGCCGGACCGCCGCCGCACCCAGGAACAACTGCTGGAGAAGACCCTGGAGTTGACCAAGTTCAGCGAGGACCTGCGCCAGATTCACCGCTTGAGCATCACCAACTACGACACGCTCGACAGCCTGCTGGCGGACTACCTGGAAACCGGCAGGGCGATTTTCGGCCTTTCCTGCGCCGTCGTCACCAAGGTGCGCGGCCGCTATGCCACCGTCGTCGCCGTACGTTCCGATGGCGTTCCCCTGCGTGGCGCGACAGCCGAGTTGGACTCACTCTACAGCGGGGCCGTGGTGGACGCGCAACAGACCGTGGCGGTGGAACCGGTAGCCGGGCACCCCCTGCTGGCGGGCCGGCCCAACCACGGCTCGGCGCCACAGCATTGCTACATCGGCGCTCCCGTGCTGGTGGACGGCGAGGTTTGGGGCGTGCTCAGTTTCTCCGCGCCTTACCGGCGCTGGCGCGAGTTCACCTCACATGAAGTGGAAGTGATTGAGCTGATGGCCAAGAGCGTGGCCCGCTTCCTGCTGGAGCGCCGCATGCAGGCCAGCCGGGAGCGTGCCGAAGCGCTTGAAAGCGACCGCAGCCGTATTCTGGAACAGGTGGCCAAGAACAGCCCTCTGCCCGGCGTGCTCGACAACATCGCCGGAATGGTGGAACGCCAGGCCCCTGCCTTGGAAGTGCGTATATTTCTGGCCGGCCAGACACCCGCCGGCGACGGCGATTGTCAGGCCGCAAAGGTGCCCGTGAGAGCGGGCAACGGCGAGGTTCTGGGCCTGGTGCGCGCCAACTGGAGAATTGCCGCGCAGCCGCGCCACCTCGATGAGGACTTGCTGGAAATGGCCGCCCAGCTTGCCGCCATCGCCATTGAACAGCAGCGCTTGACAGAGCGGCTGCAATACCAGGCGCGGCACGACGTCCTGACCAGTTTACCCAATCGCACCCTTTTTACTGAATCCCTGGCCGGCGCCATGGAGGAAGCCAGAACCAGCGGCCGTTCGGTGGCCGTGGTGTTCGTGGACCTGGACCGCTTCAAGCAGATCAACGATCACTGGGGCCACGCCGTAGGCGATACGGTGCTTCGCGAAACCGCTTCACGGCTGCGGGGATGCCTTCGCGCCGGTGAAAGCGCGGGACGGCTGGGCGGCGATGAATTCGTCGCCATGCTGAAGGACTTCACAACGCGGGAAGACGCGGTGGAACGCGCGCGTCTGATGCTGGAAGCGCTGCGCGCGCCTATTGAGGTGGACGGGCACAACCTGATGGTCACCGCCAGCATCGGCCTCAGTCTTTATCCGCAAAGCGGACGCGGCGAATCGGCCGAGGCGCTGCTGGCCGGCGCCGATCAGGCCATGTACCAGGTGAAACACTCCGGCAAGAACAGCGTGCTGCTCTCCCAGCCGGAGGCCTTCGACGCCCGCGCCACCAGCCTGCAATTGGAACACTCCCTGCGGCGCGCCCTCGACAACGGCGAATTTCGCCTCTACTTCCAACCCGTGCTCGACATCCGCGCCGGTTCGGCGCTCGCCCTCGATGAGTTGGAAGTGCTGCTCGGCTGGGATCATCCCAAGCTGGGCCGCATCGGCCCCGGGCAGTTTATCCCCATCGCTGAGGAATGCGGCATGATCGCTTCCATCGGCGCCTGGGTACTGCGCCAGGCCTGCCTGCAGAGCGCCGAATGGCGAAGGATGGGATTGCCGCCGGTGCGCATCGCGGTCAATGTTTCGCCCCTGCAATTCTCCGAACCCGGATTCGTTCAGGTTGTGCGCGCGGCGCTGGCCGAAAGCGGGCTGCCCGCAGGCGGCCTGGAACTGGAACTCACCGAAAGCGCGATTCTGGCCGACATCTCCGCATCATTGCCCAAGCTGGAGCGGCTGCGTGAATTGGGCGTGCGCATCACCCTCGATGACTTCGGCACCGGCTACTCGTCGCTCACCTACCTGCGCTGGATGCCGGTGCAGAGCCTCAAAATCGACCGCTCCTTCGTCGCGGACATGACCCAGTCCGTCAACACCAGCACCTTGATTCAAGCGATGATCGCCCTGGCGCACAGCATGAATCTGACGGTGGTGGCCGAAGGTATCGAACAGGAGCGGCAGTTTGAGATGCTGGCCCGCTTTGATTGTGACTACGCCCAGGGCCACCTGTTCGGTGAGCCGCTGCCCGTTGAGGAAATGGAGCAGTGGCTGATGCGCGAAGCCCTCACTTCGCACTGACACGATCGGCGGCGGGCAGCGGCATATGCTCGCTGTCCCTTGCGCGCGCGGGCTGAAACGCCTTCACGGGCGCGGCGCCGCGCACCTGCTCCAGCCAATAGACACCGTCGAAGTTGCCCGTGTTGCCGCGCGTACCCAGAAAATCCACGTCGCCATCGCCGTCCATATCGCGCGCGATAAAGGCATCGTACATCCCGCGCTTGGTGCGGTTGATGTCATGTCGCTTCCATGCGCTGGCAGCGCCCTTCGGCCCCGGATTCTCCAGCCATGCAATGCGGCCGAGAATGCTTTCCGCATTGATCTTCACGCCGTCATGATCGCGCGGGTTCTGGCTGTAGCCGCCCACGATCACGTCGGCGTGCCCGTCGGAGTTGATGTCGGCGATGGCGATGCCGGTGGCCGTGTCGGGACGGATGTTGCCGATCTCGCGGTGCTTCCAGGGATCGCTGAGCCTGGCGGGCTGCTCCAGCAGAATCACCCTCGGTTGGGCGCCCGAAACTACCATGTCCGGACGCTTGTCGCCGTTAAAATCGTGGAACGCCACCATGAAGCCCCACAAGCCCGGCGTGCCCGCCGGCCATCCATCGGCACGGACCGGGTAGGGCTCAAAGCGCGGCGGATTTCCGCCCAGGTTCCGCATCACAACCATGCGTGCTTCGCCACGGCTTCCCGCCAGCACGTCCATCCTGCCATCGCCCTCAATATCCACGGTCTGCGAGTTGATCGGGATCAGGAAGCGAATCAGTTCTTGTTCCTTCCAGCCTTTGGCGTCCAGCGGATTGGCCGGCGGGCGGAACCACGACACCGGCAGTTTGCCCATTTCCTTGGTCGATTTCTCTTTGCCTGGGATGGTGGTGGGAAGCTGTTCGCCTTTGTTCGCCGCCACCGCTTCCAGACGCCCGTCCTTGTCCAGGTCAGCCAGGAAGACGCGGATGTAGGAGCCGCGGTTGCGCGTGTTTTCCAGAATCGCCCGCGGCCATTTGCCGGAACGTACGTTCTTTCCCGGATTCTGGAAATAGATCAGGTGCGCCAGCTCACAAGCGGCAATCACATCCGGATATCCGTCGCCGTTCACGTCTCCCACCGCTGCATCCTCGGCGGCTGGGACCTCATCGCCCTCGCCGAGCGTGGCAAGCTGCCAGCGGTCCGGGTCCTTGGATCCGAACGCGAGGCGGACATGGTTGGAGTCTTCATGCACAGAGACGATATCCAGGTGGCCGTCTTTATCGAAATCCGCCAGTTGCAGCCCGTCGGCGCCGCGGATCGCGACTCCGCCCAGTTGCTGGTCGTCGATGAGGTGCTCCTTCCAGGAGATGTACTCGCCGCGAGGGGTGCGGGCGGAGGTGGGCGTATCGGCCACGGGAAGCGGGGCGCTGGCCATCAGAGCCAATAGAAGAAGATGTCTCATGCTCGCCGTTAGCGTATCATCACAAACAAGTCACCCAATGGGGTATCATCCTGAGGAATGCGCTACCTCGCCCTCCTCCTCGCCTGTATGCCTCTGGCCGCGCAGCGCCAGGTGACCCACGAACAGCGCCCAGGCCTGGCGCTCTCCAGCGGCAAAGTCGAACTGGTTGTCCTCAAACAGGGCGGGGCGTTCGTCGAGTTCACGCTCAGCGACGATCCCAAGCGCATCAATCCCATGTGGGATCCCATCCGCATGGCGCGCGAGAAGGGCGCCCAGCAGCGCTTCGGCGCAAGCGCCGGCCACTTCGTCTGTGTGGACGGCTTCGGCCCCATTTCACCCGAAGAGCAGAAGGCCGGCTATCAGTCTCACGGAGAGGCCAACAAGCTGCCATGGGACACCGTGCAATCCACCGGCATGCTGTTGACTCAGGCCGTCAACCTGCCCATCGTGCATGAACGTTACGAACGAACCGTGCGCATGGCCGCGGGCGAACAGGTGGTGCAGGTGAGCGCCGCAATCCGCAGCCAGCTTGCCTTTGACCGCCCGATGCTGTGGGCCGAGCATGGCACCATCGGCGCCCCCTTTCTGAAACTGGGCCGCACCGTTGTGGATCAATCCACAAAGCAGTGCCAGACCAAGCCGTTCTCCGGACCCTCGCGCGGCAACCGCACCTTTCCCAACGCCAAAAACTTCATCTGGCCCGAACTGCCACTGGACGGAACGAACCTGAACCTCCGCGTCGCGCCCGAACAGCACGGCACCATGAATCACATCGGATGCCTGTTCGATCCCGATCGCGCAACCGCCTTCGTCACCGCCCTGAACCTGGACGAAAACCTGCTCATCGGCTACCTCATGCCGCGCCAGGATTATCCCTGGATCCAGCACTGGATGAACTACCCGGAAAACGGAACGTACTCCTGGGGGATCGAATTCGGAATGCAGCCCTACGACATGACCAAGCGCGACCTTTACGCCATGACGCCGCTGTTCGGCGCGGATACCTTCCGCTGGCTGCCGGCCAATTCGCAGGTGCTCACCACTTACCTCATGTTCCTCACCCGCGTGCCGGCCGGTTTCCAGAAAGTGGACGACGTCCGGCTGGAGGGCGGCCAACTGGTGATTGAAGACAAGAAGAACGGCAAGCGCGTCGCGCTGAAATCCACTTATGGCCTGGAACACTAATCTCACTCTGCTGCTGGTGGCCGCACTCTCGGCGGCGGGGGCGGAAATAACCGTCAACGGACGCCGCACCTCCGTCATGGAAGGCAAGGCCGCACAACTTGCCATCGACCTGGCCGGAGGCTCCATCGTCGACTTCCACCTCACCGGCGGCGTCAATCCGTTCCGCTGGGAAAGCCCCGGCGGCCCCACCGAACCCCGCCCCATGGGCCACTTCCTTTGCCTGGACCGCTGGGGCGCGCCCTCAGACGCTGAAAAGAACAACGGCATGTGGTTCCACGGCGAAGCGCCACGCGTCACCTGGAGCGTGCAGACCGACGCCGCCGCCCGCAACGGCATGATCGTTACCGAGATGTCGGCCGTCCTTCCAATGGCCGGCATCGAGGCCAAACGCCACATCCGCATGGCCGCCAGCGGCGGCTGGTTCATGGTGAGGGAGGCCGTTACCAACCGCAACAAACTGGGGCGCGTCTACAACATGGTGCAGCATCCCACCATCGGGCCGCCATTTCTCGACGAAAGCACGCTGGTCGATTCCAATGCCCGCCAGGGGTTCATGCAGTCCAGCCCCATGCCCAATCCTGAGCATCCTTCCGTGGTGTGGCCGCAGGCCTTGAAGGACGGCCAGCCGGTGAACCTGCGGCATCTCACCAACGACCCGCTGCCCAACGTGGTCTCCTACGTCATCGACGAAGAGTACGGCTGGACCACCGCCGCCAGCCTCTCTCAGCAACTGCTGTTGGGCTACGTCTGGAAGAGAGACGACTACCCCTGGTTTAACGCCTGGCGTCACGTGGAAAACGGCAAACCACGCGCCCGCGGCCTTGAGTTCGGCACCACAGGTCTGCATCAGCCCTATCCCGTACTGGCGAAGAAGGGGCGCATCTTCGGCCGCCCCCTGTTCGCCTATCTGGACGCGGGCGAAACACAAACCCGTTCCTACGGATGCTTCCTCGCCAAAATCCCGAAAGATTACAAAGGCGTGGAGCGCATCGTGGTCACCTCCGGCCAGGTGGTGATCCACGAACGGGGTGGTGAGCCGGGCCGTGAAATCACAATCCGCATTGCCACTGACAGCCGGTGACATTTCTTTACACCCCGCCCTCAGGGCCCGACATCTCACCAAATGCAGAGACATGAACCCAAGTTCCTGGAAACGCTGGATCCTGTGGGCCGCCGGAGCCTATAACATCACCTGGGGCGCGCTTGCGATCCTGTTCCCGATGGCCTTTTTTCGTCTGGCGGGCTTGCCCGATCCGGACTACCCCGAACTCTGGCAGTGCATCGGAATGATCGTGGGCGTGTATGGAGTGGGATACCTGATCGCCTCCACCAGCCCCAACCGTCACTGGCCGATCGTTCTGGTAGGTCTGCTGGGGAAGGTGTTGGGTCCCCTCGGCTTCGCCAAGGCGCTGGTGGAAGGCCGTCTGCCAGCGGCCGTGGGTTGGACCATCCTGACCAACGACGTGATCTGGTGGATTCCCTTCGCGCTCATTTTGAAAGGCGCGCTCGATTCACGCCTGGGGCAGAGACGCGTGCTCTCCGGCGAAGTCGCCCGCATGGGTCTCCGGGCAAGGACCCAGAACGGCCTCACGCTACTTGAGATGTCCGCCCGCTGGCCCACGATGGTGGTCTTCCTGCGTCATTTCGGCTGCCCCTTCTGCCGCGAGGCGCTCGCCGACCTGGCCAGCCAGCGGGAGGCCATTGAAAGGAACGGTGTGCGCATCGCCCTGGTGCACATGAGTAGCGAGGAAGAAGCAGCAGCCTTCTTCCGGCGCCACGACCTGCATGATGTGGCCCGCGTCAGCGATCCGGGTCAGGCTGTCTACCGGGCCTTCGGCCTGGCAAGAGGCCGCCTCATGCGGATCTTCGGCCCGCGCGAGTTTGCCCGCGGCTTTCAGGCGGCGTTCCTCGATCGCCGCGGCATTGCCATCCCTTCTTCCGATGCGTTCCAAATGCCGGGAGTATTCCTGGTCTTTCACGGCGAAGTCATCCGCGCCTTCCGCCACCAGAGCGCCGCGGACCGCCCCAATTACGCCGAATTGTCGGCCCCGGTTCCCTGTCCCGAGACCGTCTGAATCGAATCAGGCCCCGGCCGCGTCTGTTATCTTGTAGCGAGAATGCAGCAACGAAGCGGGCAGTCCGAACCGGCGATCCCCGGGAGCCTCTTCAGCCTACGGCTGTTCGGCGTGCCCGTGCGCTTCCACTTCACCTTCGTCCTGCTAGCCGTCTTCCTCATCGCGGTTGGCATGGAGGGACCGTCGGGAGCCGAGGCGGCGATTTACGTGCTTTCGCTGTTCGGATGCATCCTGCTGCACGAGTTGGGGCACGCGGTAGTGGCCCGGCGCTACGGCATCAGGACCCACGAAATCGTGCTGTTCCCCATCGGCGGCGTAGCGCGCCTGGAGCGCAATCCGAAAGCGCGCGAGGAATTGTGGATCGCCCTGGCCGGACCGATGGTGAACCTGGCGATCGCCGCCATCCTGGTGGGCGCCGCGGCCGCGATGAGCGGCTCCATCGACTGGCAGAGTGTCTTTTCGCGCAAGAGCGGCAGCATGATGGGCCAGGTGGCCGCGGGCAACATCGTGCTGGCTCTTTTTAACCTTCTGCCTGCCTTCCCCATGGATGGTGGCCGGGTGCTGCGATCCGTGCTCGCGTTGCGCATGAGCGAGGATCAGGCCACTGAAAAGGCCGCCGGCGCCGGACGCGCCCTGGCCATTGTCATGGGTCTGTTCGGCCTCATCTCCGGCAACTTTATCCTCGTGTTCGTGGCCTTTTTCGTCTACCTGGGCGCGGCGCAGGAAAGCGCGGCTGTGCTGGGCCGCAGCCTCACGCAGGGTATTCCTGTAAAGGCGGCCATGGTGACCGATTTCCGCACGCTCTCCCATGGCGAGACGATACGTGACGCCGCCAATCTGCTGCTCGCCACTTCGCAACAGGATTTCCCGGTTGTGCTGGGTGAGCAGGTGCTCGGATTGCTGGGCCGCAGCACGCTGCTGCGGGCCATGGCGCAGCATGGGCCCGACGCCTACGTATCCGGCTCCATGGACCGCGATTTCATCACGCTCGCTCCCGGCATGGATCTGGCCGAAGCCATTCCCGTGCTGGCGCAGGCCGGCAGTTGCGCGCTGGTAATGGATGAGGGCCGCCTGCTCGGCCTGCTGACCAAGGAAAACCTGGCGGAGTTCCTCATGCTGCGCCGCCTGGGACTGGGCGAGGCTGGTCTGCGGGCCGGATGATGCTGTTCGCTCTTCACTCGGCGGCTACGTTGTACATGACCGGGTTGATCTGGTTTGTGCAACTGGTGCATTATCCGCTGATGGCGCGCGTCGGCGCCGCCGATTTCACCCGGTACGAACTGTTGCACCGCCACTACACAGGTTGGGCGGTCGGTCCCGCGATGCTGCTGGAGGCGGCCACCGGAGCGCTGCTCGTGCTGCGATTTCCGCAGGCGTTGGCGTGGAAGCTGGGCATCGTGCTCATCGCCGTGATCTGGCTTTCCACATGGCTTGTGCAGGTGCCGGCCCACGACGTGCTCAGCCGCGGCTTTGACCCGGCCACGCTGCGCCGCCTGGTCACCAGCAACTGGCTTCGGACAGCGGCCTGGACCGCCCGTGCGATCCTGATTACGTGGATGATCGCGACCAACTCCCGCAACTGACCCATCCGCTTCCTGCGCCGCCACATCACGTGGTGATCGTGGGAGGCGGGTTCGCTGGACTCTACGCCGCCAAGGAACTGGGCCGTGCGCCCGTGCGCGTGACGCTCATCGACAAACGCAATTTCCATCTCTTCCAGCCGCTGCTTTACCAGGTGGCCACAGGGAGCCTGTCGCCGGGCGAAATCGCCGCGCCTCTGCGCGCCACACTGCGCGATCAGCGCAATACACAGGTGTTGATGGAAGAGGTGACAGGCATCGATGCCGCCCGCCGCCGGCTCTACCTGGCTAACGCCTGGATTGAGTACGACTCGCTGATTCTGGGCACCGGGGCCGCCAACAGCTACTTCGGCAATCCGTGGGAGACAGTAGCGCCGGGGCTCAAGTCGCTGGAGGATGCTACCGAAATGCGGCAGCGTATCCTCTACGCCTTCGAAGCCGCCGAAAAGGAGCCGGACAGCGAAATCCGCCGCCAGTGGCTCACGTTCGTGATCGTGGGCGGCGGCCCTACCGGCGTGGAACTGGCAGGCGCGTTGGGCGAGATCGCCAACGAAACCCTGCGCCGGGACTTTCGCCTGATCCGCCCGCAGGAAGCACAGATCCTGTTGATCGACGCCTCACCCCGCATTCTCAGCAGCTATGCCCCCGAGCTTTCCGATAAGGCCGAACGATTCCTGATGAAGCTGGGTGTGCGCACCAGGACGGGCGTGCGGGTCACCTCCATTGATGAACAGGGCCTGAGCTTCCGGGGCCCGGACGGCGTTTCCAATCGCATCGCCACCCGAACCGTTCTCTGGGCGGCCGGGGTGCAAGCCTCCAGCTTCACACTTGCGCTCGCCGAAAGCACCGGCGCCCGATTGGACCGCGCGGGACGGGTCCAGGTGGAACCGGATCTCACCTTAAAAGGCCACCCTGAGATCTTCGCCACCGGCGACATGGTGACCCTGACACAGGACGGGCAGCCCGTGCCGGGTGTGTGTCCCGCCGCCATGCAGATGGGCCGGTACGCGGCCCGGCGCATTGTGGACCGCATCAAAGCCGACCGGCTCAACGGACGCGCCGCCTCATCCCCCTTCCGCTACCACGACAAAGGCAGCCTCGCGGTCATCGGCAGAGCGGCTGCGGTGGCCCAGTTTGGCGCCGTCAGAATGGCGGGTCACTTCGCCTGGCTGGCCTGGCTGTTTATTCACATCATGTACCTGGTGGGCTTCCAGAACCGCGTGCTGGTCTTCATCCAGTGGGGCTTTCAGTACCTCACCTTCAGCCGCGGCGCGCGCCTGATTACGGGCGTTCAGTCCCCCCCGGCTTCCTCTTCCAAATCCGGCTGATAAAGCTTCCTGATTTCGAAGGCCTTCTTCCGCCCGATGCTCGCCAGCGATCCCTGAAACTTCAGCTTTCCGTTGAGCCACAAGTCCAGCGGTTTGGCCACCGTGTAGTCGAACGTCAGCACATCGCCTTCTTCGATTCGCATCAGATCCTCGATCAACAGCGTGGGGCCGCTCAAACGTACGTCCGCATGCACCGTGGCCGTCCGGATCAGCTTCATCATCCGGCTCTGCTCGTCGCTGGTCGATTCACTCTTGCGGATCGACCACTGCTGGTCGAACTTCTGCCGCAGCATCTTGATGATGATCGACGGCATGCCGATGTTCATCATCCCGGAGCTCTCACCGATGCGCACCTCCAGCGTCACCGCCACCACAGCCTCGGTGGGCGCCAGCACCTGCAGCAACTGCGATTCGGTCTTGAACGACTCGATACGGAAGTTGATGTTCGCCACGCTCGACCAGGCATCCTTCAGATCGTGCAACACCAGCCGGTAGAGGTTTTCGAGAATGCTCTGCTCGATTTCGGTCACTTCCCGGTCGGCGCGCACGGCCCCCTTGCCGCTGCCGCCAAGCAGCATCTCGAGAATGGGGAAAATCAGCGTGGGATTGATCTCGAGAACCGCGTTCCCATCATAGGGACGCATGCTCAACGTGATCAGGCAGGTGGGCGAGGGCAGACACTGCGAAAACTCCATGAACGACAACTGCTCCACCGAGACCAGGTTCACCAGCGCATAGTTCCGCAGGTAAGCCGACAGGCTGCTGCTCAGGCTGCGTGCAAACGATTCGTGGAGCAGGTGGATCGATCGGAGCTGATCCTTCGCAATGCGGTCCGGCCGGCGGAAGTCATACGGTTGTGCGCGCTTGGCGGGGTCGTCATCGGAACCTTGATCCCGCAGGTTGCGAAATACACTGTCGATTTCCTCCTGTGAGAGGACACGCTCTACAGCCATGCCCCTCTATCGGACGCTTCCACGCCGGACGACACGATCCCTTCGTTAGGATTTCTCCGAAGCGCGCGCCGACTTCCGGGCCTTGGCCGGCTCCGCGGCGGCAGGCTCGGCCTCTCCCTCAGCGCCTTCCACCGTACCACCGGCCGCCAGCGCTTCAGCCAGAAGTTGCTGCTTCTTCAACTCCTTTTTCGTTGGCGGCACTTCGCACCGGCGAAAGTCGTGATCGTTGTAACAGGTCCGGCAGCGCACCTTCGCCGGCTCTTCGTTCAACAGCGAAACGATCGAGTGATTCGTCAGGCGTTTGCACTTGATGCAGTAGTCGTCTACGTCGTCACCGAGGCGGTATACAGGCATTCCGAGACCGCCAGTATAACAGGAAAACCGCTCCTGCCGACAGCTAAACTATGGATAGATGCCCGTGTTCCTGCTGCTGACCTTCGCCCTGCTTGCTCCAGCCGCCCCGGCGCCCAAACCGGCCACGCTCGCCGCAGGCCGAAAGGAGATGTTGACCGCCTGCAGGAACTGCCATCCCCTGCAGGTGATCGAGCTGCGCCGCTTCCCGCGCGAGGACTGGGATCGCGTACTGGTGAAGATGGCGGAGTTGGGCGCCAAGATCAGAAACCGGGAGGCCCTACTCGCCTACCTCACGGCCAGGTATGGCGAAAAGGACGCTCCCGGTCCCGCCAAACGATAGTCGAATCTACTTGGCGCCGGTGGCGATCCACTTGCCGCTCGCCGCCGACTTCAGCACCGCGTCGCACACCTTCTGCGTCTCGAGCGCATTGCGGAAATCGGGCTGCGTCGGCTTGCCGGACTCCACGCCCATCACAAAATCCGCCAGCGCGTTCAGAAACGTGTGCTCATAGCCGATACAGGTGCCCGGAACCCAGTAGCGGTTCATATAGGGATGCTCGGAATTGGTGGTGTGAATCTTGCGCCAACCGGTGAGGTGCGATTCCATCTTCTTGCCCGACTGCAATTGCTTGTATTCGAAAAACTGCAGGTACTCAGGCTCTTCCAGATCAAAGTACACCGAACCTTCGGCGCCGTTCACTTCAAACGTATTGAAGTTCTTGCGTCCCCGGGCATACCGGGTGGATTCGAACGTACCCATCGAACCGTTGGCGAATTCGGCCAGAAACATGCACGCGTCGTCGATCTTCACCGCCTGCTTCTTGCCAGTCTCCACATGCATGCGCTGCTTCACGAACGTCTCCGTCTTTGCCACCACGCGAGTGATCGGCCCGTTCAGCCACATCGCCGTGTCGATGGAGTGCGCCAGCAGGTCGCCCGTCACACCGGAGCCAGCCACGTTCGCATCCAGCCGCCACAACCCCGCCCCGCCCTGCGGCACATCTTCTGAGATCGTCCAATCCTGCAGATAGGTGGCCCGGTAGTGGAACGTGCGGCCCACCCGGCCTTCGTCCATGATCTGTTTGGCCAAAGCCACCGCCGGCACCCGCCGGTAGTTGAACCACACCATGTTCGGGACCTTGTACTTCTCCACCGCCGCCACCATCTTCTCGGCTTCCTTCACATTCATCGCCAGCGGCTTTTCACACAACACCATCTTGCCCGCTTTGGCCGCAGCGACGGCAATCTCCAGGTGTGTGTTGTTGGGCGAGCCGATGTCGATCAAATCGATGTCGTCGGCCGATACCAGCTTCTTCCAGTCCGTTTCCACCCGTTCATAGCCCCAGTTGGCGGCGAATGCTTCGGCCTTCTCTTTGTTGCGGGCGCACACAGCCTTCAGCACCGGCCGGTGGTTGACGGGGAAGAAATCGGTAAGCCGCTTGTAGGCATTTGAGTGGGTGCGGCCCATGAACCCGTAGCCGATCATTCCAACGCGTAGTTCTTTCATGTCTTCAGGCTCCGTACTTGGCGATCAGCCCATCCAGCGCTTTCTTGCAGGTTTCCGTCGCCGCCCAGGCATCGGGCCAGAAACAAAGATCGATCGTCCACCAGTCATGCGAAAGCCGCGACAATTTCACCAGTTCCGGCACGATTTCATCGAAGTTCAGTAGCCCAAGGCCAAACGGCGGATGCGCCGACGTCTCATCGTTGCCCGAAGCGTCCTTGTGGCAGGTGTTGTCGGAATCGATGAAGTGGAGGTGGTTGATGCGGCCGCTGAGCATGCGGATATAGTCCACCTGACTGGGATAGGTTTCCTTTTCGCCCTCATGCCGCGCGCCCACTACCGCCACCATCTGCCCATGGCAGGTGTCGTATTGAATGCCGAAGTTCGGTTTGTCCACCGCGTCATGAATGCGCACGGCGTCCGACGGTTTATTGAAGGCAAAGCCCGGCTCCACTTCCCAGGTCACGTACTGGCCCGCGTCGGCGGCGATGTCGCTGCACGTCTTCCAGGTCCTGACGACGCGATCCATCGCGGTGGCGTAGTCAATCTCGCGATGGATGGTGGGCGGCTGCACGCAATCCACACGGATGCCCTCAATCCCCAGGTCCGCGCAGAACTCGGAGTTCTTCCTGAACTCGGCAATGTACTTGCTCTGGTCGTCCGTGTTGATCAGCTTTTCCCCCCACAGGTTGGCCGCGATGCCGCTGAAGCCCAGGCCCCATTCCTTCATCCTGGCCTTCAACTCTTCGCGCTGGGACTTTTCGGGCATGGCGCCCGGCCACGCCTCGTTCGGCCCATTGGGATTGCCGGGGTTCGGATGCGGCGGGAAGCCGCCCAGTTCCACTCCGTCAAAGCCCAGTTTCTTCAACGTGGTGCAGACGGTTTCGAAATCGATAGGATTGCTGGCGTAGGGGCCGATCGTGTAGGCCCAGGAACCGATGCTGGATCGTTTGCTCATATTCGTGGAGTCTCCGGAAACGGACAAATGAATCTCTACTGATACAGCAGTTTCAAAGGATAGCGCAAGTGGCCGCCTCATCCGGCGCCGCGCCCGCCCCCCTATCGGCGACAATGTAACTGGATGAACTCCGATCCGATTTCCATCGCCGGCAGCCTCACCGGCCTGGACGAAAAGTTCCTCACCCCGTTCGACGTAACGGACCCCTTCAACGGTGAACTTCGTCTCCAGGGCTTCCTCTCTCAAAAGCCCGACCACCGCTATGGCGCTCTCGCCATCACCCACGTCGGCGAACAGCCCGCGCCCCAATTGATCTACGCCACCCCGAAGCTGGGCTATCCCTTCGGCCGCGATGGCCGCTTCCACTTCCCGCCCATCGCCCGCGCCGCGCTCTACGAAAAACTGGACGGCACCAACGTGCTGGCCTACCACTACCGCGACGCCAGCGGCCAGCGCTACCTCACCTACAAACTCCGCCTGTTCCCGGTGCTCAGAAACAGCCGATGGGGTCCGTTTCTCGATTTCTGGCGCGAACTGCTGGCGCGTCACCCCACCATCGCCCAACTGGCTGAGGAAAACCGCTGTCACATCAGCTTTGAAATGTATGGCGCCCGCAACGCGCACCTGATCCAATACGAAAACGATCTGGAAGCCGCCGTGCTCTTCGGCGTGCACCCGGAAAATGCCGCCGTCATCGCCCCCTTCCACCTCAATCTGCTGAACGTGCCCGCCACCACCCTGATCGGCGAACTCGTTGCCGGCGAAGACCCGGTCGCCCGCTACGGAGAGGTGCGCGCGGCGCTGGAGGCGCGCAACAAACCGGTGGAGGACGAAAAGCTTTCAGGCAGCGAAGGCGCCGTCTGGTACGTGGTCGAACCTTCGGGCCGCGTCACCATGTGGAAGTGCAAGCCCGAGTCGGTAGAGCAGATCCATTGGGCCATCGGCATCAACAAGAAGGCCGTCATCGCCACCTGCTGGAACTGCCTGGAAACCAGCGACGAGTTGACACTCCAGGCGCTGCTGCCCCTGCTGCGTGAAGAGTACGCCGACGACGACATTGAGCGCTACCGGCCCGTCATTGAAGAATGCATCGGCGAGGTTCGCCGCGAGTATGAGTTCAAGGAGCGCGCGCTGGCCGAATACCGCGGGCTGGGCATCTCCATCCATGAGGACAAAGGCGCCGTCATGCGGGCCCTGTCAAAGATCTTCCCGCGCGACCAGATGAAGAAGGTCTACGCCATCATCATCGCGCGCAGCTAGAATGATTGGATGGAAAGACGCCATTTTCTCGGTTCTTCATTCGCCGCCGCCCAAACCGGCCAGATCCCTCTCCCGCCCGCCAACGAAAAGGTAGCCAGCGGCACCGGCGCGGTTTCCTATAAGGTCGATGTCACCATCGAACGCAAGCAATCCGGCAAGCCGCACAAAGGCAAGATGCTCGCCGCCATCCAGCCCCACTGCGACGACATCCCCATCTTCGCCGGGGGCACCGTGTTGAAGCTCATCGACGAAGGCTATGAGGGCATCCTCATCACGATGTCCGACGACTCAATGGCCGGCGATGGCTCCGGCTACGGCGAAGTGGTGTGGAAGAACGAAAAGGATACGCGCGAAGTGGCCAAACGTCTGGGCCTCAAGGAGTCCATCTTTCTCAACTACTCCAACCACAACATGGACGCCTGGCCCATCATCGAGATGCGGGCGCGGCTGGTCTTTCTGTTCCGCTACTTCAAGGTGGACACCATCCTGGTCTACGATCCAAGCGGGCTCTATGAGCGCAACCCGGACCATTACGTCGCCGCCAAGGCCGTGGAATGGGCCGCCGGCATCTGCGCCATGAAGTGGGACTACCCCGAATTCGAATACGCCGGCGTGAAGCCCCACGCGGTCCGCGAACGCTACTACTTCGCCCGCGGCCCGCAACTTGTCAACCGCGTGGTCGACATCAAGGACTACATCGACCAGAAGGTGCATGTGAACAACGCCAACATCACCCAGGGCCCGGCCGGCGATACCGGCGCGCGCCTGCGCCAGCGCCTGGCGGCCCAAGGCAAACGGCTGCCTCTGCTGGGCAACGACGACGAGACCGCCAACCGCCAGTACACCAAGTATTTCGCCCTGGCCCGCGATCGCGCCCGCGGTCCCGCCTACGGCCTGGAGTGGGCCGAATACTACCACTACATCGGCCCCGACGAGTCAGAGGAAGCCGCCTACATCGCCCAGAACGCCGTGCCTTTATGAGCCGCCAGGATTCCTCTGGAAACGCTACGTTTCCTCATATCGGCTAATATCGCGCCGCTGGCGTTCGTTAGCGACCAGGGTCCTCGCCGGGTCCATCCTGCGCAGGACACCCTTGAGCGCCCCCGCGTGCAGCTTCATCTCGTTGAAGTGCGCCTCTGAAACTGCGCCGCGCCGCATGGCCTGCGCCACCCACTCCTCCAGCCGTTCCACAATTTCCTCAAGCGAGAGGTCGAGGGACCGCTTCTGAACCGGGACGTGGGTCACCTTAGGGGCGCTTGCGCCCCTTGCCCAAAGTTCCTGAAATGCATTGTTGTTCATGGCTGATCATTCCTTTTGCTAACCTCGAATCTTGTCACTTGGTGCGCGGCTACATCGTAATATCCGCGACGTGAACCTCGTTGAGCCGGACCTTTCCCAAACGGACGCCCCGGATGTCCATCGGCACAAGCACATTCTGGACCGAGGCCTGCTGAACAGATGCCGCCAGTTCCACATCCTGCATGAGCAAGGCATCGATTGCCATGTGCAGAATCGGCTGGACCTGGAAGCCGAAGCCTAGTGCGCCGAGATCAACAATGAGTCCCTGTGCCGGAGGTAGCGCATCCAAGTCAATCGGCCCGCTCTGAATGTCGCCAGCCGCAACCGTTGGCACCTGTATACCACCCATTTGCACCTCCGGCAGCAGCAGGGGATGGTTCGGCAGGAACCGCCCGACGAACGCCTGCGATGTGTACGTCTGCGGCACATCGAGAGTGCTGAGAGAAAGATTTCCGACTCCAAGGCCTGTCAGCGTGAAACCCGCGGTGGGCAGTGTCGTCTCTGTTGCACTGATCGTTTTGAGAACTGCGCCTCCAAGGTCCACAGCCTGAATAGGTGGTATCGCCGCCTGGACATTTTTGACCGCGACTGCCGGGATGGCCAGGCTGATGTTCTCAAATGCTGGCACCTGTACGTCGCCCACGTTCATACTGAAGTACAGCGATCCCAGATTCAACGTCCCGCTATCGCTGAAGACGGCGATGTCGTACCACCAATTGGCAGTGCAAGCCAACTCCAGTACAACTTTCACGCCGTTCAGATGTGCTGTTCCTGACGTGACATTCACCGCTGTGTTGAGCAGTGTCAATGTGCCAATTGTCACGTCACCTAGAACAATCTTGTCCACAGTTAGCCCGCCGATGCTCCCGGTCGGCGCCGTGATGTTACCGACGGTAATTTTCTTGACCGCTTTTTCGAGAAGCGGCTGCAGCTTTGCTTGAAGGATGT
>JANRLE010000194.1:0-4265 GCA_033762895.1 Bryobacteraceae bacterium | reverse complement strand
TAGCGGAATACACCCGCGCCGTATGTGCCGGCGAACCACTCTTCTCCCACCGCGGCCAGCGCGCTGATCCAGTTGTGCCGCAGGGCGGAGTTGGCCGTGGTGAAACTGGCGCTCACAACGCGGTTGTCCACCACTGAGATTCCGCCCAGCGTTCCTGCCATCACCTGCGCACCACGCGCGCCCAGAGCGTAGACATGATTGTTCACCAGCCCATGAAAAGCGTAGATGCTTTCGGCGCCGGCGGGCGAAAGAAACGTGATACCGGCGGGCGTCGCCGCGATCAGCCCATCGGGCTGCACAATCACGTCCGTCACATGGCTTGCGATCAGGCCGTCGCCGCGCGTCAGCACCTGGCGCGGGCGGCCGTCGATGCCGGCCATCACCAGCCCGTTGGCGGTGGCAATAACCGCGCCCTCGCGCGTGGGCACGATGCGGTTGATACAAAAGACATGTTCGTCCTCAATATGATCCGGCCCGGCCGCGCCGGGAACAAGGACGTCCACGCCGCGGTCAAAGTATCCGATCCAGGCTTTGCCTGAGGGCTCCACAGCAAGCGCCGCGATGTTGTTGTCGGTCAGCAGCGGCGCGTCCGGCGCCGGGATTCGCTGCCACCCCGAGCGCCCGCCCGCGGATGCATAAACCGCATCTTCGGCCACGGCCCACAGCGTTTCCCCCGATCGAGGGAAACGGCGCACCGCCCCCTTTCGAATATGCGGATCGCCCACGATACCCTCATCAAGCGTGCCCACCAGCAACCGGTCCTGCCTGGCGTCGAGCGCCGCGGCGAAGGAGCCTTCGACCCGCATACGATGGAAGACGCCATCGCGCACTTCCGCCACTCCCGCCGCACCACCGGCATACACCGTGCTCCCATCCCTGGCCAGGGAAAGGATGCGGCCCGGCGCCTGGGGGAATTCGTCGAGTTGGCCCGCATGCAGGCGCAGCAGTCCCCGGTCCAGCGTGCCGATCCAAAGATCGTCCAGCGTTCCGCTGAGCGCCGTCACCGAAAGCCCGTTGAGCGATTCATGAAACGGGCTGAGCGCCGCGCCAGACCAGGCCAGCACCCCTGCTTTTTCCGTACCAAGCAGCACCTGTCCGGATTCGAGCGGCAGCAGGTCGGTTAGCTTGCGATGCTCTGGCTTGTCTGGCCGGATGTGGCGAAGCTCGCTTCCATTGAATACCAGCAGCCCTTCGCTTTGCGTGGCGATGAAAAGCTGCTGCCCGCTCTCACCGCCGGCCACCCCAACCCCCAGCCGCACGAGCCCGGAAGCGGGGAGTTCGGCCCCGGCATGAAACCGCTCCTTCAGGCCATCGTCGGCATTGTATTCAAACAGGGTGTCCGAACTGGCGATCCACAACGCATCCTGAAACCAGGCGGCGTCGCGGAAAGACGCGGCGGCGGCCACGCGTTCGATTCCCGCAAGCCCGTGCGGAGTTTTCACCTGGTCCGTGAAGGCAAAGGCAGAAGCGCGCCGTACCTCCGCTGCGCTTTGCTCGAGCACGACGCCGGCCCGCCAAAGCGCCCAACCTCCAGCCGTGACCGCCGCAAGCACAACGACTCCGGCGATCGTCGCGGGCCGCGACATGGGAATCACCCTTCAAGCATAAATCATTGGGCCGCCGCGATCCGGTCCAGGATGACCTGCGTCACCGCATCCAGAAACGGACGGCCGCGCTGCATCAGGTTGTCACGGGTCATGTAATCAAGTTCAATGTCCGGCCGGACGCCGACGTTTTCAATGTAGCGCGTGGTGGGAAACTCAGCCGTGGCAATCGCCTTAGGGCGCACCATCAGCCCCAGCGTCATTCCGGCATTGCCTTCCGAGTATGTGGTGGCGGTGAAATTCGTGTTGGTGCCCCCGCATCCGGCCGTACGCGTTCCCACCAGCGGACCGCGGCCGGCATCCTGCATCACAGCGGCGAACAGATCGGCGGTGGAACAGGAAAACTCGTCGATCAGCACAATGAGCGGTTTGGTATAAGCGATGTTCCTGCCGGCCGCATCCGTGGCCGGTTCAAAGAAGACCGAATCATGCCCGAGCGGCAAAGCTCCCGTGCGTCCGCGGTTCTGCTTGAACGTCTCATACACATCGTGCAACAGAGCCTCCCAGGTGCGAACGATGTGTTCCGGTGCGCCGAAGCGCTTGGCGTTCTCCAGGTTGAATGCGAAGCTGGCTACGTAGCCCGCGCTCGCCCTCAGTTCAAAGCCCACACCTTCAAACGGAGCGGGAATGAAACGCCTTGCCAGTTCGTGCCCGTACGGAATCAGCCCTCCGGGGTTGCGCATGACATCGATCACCAGGCCATCGGTGTTTTGCTGGAAGAATGCGATTTCGGTCTCCAACTGGGACAGCGCCTGTCCAACGCTGTTGTTCGGCGACATCCGCGGAATCCGGATGAAGCCGATGGTGCGCCCTCCCACCCGGTAGGTCCCCGTCAGGAAGTCATCGGTGGGCCGCACGCCGAGCCGGATCTGGAAGCCCGCCGGCGCATCAAAAACCGGGGTCAGACTTCCAACACCCAAAACACCGTCACCAGGCCGTTCGGGAACCCCTGCGTAACTCATCTCCAACAGCGGACGCATGTAGGCGGGTTCGCCTTGAGGCAGCGGCATCAGCGAGTTTTCGCCCACGGCGCCGCGCCCGTCTTTCGGCGACGGAACCGGCCCGGCGTTCGTGAGCGCCAGACCGGCCTTGTCCCAACGAATCGTGTAGCTGCGCTCCTCCCCGGCCGCGTTGCGGATCACCACTTCGGCCGTCTCGCCCACTTCATGCGCTCTCGGAATCAGTGACTGCGACCGCGCGGTGAGATACTGCGCCGCTCTCCGGCGCTGGGCCGAAGGATTCGCCCGCGAGGTGGAGTATCGCAGGAACTCCTCTTCCATCAGTTGCATTGCCGGCCGCCCGTTCATCGACACCAGTTCATCGCCCACCTGGAACGGATAGTCGCGCGCCGGCAGTTGGCTCCGGCTGATGGAGTCGATCAGCAGCCTTCCGTCGAAGATGTCCACGGTAAAGCCGAGAAACACCGAGAAAGAGGACGTGAGGGAGAACGTGTCGTGGGTGTCCTTCAGCGCTGCGACGTAGTCGATGCAAACGTCGTAGAACTCCAGGTCGGACTTGGAGTTCCTCACGCGCTCCAGCCACGGGCCCACGTCGTAGAGGTCGAAGTTTACGGCCTCCCGCTTCCATTCATAGGGTCCATAGCGCTTGGCGTACAAACCGGCAAGTTGCATAAAATCGGCTACCTTCTGTTCCGGCGTCAACTGGCCGAAACCAAGGCTCGCGATGAGGAGGAGGACTGCGGTGCGAGTGAGTGTCATAGGCGTACAATGATAAACTGAAGATCCCGCCGTGACCGTTTCCCGAAAAGTTAAGAATGTTAAGGTCCGCGTTCCGGCCTTCGCCAAAATCAACCTGGCGCTGCGCGTCCTCTATAAACGTCCGGACAATTTCCACGAACTGCGCACCATCTTTCAGACCATCTCCGTGAAAGACACGCTCGACATCGAGTGGGAAAAAGGCGGAACCGGCCTGGAAGTGGCCAGCAGCATCGAAATCCCCGGCAACATCGTGGTGCGCGCGGCCGATGCCCTGATGGCCGAAATGGGCGTCAAAGCCCGGGTCCGCATCTTTCTCAACAAGGCGATTCCGATGGGCGCGGGACTGGGCGGCGGTTCCACTGACGCGGCGGCTGTCCTGCTGGCGCTGCCGGCGCTGGCGGGCAAACACGTACCCGCGGCAAGGCTGGCGGCCATAGGCGCCGCACTGGGCAGCGACGTGCCGTTTTTCCTGTTGGGAGGAACGGCCTTAGGCATCGGCCGGGGTGAGGAAGTCTACCCCTTTCCGGAGGCCAGGCCTGCATGGGGACTGCTTTGGACCGGAGGCGTTCCTGTATCGACGGCAGAGGCGTACCGGTACCTCAGCGGGCGATTGACCGTTACGCAAGATTCATTTAACATGAATGAGTTCCAGTCACTGAGCTGGAGGATCAGGGGTGAATTGACCGACTCCACCTGGTCCCGGTTCTGCCACAACGATTTCGAGAAGGTCGTGTTCAGCCAACATCCGCAACTGCTTCAGCGGAAACGGAAACTGCAACGGGCCGGCGCTGAGCCGGCGTTGATGACCGGAAGCGGATCAGCGGTGTTTGGCTTCTTCAAAAGCCTGGCGGAGGCAGAGAAGGCCCGCACGAAACTGAATCTACCCGAAGTAGTGCTGTTTCGAACCATGAACAGGGCCCGCTACCGGGCCGAATGGATGAGG
>JANRLE010000193.1:0-34814 GCA_033762895.1 Bryobacteraceae bacterium | reverse complement strand
AAAGCCCATGATGCCGATTTTGTTGGGATCGAAGTTCCACTGGCTGGCGTAGGCGCGCACGACTCTCACGGCCTGCAGCGCATCGTTGACGGCGTCGGCCTGCGGGTTGTAGCCGTCGCGCCGCAGCCGGTTGCGCAGGATCACGGTGTTGACGCCGTAGTTGTAGAAGAACGGGATGAAGTCGGCGGCCTCGCCTCCCACGTTCAACGTATTGTGGCCGCCCCCCGCCGCCAGGATCACCACAGCGCCGGTGTTCAGAGACCGGTCCACCATGTGTACCTCGATCGAGGGGTTGTGAATATTGACGATGCTCGCGATGCGCCCCGGCACCGACTGGCTCATGTTGTACTGTTCGGCTTCCCGGATGCGGTCCTGCTTAAGCAGCGGCGAGCCGGGCGCGTAGAGAGGCACAATCACCCCGCCCGCTACAATCGGCTGCGGGGCGTAGGGACCGTCGCCCGCGGGCGCTGGCTTCGGGATGCCCTGCGGCGCCGGGAGCCGGGGCAGTTCAGCGCCGGGCTGTGCCAGCAGCGCGGCCGGCAGTATCAGGTGCAAACACGCTCTCACAGCTTCCCTCGCTTGGTCCCGTCATCGGCCTTATCCGGCTCCTTCGGATCCTCGGGGCTCGACCCGCCACCGGATCCCGCCGATCCGCCACTGTTGATCAACACCATCGTCCCCTGAATCTGCACCCCGCTCGGATCGATATTCACAAACCCGCCGGGCCCCTTCAGACTGAGCTGCATGCCGGCCTCGATGATCACCTTCATCCCGGCCTTCACATGCACCTCCATACCGGCTTCGAGCGCATAGTTCATCCCGGCCTTCGTATGGAAATCCGAGCCCACTTTCAGCGAATACTTGCCGCCGATCTTTTCGTTCTGTTGCCCGCCCACTTTGAGGTGCTTGGCGCCGCCCACTTCCTCCTGTTGATTCGTCCTCACATAAAGGTGCCGGTCCTTGCCCACCCACTCGCGCGAGTCGTTCTTTGTCCGGTCGTCGCGATCCTTCTCGGCATGAAGGAACAACTGCTCGGAGCCCTTCAGATCCTCCATGCGGATCTCATTAAAATTCGTCGCTCCGCCGCCCTTGCTGCTGCGCGAACGCCATGTGCTGATGGTCTTATGGTCCGGGAGCTTGTAAGGAACCTGCTGCGCCTCGTTATAGACGCGGCCGGTAATCAGCGGGCGGTCCGGATCGCCTTCCTGGAAGCTGACCACCACCTCCTGGCCGATGCGCGGAATCGTCATCCAGCCCCACGCACCGCCTGCCCAGGACTGCGTCACGCGCACCCAGCAGGACGCCTTGTCGTCGCCCGGCTGCAGCCGGTCCCAATGGAAGTGGATCTTCACCCGCCCGTACTTGTCCACCCAGATTTCCTCGCCCGCCGGACCAACCACGATCGCCGTCTGCGTCCCCTTCACCGCCGGCTTGGCATGGGTGTAAGGAGGGCGGAAAGGGACCGCCGCCGGAATGGCCTCATACTGATTCTCGTAGCGGAACGGCTCCTCCAGGTCGGAGCGGAAATTGGTTCCCTCGGCCTTGTGTTGAATTGCCACCAGCAACCACGCCGCATTCATGTCGCTGCGGAAGTGCTCAGTCAGCGTGAACTTGTATCCGGCGGAAAAAGGCCGGGCACTGCTGACGCCACGCACGATTTTTTCCGGCCACTCCTCCACCTCCAGCCGCGTCTTGGCCAGCTTGTCCCCGCGTCCTTTGTCGTAATACAGACCCGGGTAGTCGTACTGTTCGGATTGCGGATAGGCGCCGTCCACCTTCGTCAGCAGGTTGGTGGATGGCTTGATGAAGTCAAAGTCCTGTATCGTGATCTTGCCCGTGCGGCAGGAACGCTCCAGATCCAGCGTGTGTACGAAATCCTCCGGATGATCCGGCATATCCTCGTGAGCGAACTTCATCGTCGATTGCACCGGGCACGGCTTTACGGACGCCGGCGAATCCAGCAGCACCAGCACATGCTTTGAGCTTGTGTGCTCGAAGTAGTAGGAGATACCTTCCTCCTCCATCAGCCTGCTGACGAAATTGAAATCGGTTTCCCGGTATTGCACACAATACTTACGTTGATCGTAACTTTTCGACAGGCTGAAGCGGAAGTCCTTATAACCGTGTCCCTCGAACACCTCGGTGATGATCTGCTGCACGGTCTTGTCCTGGAAAATGCGGCAGTCGGTGGTTTGCGTCAGAAACCACAGCCACGGCGTCATCTCCAGTTCATAGGTCACCAGCCCTTTGTCCATTTCCAGCATCCGCGCGCTGCGTACCAGGCCGTGGATGGGCCGGTAGTCATCGTTGGCGAGTTTCACCTCAAGCGTCACACCCTTGTGCAGCAGGCTCTCAATCGCCAGGTTCTTTGCGGTGGACACGCAGCGCAGGATGAACAGAAACGGCTCGGAAATCGCCTCTCTCCCCTGAAACCGCTCCAGCAGCAGGACATCCTTGCCGAGCGTGGTGGTCAGCTTGATTGGCCGGTCATCCTGCGTGTACGAGGGCATCTCTCACACTCCTCCTTGTCGTTGGCTTCCCGGCGGCCGCCTGTAACCGCGGCCGCCGGGAAGCGTTGCTATCAAACGGTATAGGCAAACTTCCCGTCGGCGCCCATGTCCACGTGCACCGCGTTCATCCTGCCGCCTTGCGCCATGGTGGCCAGAAGCTGCCGCGAGATATCGGGCAGCAGCGTATTGGTGAGGATATTGTCCACGTTCCGCGCGCCGCTCTCCACTTCCGTGCAGCGCTTGGCCACTTCCTCCACCAACTCCGGCGAGTAAGTCAGCTCAATCCGGTGATTTTCCATCATGCGCTTCTGAATCTTGCCCAGCTTCAGCCGGATAATGCTCTTCAGCGCCTCATCCCGCACGGGGAAATAGGGGATGATCACCAGCCGTCCCAGAAAGGCCGGCTTGAACACCTTATCCAGTTCCGGCTTCAGCGCCTTCACGATGCCCTCAGGCGATGGCGTGGTCTCCGGATCGGCGCAGAGCTTCATCAGCGTGTCCGTGCCGGCGTTCGACGTCAGAATGATCACCGCGTTCTTGAAGTCGATCTCGCGGCCTTCGCCGTCCTCCATCATGCCCTTATCGAACACCTGAAAGAACAGCTCCAGCACGTCGGGATGCGCCTTTTCCACTTCGTCCAGCAGCACCACCGAGTAGGGGCGCCGCCGCACCGCTTCAGTCAGCACGCCGCCTTCCCCGTAGCCTACATATCCGGGAGGGGAGCCCTTCAGTGTCGAAACCGTGTGCGCCTCCTGGAACTCCGACATGTTGATGGTGATCAGGTTGTGTTCACCCCCATACAACATAGCGGAAATTGTCAGCGCAGTTTCCGTTTTTCCCACACCGCTGGGGCCAACCAGCAAAAATACGCCGATCGGCTTGTTCGGATCCTCCAGCCGCGCCCGCGACGTGCGGATGCGCTGCGCAATGCCCGCCAGTGCATGATCCTGTCCGATTACCCGCGCCCCCAGGTGCTTTTCCAACTCCAGCACCGTCTTCACTTCATCGCGCATCATGTTGCCCACCGGAATCCCGGTCCAGCCGGAAATCACCTCGCCTACGACGTGGCTGTCCACGGCTACGCGGATCAGCGGCTGTTCACCCTGCAGGTTGGCAAGTTCGGCGTCAAGCTCGGCCAGCTTGGTGCGTAACTCTTCGGGCGCGGCCGCTTGTGCGCCCTCGGGCAGCGGCGCGTTGGGATCCTCCAGCCGCAGCCGGATGTCGCGGATCTCGGAAACGATCTGCTTTTCGCGGTCGAAGCGCTCCTGGAGCGACTTCAGGTTCGTATCAAGGTCCGCCTTGCGCGCCGCGATCGCCGCCAGCCGCTCAGCGTGATCGACGCCCACGGCCTGTTCCCGCCGCAGCACGCGATCCTGGACACTGAGATCTTCCAGTTCCCGGCGCGCTGCCTCAATCGCCGGCGGTACCGCGTTCTGCCCCAGCGCCACCCGCGCGCAGGCCGTATCCAGCACGCTCACCGCCTTGTCCGGCAACTGCCGCCCCGCCAGATAACGGTGCGACAGCCGCACGGCCGCGCTCACGCCTTCGTCCAGAATCCGTACCTTGTGGTGCTTCTCGAGCGCGGCCACAATGCCGCGCAGCATCACCTGGCACACCTTCTCATCCGGTTCCTCCACCTTCACCACCTGGAACCGTCTTGCCAGCGCCGCGTCCTTTTCGAAGAATTTCTTGTATTCGGCCCACGTCGTGGCCGCGATCGTCCGCAACTCGCCACGCGCCAAGGCCGGCTTCAGTAAGTTGGCCGCGTCGTTCTGCCCCGCCTGGCCGCCCGCCCCGATCATGGTGTGCGCCTCGTCGATGAACAGAATGATCGGCGTGGGTGAGGATTTCACTTCCTCGATCAGCCCCTTCAGCCGGTTTTCGAACTCGCCCTTCACGCCCGCGCCCGCCTGCAGCAGCGCCAGATCGAGCGTCCGCACTTCCACGTTGCGCAGCGGAGGAGGCACGTCGCCCTGCACCACGCGCTGCGCGAAGCCTTCCACCACGGCCGTCTTTCCCACGCCCGCCTCGCCCGTCAGGATCGGGTTGTTCTGCCGCCGCCGCATCAGGATGTCGATCACCTGGCGGATTTCGAAATCGCGCCCCAACACCGGATCGATCTTCCCTTTGCGCGCGTTTTCGGTCAGATTCACCGTGTACTGGTCCAGATTCTGCGTCTTGCCGGAGCTCTTGGGACGAGGCTCGCCGGTGGCCGCGGCGGCCTGCGACACCGCATCCTCCTGCGAGCCCGACACCACCGCCATCAGGTCCTTCTTCAGCGCCTCGAGCGGGATTTTCTGCAGTTCCTTGCTGACGTCGCGCATCAGCCGCGCCATCTCCTCATTGCTCAGCAGCGCCACAAGGACGAAGCCCGTGCGCACCTGGTGGCCGCCATAATCGATGGAGCCGACCGTCCAGGCCTCGGTTAACAGCTTCATGATCGTCGGGCTGATGCCGGGCGTCCGGGCGTTGCCGGTCTTTAACTTGTCCAGGCTCCGCGACAGCTCACCGGTCAGCCGCGAAGGATCAACGCCATACTGGTGCAGAATCCGCGCGCAGTCGGAATCCGTGTAGTCCAGCAGCTTCGTCAGGAAGTGCTCCACTTCAATGTCGTAATGCGTGCGGGACAGGCACAAGCCGGCCGCCCCCTCCAGCGCGCCGCGCGTCACGTCGTTCAGTTTTCCAATCAATGATTTCAGATTGACGCTCATCGGGTTTACTCTCCTCTTCCAGCCTCACCCTAACTTACAGTCTCACCATGGTTTCGTCCGGGTCGCGATCCATGGGCCTCGCCTTGGCCCACGTCAGCCACCCCAGTCTCGGCCCCGCCTCGCCAGAGGCGCCCAGTTCGCATCCGGGCGCATCTTCCCGCTTCAGGACCAGTTGCATTTCAAAGTTCAGTTCTCCGTTTGAGAAGAACTTCGTCAGCGCCTGCATCGGCCTGTAGGCGCTTCCGTTCGGCAGAAAATCAAGATACTGCCGCAGCGAGAGCGGCCCCACGCGGACGCGCACGCCCGACTGCGGATCCCACACCTCATCGCCCACAATCACACCCACTCCAAGCTGTTCGGAATGCGAACTGCCATCGCCAAACCGGCACTGCGAGGACCGCTCCAGCCGGTACCACGCGCCCACGTATTGCTCCACCTGAACCGGCACCTCGAAATAGTCGCTCAGCATCTGCTCGAGCGCCAGCGCCGAGCGCGCATGCTTGGCCACCAGGCCGGAATAGAAAATCAATGACTCGTCGCGCACCTGCTGCCGGTTATGCAGCTTGGCCGTGCCCAGCCCCAGCAGATCCAGCAGATATTGCGACAGCCGGTCGCGCTCCCCCCGCTCATAGGCGACATAAAACCGGTACTTCTCCCAGGCCCGGTAAAACAGCGAGATTGTCCGGTGGTTGAAGATATCCAGAAAGGCGGCAAGCGCGCTGTCCTTGGCGCGCAGCCGCTGCAGGATGTACTCGGTGTAGTAGATCGGCAGCACGCCCATCGGCCCGTACAACCCCATAAAATTGACCGTGAGGTGCACCGGCCGGTCCTCGTTCCAGTCGAGCGCCTGTATCTGGCTGGCGGGAAACGCCATCGCCGCATGGGCGGAAAACCGCGCCACCTCGGCCTGCGGCCCGTAGTTGCGGCCCACCAGCTTGCGGAACGGCATGATCCGCTGCAGGATGCGCACCGTCTGAAAAAAGTTGAACTCCCAGGGTGTTTGGCGAAGCTGGGCGGCCAGTCCGGGCTGCCTCACCATCTCGCCCGTTACAGCAAAATTCGCTGCCCCGCTCTTGGCTGCCATTCGCGAAGCACCCCCTTTCTCTGCCTGGTGCGCGCTACCAATTGGCTGTAGCTGTTGATGGTGACGTAGAGGCCGAGAAAATGCTCCAGCACCTGCGCGAACAGAAAGACGCCGGCGCCGGAAAACTTCTCCTCGTCGAATTCAATCTCGGTTCGCACGCCGCGCGTGAAGCTGATGCCGTTCTCCGAGATCACGCGCGCAAACTGCCGGCTGCTGGAAAGGCCGGTGATGCCCTGAATCTGGTTGGTCAACTGCGGGGACTCGGCGAAGTTGTACAACCGCAGAATCTCCTGCAGCGCTTCCCGCCCCTCCTCCACGATCGAAAGATAGTTGAGCGAAAGATGCGACAGCAGCCGCCAGAACATCGCCTGCCCGGCCGGCGGACGCTGCGGCAGGGTCGGCTTGCGCAGGCATACAATCGACTTCAGCGCCGAGGAAGCCTCAATGTGAAAGTCTCCCGCCTCCTGGCCAAACGGCAGTTGCGCCGGAAGGTCGCGATTGGTGCACTGCGCGCGGATGTGCAGGGCGTCGGAGTCCGGGTGGACGTGCCGCATCGCCAGATCCACCAGCGAAACATAAAGGTCCGCGCCTTCATCCTTGCGGCCCGCCGCCCGGCGGTTGGCCATCCAGAACTGCTGCTTGTTGTCCCGGGTCACCGCGTGGCGGTAGGCGTAAAAGGGCTCGAACTTGGTCGTCGTGTTGGCCACCGGATCGAGGCACCACACCTCGTCGAGCGAATAGATCTCAGTGGTTGCTTTGCGCCGGATATCGGGGATCACCGGGTATTCGAACTTGCGCTGGTCGAGCAGAATCGGATCGCAGGTCTGCGGAAACAGGTTCACTATCGGCGTGCATCCCAGCCGGAACGTGCTGGCCTTCAGATGTACTTCGAGTGACTCGCGCCGGTCCTCCCGTTCAAACGGCGAGATGAGGAAAATCAGTTCCGCTTTGCCTTTGAAGCCCGCCGCCCAGGCCGCGCTCAAACCCGTCAGTTCCCCGAACAGATACTTGTCCGGAAAAGCGAAATACTCCTGCAGGATGCGATAGGCCAGAAACGAGCGCCGTGGATAGGGCGTCATCCCCTCGTCCTCGCGGAATCCCACCGGCCGCAGCGCCGAGGAATCGAGAACCACCGGACGCCGGCGCGGATTGGCCGGATCGCGCACCAGGATCTGCACGCAGTTATTGAACAGCAGTTCGTAGATGGTGTACACCAGTTGCCGGTCGTGGCTGTGCAGGAAAAACCGCAGCGAATCCATTTCCAGCTTGTCGAGCGTGATGTCGGGCGCGCACTCCAGCATCAGCCGGATGGCTCCCACCGCCTCGGTGCTCTTCACCGGCGGGCTCAGCCGGTCGGGTGGCTGGTAGGTGGCTTCGCTGATGGAAACCGGCCACAGCACGGTGTCGTAGCAGGTCTGAAATTTACATTGCTGGCCGTTCACCGGCGCCGAGGACATCATGGTTCCGCGCGGGACCTTCAAACCCGTGGTCAGCTTACCGCGCTCCGGATCCAGGTGCATCTGCACCACCGACATGGAAGGAAGCGGACGCACATAGTGCGGGTAAAGGATAGTGAGCAGCGCTTCGATGATCTCGGGAAACTCGTCGTCGATCTTCAGCCGCACGCGCGCCGTCAGAAACGCGAAAGATTCGATGATCCGCTCCACGTGCGGATCCTTGCACTCGTCGGCCTCCAGCAGCAGCCGGCGGGCGATGGAAGGATGCGCCTGCGCAAACTCCTGCCCCATCTGGCGCAGAAACCCCAGTTCGTCTTCGTAATACTCCAGAAACTCATCCCGCACTGGCTTCTCCCTTCACCTGATACTCTCCCGACAATACGTCGAGCACGGTGTCGAAGGAGACACGCTCCGGCGCCGGATCCATTTTCAGCAGCGCGTCGATCTGAAAACGGAGCTTTTTGGCTCCATCGGCGCCATGGTCCACCATTCTCACCTGCACCGCCGTCAGGCGCGGTTCGAACGTTGCGATCGCCTGTTCAATATAGCGCTCCAGACGCTGGCGGTCACGGAAGTTCGCCATGCTCAGGTTGGAAACGTCCGGAAGTCCGTAGTTGACCACGGACTGGAAGACTTCCGCGTAACGCGGATTCAACTCGTGATTGGCGCGGGAGTTGAAGAGCCATTCGAGGTCCCGCCGCAGGGAAGCCCGCAGCAGACGCACCGATTGCCCGCGCGTCAGCGGCGCGTTCAGATCGGGGGTGTTGGTCAGCCGGTCCAGCAGCGGAAGCGTGACGGCCTGATCGGGATCCTGACGGGGCGGAGGCATCGGGCTGGCCTGGTCTAAGACCCGCTTTCCTGTGCCGGCCGCTCAAACTCGATTCTGCGGATTTCCAGCACCGGAAACTCCTCGCCGTCCACCAGCAGCGTCTTTTGGCCGAACGGGATCTCGACGCCGTCCACTTCCTCCCAAACCGTTGTACGGCCCAGGCGCACGTTGCCGTCGGAATGGCGGAACGAACCCGGGCAAAGCACCGGAAACAGGCATTCGCCCAGTTCCACGCCGCGGAATTCCGGTCCCGTCTTGACCAGCACCTGCGACCATAACAGGTCACGCAGCCGCTTGGGCGCCTGCATCTCAATCGAATCGATGTGTTCGAAGGGAATCCACAGATAGGTGCCCGCGGTAAACACCTCAAGCCTTGGCCCCACCCGTGGATCGGCGTCGCGGATGCCGGAAAACGGCTGCCCGTTCAACGTCCCTTTCAGGTTCGTTTCCCCGGCCGGTGCGTGAGGATACTCCTTCTTGTCGAAAGTTTCCAGACGGGTGCGCTCAGAGTGCATGCAAGCCTCCAGCAGCAGTGCTCCCATTCCGGCCTGCTGATTGTCCTTCGCCAGCAGTTCCAGATGCTTTCTGGCCCGGTCAAAGTCGCCGGCAAAACAAAGCAGCTCGAAAAGAAACGTGCGCCGCCTGGCGTCGGTCGGATTGTCGCGCACCTCGGCGCCCAAGGCCTGGATTGCCTCGGTGAGCTGGCCCGCCTGATAGAGTTCCCGCGCGGTCATGGCGTTTTCTCCCTTAGCATAAGACAGGAAAGATAAGACAGGAAAGGCGCGGCGGCCCGTCAAAGGTCCGCCGCGCCCCGGATCGCCGTACACGAACGGGAGTGCTAGCCTCCGACGTTCTTCTTTGCGTCCCAGAACTTGGACACAAAGGCGCCCACCTTGCCCTTGGCGTCCTGGGTGGCGTAGTGCATCGTCATCTTGGTGAAGTTGAAGCTGATCGATTCGGTGGGGATCGGATCGCCCGAGCCCTGGCCGCTCACCGTCTGGCTGGACACCAGGATGTCTTCAAAGGTCACCTTGAAGTAGATGTGCTGCTCGCCGCCGGCCTTGCGCACCTTCAACTCGGCCTTCGGGATGTGCTTACCGGTGGCGCAGTGAAGGAACAGATCCGAAGATGCCTTATCGCAGCGCTTGGTGAAGTGGAAGTCCTGCATCTGCACTTTGCCGGCGCCGCCGCCGCCGCCGTAGGAGAAGCTGCCCGTCTGGCTGGCGCCAAACGAATAGGACAACAACTCAATATGGCCCGGCAGGGCCTTATCTTCGGTTTCCCCCTTGATTCCATCGATTTCAAGGAATGCATCAAAAGCTGACATGGTATTCTCCTCTCGAAATTACTGACTGTTATTTTTGGCGGGAAGTCTGGCAGAACATCCCGCCGTTTTCTCAAAAAACGCCAATCTACTTGCGCGTCGGAGGTGGCAGTTCGGCCACCAGCCGCAGCGAAACCGTGAGCTCATCCAACTGGAAGTGCGGCCGCAGGAAGGCGACCGCGCGGTAAACACCCGGCTTGCCCGGCACTTCCATCACCTCGATCCGCGCGTCGCGAAGCGGCCGGTTCGCCTTGATTTCCGGCGCCGCGTTGTCGTCCGGCACCACGTAGTTGTTCACCCACTTGTTCAGCCAGTTTTCGCAATCCGAGCGGGACATGAAGCTCCCGATCTTGTCGCGCATCATGGCCTTCAGATAATGGGCAAAGCGGGACACCGCGAGAATATAGGGAAGCTGCGCCGACAACCGCGCGTTGGCATTGGCCTGCGGCTTGTCGTACAACTTCGGCTTTTGCGCCGACTGGACGCTGAAGAACGCCGCGTAATCGGTATTCTTGCAGTGCACCAGCGGCACGAAGCCCTGATCGGCCAGTTCCTTCTCCCGGCGGTCGGTGATCGGGACTTCCGTGGGACATTTCATCGCCACGTCACCCTCGTCGGTGTAGAAGTTGTGGACGGGAAGGCCCTCCACCAGGCCGCCGCCTTCCACGCCGCGGATGGCCGCGCACCAGCCGTGCTTGGCAAACGCGTTGGTCAGCCGCGCGCCCAAAGCGTAGGCGGCGTTCCCCCACAGATACTTGCTGTGATCGGTGCCGTCCACTCCCTCTTCAAAGGCAAACTCGTCCACCTGCTTGTGATTTCTGCCATAGGGCAGACGCATCAGGATACGCGGTACCGCGAGTCCGACGTAGCGCGAATCCTCGCTCTGGCGGAACGACTTCCACTTGGCGTACTCGGTGGTGTCAAACACCTTCGACAGATCGCGCGGCCCGTCCAGGTTCGTGTAGCTCTCCAGGTTGAACATCTCCGGAGAAGCCGCCGAGAGGAAGGGAGCATGCGCCGCCGCGGCCACCTGCGCCACCCGCTCGAGCAGTTCCACGTCTTCCGGATGCCGGCTGAATTCGTAGTCCCCGATCAAAGTGGCAAACGGAGCGCCGCCGAAAATGCCGAATTCCTCTTCGTACACCTTCTTGAACAGCGTGCTCTGGTCAAATTCGGCCGCCCGCTGCAGATCGCGCAGCAGCTCCTTCTTGTTCACGTTGAAGAGCTTGATCTTCAGCATCTCGCTGGTCTCGCTCTGGGTGAGCATGTACCAGACGCCGCGCCAGGTGCCTTCCAGTTTCTGAAAGGCCGGGTGATGCAGCACTTCGTTGAGCTGAATTGAGATCAGGTGGTCGATCTGCGCGATGCGCGCATTGATCATCGCCTCGGCGTCCTTTGAGACCGCCATGGAGCCCTGCAGCACCTGGTCGACGAAGGTCGAAACCAGTTCCTTGCCCCGGTCCTTGGCTTGCGGATCCCTCGCCAGCCGCCCTTCCTCAACAATCTTGTCGAGAAGGCCCAGTTCCTCCACGGTTTCCGTCACCGCGCCTTGCGCGGCCCGTTGGGCATCACTCATTGGAACCTCCTTCCGATCCCATCTCCGTTTTCAGCTTCGAGAGCTTGTCCGGATCGCTGACCGCTCCCATCAGCGCTTCCTCCAGCTTGTCATTGCCCATCAGCGAACCGCGCAGATCGGAAAGCTTCGTTCTCAGATCCAGCAGTTCCTTCAGCGGCTTGACCTGCCGCGCCACGTTCTGGGGCTCAAAATCTTCCAGGCTCTTGAACTTCAGATCCACTTTCAACTGGCCGGCGTCGGGATCTTCGCTCAACTTGTTTTCCACCTGGAAGGCCAGGTGCGGATTCATGCCTTCCAGCACCTTGTCAAAATTATCAGGCGTAATCTCGACGAATTTCCTGTCACGAAGTCTGGGAAGCGGCTGTTCGGGCATGCCCGTGAAGTCACCGAGCACCCCGGCGACGAACGGCAGCTCCTTCAATTCGATGGCATCACCCACCTCGACGTCGTAGGTGATGTGGACTCTTGGGGGACGAACCCGGTCAAGTTTGTGTTGTGCGCTCTCTCGTGCCATATGTTTGTTTCCTCAGTCGTCCGATTGCGGACAGTGCGGCCTTATCCTGCCACGCAGTGCCTGCGCGGGCTCCCTCACTCTCTCGTCCGGAGTACAACGGGGCAGTACCGCAGCCGGGGCCGTTCTTGGGACACAGGACCCGCTGTTCATTCCTACCATAGGTACCGGAACAGATCAACCACAACCTTTGAGGGGACGCTTCACTGGTGGGAACACGCTCGATTTCCATCGGCTGGAACCCATCGCGCCTTTAGCCCTCAACGCCAATTTCGTTGCGGCGGCCTACATCCTACCGTATTCCGCATTTCCCTATTCGCCGTCTTCGGCTCCCACTACTCTAAGCGTAAAAAGCGGAAAAACTCCATCAGCCTCATCCGCACCCTGTTTGTGATGCATTCCGGGCCAGCGTTTCAGGCAATCGCCACCAGCAGGGAGAGCGCTTGCGGCCGGGACCCGGTATTGCGCACGCGCGCGGCCCAGTTTTCCTTGCTCTCGGCGCCAACCGTGTGAGTGAGGGCGGTCACGACGATGCCGCGCAGGGAGTCCTTGGCCGCCACGGGCACAGCTTCCGGCCTCTCCTGCAGTTCCACGCGGTAACCCTGCTCCAGAAGCTGGGTGGCATTGGGACGCCGACCGACGCCGATTACGGTCACCGTCGCCGGGCCGCGCAGCCGGAATTTGACCTCCAGCGTCTCTCCGGGCGCAAGATCCCCGGTCCGTAGCAGTTGTCTGTCAAACAGTTTGCGGCGCGCTTCTCGTCCCATGGCGTTGTGGATTCCCACTTTGGAGAATACAGGCTTCGGACGCAAATTCCAGGCAGGGAACGGTAAGCTTTCGGTAAGGACGCAATTTTCAGCAGGAAACCACTTCAAACAGGGGCCAGTCCTCGGCCTCCCCAGGCACGCTGAGGCCGCCGGCCGGCTGAAACTGAATTCCCGATCCGGCCACCAGATCCTTGACCACACGGGACACCAGAACGCGGCCGGGAGCGCCCAACGGCAGCATCCGCGCGGTCACCTCAATGGCGAAGCCGCCGACGCGGCCGTCGCCGGAGAAATCGCATTCACCGGTATGCAGGGCGGCGCGGGTGTCCAGTCCCAGGCGGCTGGCCTGCTCCACCAGGGAATAGGCGCAGCGCACGGCGCGCGCAGGTCCGTCGAAGGTGGCCAGAGGAGCGCCGCCCTTCAAATCCGATTCCCGGCCGCGGAACCAGTCGATTTCCCGCTTCACCTGGGTACGGAACTTTTCGGGCGCATCCAGAAAGAGTGCGGTGGCCAGAGCGTGCTCCATCTGTTCGTCATGGCTGGCGCTGGACAGGAAGGCCTGCACCTCGCGCAGAATCGATTCCTGGTCCCCGACAAAAGGCAGGTGGTCGGCCCCGGGGAGTTCGAGAAAGCGGGCGCCGCGGATGCGGCTGGCCATGTAGCGCCCTTCCTCCACCAGCAGGCACCGGTCGGCGGCGCGGTGAATCACCAGTGTCGGGACGCGGATGGTGGGCAGAATCGGCCGTATGTCGATCTCGGCGTTCATGCGTGTCAATGACTCGGCCGCGCCTGGACTGGCGCCCATGCGCAGGTAGGTGGCCCACCAGGTGCGAAACTGCGGATCATTGGCGAGCGTCGGCGCGCGGTCTTCAATCCCCACCGGCCCGCCCCAGTGTTGGCGAATCTGCACACAGTAGGCGTCGCGCTCTTCCTTGGTGGGCCCCCAGGGATAGTCGGCGTCCTTGAGCCTCCGGGCGTAGGAGCCGATCATCACCAGTCCCAGGGTCTTTTCCGGATAGGTGGCGGCGAACAGCGCCGACAGCGGCCCGCCTTCGGACACACCCACGATCGCCGCCTTGCGCGAGCCCACCGATTCCATCACGGCGCGCACGTCGTCCATACGCTGTTCGAGCGTGGGCAACTGGTTGAGCGGCACGCGGTCGGAAAGTCCCGTGCCCCGCTTGTCAAACAGGATCAGGCGTGAGAACGAGGCCAGGCGGCTGAGGAACCGGGCGAAGTTCGGCTCCCGCCAGAAATACTCCAGGTGCGAGACCCAGCCCATGACGAACACGACATCGATCGGTCCGTCGCCCACCACCTGATAGGCGATGTTCAGATCTCCGCTGCGGGCATAGTGGGTTTCGGGCGCGGTGTCGATCACCTTCACAGCGGCGGCCGGTTGCTGGCGCAGTTCGGCCAGGAAGCGATACCCGCGCCTCGGACGGGTCTCAATGAACCGCGGCGACTTCGGGTCGTCACCCAGCGCTTTCCTCACTTCGGCGATCTGGAATGAAAGCGCGTGATCGTCAACGAAAGTGTCCGGCCAAAGCTCCGTCATGATCGCCTCGCGGTTGACAAGCTGGCCGGATCGCTGCGCCAGGAATGCCAGCACGTCGAACGCCTTGGGCGGAATCAGAATTTCGTCCTGCTCCTTCCACAGCCGCCTTTCGGCCAGATCCAGGCAGAACGGATCAAAAACAAGCTTCATCGATTCTCCGGCAGAGCGAATGAAAGAATGTTACCACCCGAGGCGATGGCGACATACTGCCTGCCGCCGGCCATGTATGTCATGGGCGAAGCCTTCCATTGCTGGCCTGTTGGAAAGTGCCAGAGGTTCTTCCCGGTGCGCGCGTCCACGGCGGCAAAGCTGCCGCCGGTTTCCCCGTAGAAAACCAGCCCGCCAGCGGTGGAGAGCACTCCCGAATAGTTGGCTTCGGGTGGCCCCACCTGGGGAATCTCCCACACCACCTTGCCGGTCTCGATGTCGAGGGCGCGCAGGTACTTTTCCGGCGGATTGGCAGGATCGCGCAGGGGCACATAGCCGCCAAACCCGGCCTGACGGTAAATGTTGCAGTCCTCCACGGCCATCACATAGAAAAGGCGGGTGTCCGGATGGAAGGCTGTGGAATACCAGTTGGTGGCGCCGCGCACGGCGGGACAGGTCTTCGTTCCGGCCCGCGTAGGTTCGTTTCCCTCCAGAAGCTTCGGCCTGCCGTCGGGGCCGATGCCGCTGGCCCAGGTCAGCCTCTTGACGAATGGCGCGCCCAGCAGAAATTCTCCGTTCGTGCGGTCCAGGACATAGTAGAAGCCGTTGCGGTTGGCCTGCAGGAGCAGTTTGCGATCCCTGCCCTTGAATCGCGCATTCACCAGCACCAGCGGCTCGGTGGCATCCCAGTCATGCAGATCGTGCGGCGTGAACTGGAAATGCCAACGCAGCTTGCCGGTTTTCGGATCGAGCGCCACCACGCAGTTTGTATACAAGTTATCGCCCTTGCGTTCGGTGCCGTCGGTGTCGGGGAAGGGGTTGCCGGTCGGCCAGTAGATGAGGCCTGTTTCCGGGTCGTAACTGCCGGTAAGCCAGGTAGCCCCGCCTCCAGTTTCGAGCGCCTTACCCTTCCATGTTTCAGCGGCCGGTTCGCCGCGGTTGGGGATGGTCCAGAAACGCCAGGCCTGTTTGCCGGTGGCGGCGTGATAGGCGGCGAGGAATCCGCGCAGAGGGCCGTCACCGCCGGCCATTCCCGCGACAACCAGATCGCCCACCACCAGCGGCGCCGCAGTCGCTCCGAATGCGCCGGGAGTCTGGGGCATCTTCACCTCCCACATCAGCGCTCCGGTGATGCGATTGAGGCAGATCAGGTGCGCGTTATCGGTGGTGAAGAAAACACGGTCGCCGAGCAGGGCAACGCCGCGGGTGGCGCCTTTGGCCGCGTCGCCGGCGATGGTATTGGCGGGGCTGCGGGGCCGCGTGTAACACCAGATCTCGCGCCCGGCCCGCGCGTCAATCGCGCACACCTGATTAGGGCCGGAAACGTAGAGGATGCCTTCGCTCACCAGCGGCGTCGCTTCCAGTCCATAGTAGGGGATCGAGTAACTCCATTGAAGCTGCAGGCGCGCCACGTTACCGGCGTTGATTTGATTGAGCGGACTGTGGCGGTTGGCGTCCAGGGTTCCGTTATAGGACGGCCATTCGCCCGGCTTGGGGTTGACGATACGATCGATGTCGGCGGCGGCAACCGACGCGCCGTTTTCGATGGGGCCAAGGGGAATGCCGTCCAGAGTGGCGAGATAGGCGATGAGGTCGCGCCGTTCCTCCGGCGTGGCCTTCAGCGGCGGCATGTAGGACTGATTCTCACGGGCAATGGAGGAGTATTCGGTATCCGCCAGAAGATGCAGGCGCCCGTCGAAGGTCTGCAGTTGCAGGTCGTGCTTGCCCTGGCTGCGTGCGAAGCCGCGCAGTGTGGCGCCGTTGTTCATGCGGACCTTCACCACCACCCACGGCTCCTGCGGGCAGAAGGCCCAGCCGGGGCAGGAGGCGGTGGACCGCGCGCCCATCTGCGCCGTGGGATTGTCGAGCAACAGTTCGATCTCGCGCAGAGTAAGCTGTTTGCCGGCTTCCGATAAGTCGGGGCCGTTCGTGCCTCCGATGCCGCGCACCATGTGGCAGGTGGCGCACCGCCCCTTGCCGGAGAAGAAATCGCGCCCGGAGGCGACGTTTCCTTCCGGCTTCATTTCGAAGGCTGAGGCGTTCAGGGAGCGCACGTAGTTGGTGAGCGGCGTCAGGTCGGCTTCGGGGAGCGGAAAGCCGGGCATGCCGCCGGTGGTGCCGTTGCGGATGAGGTCGCGGACTTGCGCGGCGGAGCGGCGGCGCATGGCGCGGCTGTTGATCAGGGCCGGACCGCGGTCAGTGCCGGCGGCGGAATCACCGTGGCAGCCGGCACACAGGGCGGCGTACTTAGTTTGGCCGGGATCGGGAGCAGACTGCGCCGGCATGGGACTTGGGAGAAAAAGGAGAAGAAGAAATGGCATGATCTGAAGTGCGAGGCCATGCACAACCCGGCAAAGCCCGAAAATATCTTATCACTGCGCTATGGATCTCAATGCCGCGTGGATGGCTCGGGCGCGGCGATTCGCCAAGGCCTGCACCTTCCCGTTATCCTGGAAGGCGCCGGTCAATATCATGAGCCAACCGAAACGAATTCTTTTCCCGGTGGATTATTCCAACGCGTGCCGCGCGGCCGCGCCCGCCGTTCAGCTCTGGGCGCGGCAGTTTCAGGCGGAGGTGACGGTATTGCACGCGTCGGAAACACCGCGGGAGGAAGCCGCGCTGCGCGAATTCATCAGCACGGCGTTCCCCGGCTTTGCGGTGAATGAAGTGCTGGCGCAGGCAAAGCCGGCGGCGGCGATCCTGGAACGGCGTCCCGACCTGATCATGATGCCGACGCGGGGACAGATGGGTTTCCGGGCCATGGTAATGGGTTCGGTGACGATGAGTGTGCTGCACGACGCGGGCTGTCCGGTGTGGACGACCGCGCATGCCGAGGAAGCTGCCGGCCAAACGGAGTGCCGGCGCGTGCTCTGCGCCGTCGATCTTTCGCCCCATTCTTTGGAAGCGCTGCGATGGATGCGGATGGTGAAGGACAGCTTTGGCGCCGAATGCCGCGTGGTCCACAGCGTGCCGGCGGTGGATGCGAGATTCGACAGCGCGGCGGCCGAACGCGCGCATCACTTCCTGATCTGGGGCGCCAATGACAAGTATCCGGCGATGGCGAAGGAGGCGGGTGTAACAGAGCCGCTGGAGATTCTGCAGAAGGCGGGCGTGGCGGAGTCGATTGCGAAGGAGGCGGAAAGTTACGGGGCCGATCTGCTGATCATTGGGCGCGGCGGGGTGCAGGGAGTTTTGGGACGGCTGCGGTCGACCGCGCATGACTTGATCCGGACATCGCCCTGCCCGGTGCTCAGCGTGTAAAGGAAGGGCGAGAGCGGCGTCTGGCCCGGGATGCAGCGCGACGGCAGAGGGCGGAGCGATCAGGCCGCGGGACGAAGTTGCGCCGGTTCGGCCGGCTGCGAGTTTGGGTTGCGAAAGGGCCGGGGGCCGAACCGGATGAATCCCTGGGCGAGGTAGCGCATCAGCAGCGCGAAAGGCAGCTTTGAGATCTGCATGCGGCGGCGTTTGCGGTTCCGGCTGCGGGCCTTCGAATCATTCTCTTCTTGCATGAGTGTCAACCTCCGTGCATGAGCTTAGGAGGCGTCAAGCGACGCCCCGGCCTCGAAGGCGCGCAAGTGGCTGAGAAACAACCGGAAAAGATTTCCCGAACGGTCGTGACTCGCGAATTTATAATGGCCTTGTGATCGCGCTTTGTCTGCTGGTTGCCTCATCCGCGTTGCAGGCCTCCGTGTTCCAGGAAGGAGTACGTCTGGCGGAGTTGGGGAAATGGGCGGAAGCCAGGGAGAAGTTCGCAGCGGCGGCCGCGGCCTCACCGGGCGACGCGGCGGCATGGAAGGCGTTAGGCGTGTCGGCGGGCAAGCTGGATGACTACGCCGGCGCCGAAGAAGCGTTGCATCGCGCCTGCCGGCTGGACGCGAAACTCGCCGACGCCTGTTATTACTGGGCAAGGTCGCTCTATGTCATGAACCGGTTCGAAGAGGCGGTATCGGCCCTTCGCCAGGCGATGAAGGTGGAAGGCGGGAGAGCGCGGCTTTGGACGGCGCTGGGGGAAGCGCATGAGGCGGCGGGGAGGCCGCGGGAAGCCGAGGCGGCGTTCGTGAAGGCGATGAGCCTCCCCTATGACGCGCAGGCGAGGCTGCGTTATGGCGTCTTCCTTTACCGGGCGGGCCGTGTGGAGGAAGCGGCAGTTCCACTGGAGGAGGCCGTGAAACGCGACCCGAGGTTTCCGGCGGCGGCGGCGGAGTTAGGCCGCGTCTATTATCAGCTCGGCCGGTTCAGCGATGCCGCGCGGGAACTGGAGCGGGCGGTGGCGCTTGACCCGGGGCAGGAAACGGCGCGTCTGTTACTTGGTAAGGTGCGCAGAGTTCAGGGCACGGATAAGTAGCGATCGGCGGCCACTTCCCGCAGCACCCGGCTGCGGCCGCCCGGCCAGACGATGGTCAGCTCATCCACCACCGCCGCCTCCCCCAGCCCGAAGTGAACCACCGGATCGGAGGAACTGGCGTAACCCACCGCCTGGGTGGCGGTATTCCACTGTTCGCGGCCGCCCGCCCGGATTCGCACCTGCGCGCCGAGGCTGACACGGATGCCGATCCAGTGGCGGTGAGGGGAGGGGAAGTCATTGCGCCAGATAAGGGGCTTTTCGCCAAGCCGCGTCAGCACCGCGTCGATGTCTCCGTCGCCGTCGAGGTCGCCGAAGGCGGCGCCGCGGTATTGCGCGGGCTCACCCAGCGGCTGGGCGCGGAATCGCTTTCCCAAATTCCACAGGATCAGGTTCTGCTGGCGGGACTTGCGGCTGGAGAACCGCTCCGTGTTGTCATTGACGTCGCCGTTGGCGGTGAAAATGTCCTTGGCTCCGTCGTGGTCGAAATCGTATATGCCCGCGCTCCACCCGCTGTAGGCCATGGTGGCCGCGCCGATCATCGAAGGGTAGGTGACGTCCAGGAACAGGCCGCGGTTCATGCCCCGATAGAGTGGAAAGGTTTCATTCGCCAGGGCGGTGATGAACAGATCGGGGCGGCCGTCGTTGTCCACGTCGCGAAAGTCCAGGCCCATCGAGGAGAGTGCGCGGCCATCGTCATTGCGGCCGATCCCCGCTTCCATGCCAACCTCGGCGAATGTGCCATCCCGCAGGTTGCGGAAGAGGAAATTGGGGGTGGTGTCGTTGGTGACAGCGGCGTCCGGCCAGCCGTCGCCGTCATAGTCGGCAAAGGCGACAGCCATGCCCTTTCCGATGTGCCGGCCGATTCCACTGGGGCCTGAAACGCCGGTGAACTTGCCAGCGCCATCGTTGCGGAACAGAGAATTCGGGAGACCTTCGTAGTACTTCGGATGGCAGTAAGTGCGATACCCCGCCTTGGCGTCGCCGCAGAAGGGCTCACGCGCCGGGTCCCACTTCACGTAGTTCACCACGAACAGGTCCAGGTCGCCGTCATGGTCGTAATCGAACCAGCCGGCCGAAATCGACCAGCCGGTGGATGGCATGGGCAGGGCTTCAAACGATTTGCCGGCCCGGTTGCGATAGAGGATGTTGCGGTCAACTCCGGTAACGAACAGGTCAGTGAACCCGTCGCCGTCGAAGTCCGCCGCCGCCGCGCCCATCGAATAACCTTCACCCTGCAGGCCGGCGCTGCTGGTGACGTCTTCAAAACGGAAATCACCCAGGTTGCGGTAGAGCCGGTTCCAGTAAGTGGCGCCGGCCTTTTTCAGATCGGGTAAACGGGCGCCGTTAGCGACGAAGATGTCCAGGCGCCCGTCGTTGTCGAAATCGAGCAGCGCGACGCCGCCCGGCATCGTTTCAATCTGATGTTTCTGCGGGGTTGGAGAATGCCGCAGGGCATCGGGCAGCGTCACGAAAGTCTGTGCCGCCAATGGCAGCAGCAGGAAAGGGCTCATCAGCACTTATCGTACGAAATGCGGTAACGGCGAAGGGGGGCGGGTATGTGCCGCCCCCCGGTCACGCAGTTGGAACTACCAGTAGAACTTGAATCCGAGCTGGATCTGGCGCGGATAACCGTTCTGTGTGCTGCCCTGGTTGGGGAACACGGTGCCGAACAGAATATCGTTCGGATTGGTGTTGAAGCCGTTGTTACGGCCGTAGAAGTAGTAATTGGTGAGATTGAACGCCTCGCCGCGGATCTGGAAGCGGAAGCGCTCGGTGATCTGAATGGACTTGGCAACCGACACATCCATGTTGAACAGCGGCTGTTTGCGAATCTGGCCGCTGCGGAACGGCGTTTGGCGGCCCGGAACCACACCGCCGCCGGGGGCGTAGTCTGCCACCATCAGCCAGGCGTAGTTGGCCGTATCGGTGCCGCAGCCGCGGTCAATGGAGAATTGCTGCGGGCGGACTGAGCCGTCGTTGAACTGGCGCAGGACGCAGGGATTGAATCCGACGTTCCGGTGATCCTTCCAGTTCACCTGGCCCTTCCAGTCGCCGCCGGGGGTGCGGGGATCGCGCAGTGGCAGAGCATTGCCGGGCAGATCGTTCGGTTCGCCCGAGGCGATCTGGCTGAACGTGCTGAACTGCCAGCCGCTGATCAGCTTGTTCACGACGCCGCTGGCGTTGCCGGCAAACCGCTGGCCGCGGCCGAACGGCATTTCCCAGACCGTGGAGAACTTGAAGAAGTGGGGCCGGTCATTGAAGTAGAGACCCTGCTGCTGCACGTTGGAGAATGCGTCCTGATAACCCCAGCGCTCCACCATCTTGCTGAGCGTATAGTTGGCCATCAGGGTGAGGCTGCGCCCCATGCGGACGTTATAGTTGACCTGCATGGAGTTATACCAGATGTTCGATTCGCCCCGGCCGCGCTCCAGCAGGTTGCCGTTGTACTGCGGGAACGGGCGGTTGAGCTGGTATTGGGAGATGGTGTTGGCGGTGAAGAAGCCCGTACCCTGGAAGGCGGCCAGTCCTCGGAAGGGATTTGCCACCTGCGAGTTGCAGAACAGCGGGTCGCCGCCTTCCAGCAGATTGCAGCGGCGGCGGAAATCGGCGCCGGGCAGGTTGAAGTCCCGCTCCGTGTTGGCGCCGACGGTGCGGCTTCCGACATAGGCCACGCTCAGAGTGGATGCATTGCTGATCTGACGCTGCACCTCGAAGGAAAACTGATGCACTTTCGGGATCTGCATCGTGGGATTGAACCAGGTGTAGTTCTGTCCAAGGAAGGTATTCGCGCCGAGTGAGCTGCCCACCGGCCGATTGATACCGCCCGGATAGGGATTGCTCAGCAGGTTCGGAACCAGTGTGCGGCCGCCGTCCAGGCTGTTCACCAACGGCGTGTTGGTGGAGAAGCCGGTAGTCAACAGATCGTCGTTGTTCGGGTTGAGGTAGTAAAGTCCGTAGCCGCCGCGCAGGACCGTCTTGTCGCTCAGTTGGAACGCCGCGCCGGCGCGAGGCTGCCAGTTATTGAAGTCGTTGGCTCCCACGACCCTTGGCTGGCCGCCGACACCGGCGAACTCAAGGCCGCCGCGCAGGTTGCGAAGTTGGGGAAAGGCGGCCTGCACGTCGGCTGGAATCTGATTGGTGAATGCCAGCGCCGCCGCCGGGTTGAAGGCGCGGTTCAAACGGTTGTACTTCTCATCGGGATACTGGTTGAAGTCCCAACGGAGGCCAAGGTTCAGTGTCAACCGCCGGCTCACCTTCCAGTCATCCTGGAAATAGGGCGAGAAATACCACTGGCGGAAGAATGGGTAGACGGGGTAGTTGGAAGAACCACCAACGCCGCCCAGCAGGAAGGAAGCGAATCCGTCTCCCGATGTTGGCTCGCCCTGGTTGAACAGGCGCTGCGTCCAGCGGGTTTCACCGGTGAAGGACAGGATGTCGCCGGAGTTCTGCTGGATGAAGTGGTTGCGCCTGGTGTCGATGCCGAACTTCATCGTGTGGGCGCCGCTGATCTTGGTGAGGTTCGCCATCAGGTTATAGCTGTTGGTGATGTTGATGCCCTGCCCGCGGCCGAGTGGACTGTATCCATTGTTATTCCAGCGGCCGAAGTACACCGGGCCGGGCAACTGGCTGAGCAGGCTCTGGGAGACCCCCAGCTTGGTGAGATCGAAATTCTCATTAGCGCGCCCGAAACCCTTTTCAATGAACCGGTTGTGCGAGGCGCGGACATTGAAAACCGTGGTGGGTGAAATCGTGCTCACCCAGTCCACCACGTAGGCATCGTTGATGCGCTGGAACGGCTGCTGGCCATCGGTGCCGGGTCCGTCACAGATGCCATTCACGCAGCGGTCCTCGGTCCGGTCGTTGGAGGCATGGCGGAAGAAGGCGCGGTTTCGATCACCGAAGTTGAAGTCGAACTTAATGGTGAGGTTGTAGAAATCATCTGTTGCCGCGTAATCGGGGTTTAGCACATTCTGCTGGGCGTAGCGCAGGCCGGGGGTGGTGGCGTTGGGCGTGGGCATGAAGCCCGTAACGGCTCGCGCCACGGGGTGAATGCGGCTGGCCGGAATCACGTTGCCGGCAAACGGGGTGCGAACGGGGTCGCCATTCACCATCTGCGCGTTGAGGGGATCGAAAATCGTCACCTGCTGGCCGCCCGGATTGGTGAGCCTGCTGAAATCCCCGTTGCGCATCTCCATTGCGGGGTACGAGTTGCGGAGGAACTGCGGCCACAGTTCGTAATACCCTTCATAGGCGCCCATGTAGAACATCTTCACGGGACCGTCTTTTTTCAGGATGCCGGGAATGGTCACCGGGCCATCCAGTTGGAAGCCGTACTGGTCAAGGCGATGCGCGGGACGGGCGATGCCCACCGCGTTGTTCTGGAACGTGTTGGCATCCAGAAACTTCCGCCGCATGAACTCATAGACCGTGCCATGGTGTTTACTGCCACCCGTCTTCAGCACCACATTGAAGACGCCGCCGCCCGTTTTGCCATACTGCGCGTCGTAGGAATTCTGCTGCACGCTGAACTCCTGCACGGCGTCCACAATCGGCACATAGGCGATGTTATTGTTGCCCATCTGCGCGTTGTTGGGGGCGCCGTCCATCAGGAACTCATTGTTCGACTGGCGGCCGCCGTTGACTGACCATTCGGCGATCGCGCCGTTATCAAAGGGCCGCTGCCAGATGGCCGCGCCGCGGAAGGTGACGCCGGACATCATGGAACCGAGCATGAACGGATTGCGCGAGTTTAACGGCATTTCCGAAACCTGCATCTGGTTCACCACAGCCACGCGGCTGGCCGTCTGTGTTTCCAGCATCGCCGCCTCGGCGGTAACGATGACGGATTCACTCACCGATCCGACCTCCAGAGTGACGTCGATACCGGCGATCTGGCCCACCTGCAGGGTAATGTTTTCGCGGCTGAATTGCTTGAATCCTTCGGCCGTAACCGAAAGACGGTAACCGCCGGGTCTGAGAAATGGAATGGAATACGCCCCCGAATTGTCGGTGGTGGCGTTGGAAAGTTCATTGTTGGCGGTGTTTACCGCTTGAATTTTCGCGTTTGGGACACCGCCGCCACTTGAGTCGTATACGTGACCCGAAATGGTGGCGCGAAATTCCTGGGCCCACATCGGAGTGAGCAGGAAAAAAGCGAGAGAAAGTTTGTTCATCACTTGGAACCTCACAAGGCCTTCAAAGGAGTCAAGAGCCTGAATCAACGAGTTTGGGTTAGTATACCAAACCGTTATGTGGACAGGCCCGAAGGCTTTGGGAGGTTGTTGCCGGCGGAGTCTACTGGATACTCATCAGCGGCCGCAGGCGGCGCACACACTCGGGGTTGCGTAACCGCCGGAGCGCGATGGCCTCGATCTGCCGCACGCGTTCCCGGCTTAAGTTGAGTTGCTCGGCGATTTCGCCCAGCGTGTGCTCGCGATCGCAGCCGATCCCGAATCGCATCCGGATGATCTTCTCTTCGCTTGGCACCAGAGTGTTCAGCACGGCGGCAGTCTCTTCCCGCACATCCCGCTCATAAAGCAAGTCCGAAAGAGGACGCACCTGGCGATCTTCAATGAGGTCGCCGAGCACCGATTCGCCGTCACGGCCAACAGGCAGATCAAGCGAGACAGGGTCGCGTGAAATCGCGCGCAACTCGCGCACCCGCTGCACGGTGGCTTCGATGCGCGCGCCAATCTCCTCATCGGTGGGATACCGCCCCAGTTCCTTTTCCAATTCACGGGCGGCCCGCACAAACTTCGTGAGACTCTCGTTCATATGGACAGGAATGCGGATGGTGCGCGACTGGTCATCGATTGCGCGCGTGACAGATTGGCGAATCCACCACGTCGCATAGGTGGAAAACTTGTAGCCCAGGCGGTAATCAAACTTGTCGGCCGCGCGCATCAGACCCATGTTGCCTTCCTGGATCAGGTCCAGGATGTGCATTCCGCGGTTGACGTACTTCTTGGCCACCGACACCACCAGGCGGAGGTTCGCCTCCACCAGGGCCTGCTTGGCCCGTTCCGCTTCCATCTCGGCCTGTTCGATGGTCTTCAGTGACCGCCGCACCCAAGCGTCGGACTCGCCCGCGGCGGCTGCCTTGAATGCATTTTCGAAGGCGGCCCATTGCGCCGGCGGAAACGGTACCTGGCGGATGGTCTGGGAAAACTTCACGTTCAGCCGGATCAGTTTCCGGCCGAGCGCCCGCCGCACATGCACGTGGTTGCGGGGAGTGGAGGCCAGTTTGTCCTCCATGGACAACAGCTCACGGTAAGCCCTGGCAACCTTGGAGAATTGCCGCATCGCCTGCAGGGAGTCGCGCTCCCGGGTGGCCTGATCCGTCACACTGAGGCCGAACAGGCTTTCGGGGTTGATGCGGGCCTGGCGCGCATCATCGTAGATGGCCAGCGCCATCCTTTGCACCACAGGTGAACGGGAAAGAACCTTTCGCACGCGCAGTTTGCCGCGCTCCATGCGGCGCGCAAGCTCCACTTCTCCCTGGCGCGTGAGCAGCCGCACCGATCCCATTTCCCGCAGGTATACGCGTACCGGGTCCTCCGTGTATGCCAGGTCCCGCGTGGGCAGGGCGGCTTCGTCGGCGCCTTCCGGATCTTCGTCATGGAAGTCCCGGGACTCACCCGGCTCTTCCAGGGCAAGCCCTAGCGAGTTGGGCGAATCGGTGAGAATGTGTTCGTCGAATTGTTCCATCTTTCAGGCCAAACGTCTTGCTAATTGGTTGGATGCAAAAGGGGTTGCTTCGGTTGCAGTTCCTGTACCTCGGTATACTCCAGCGCCCACTCCCGCATAAACCTGACGCGCTCCGGCGTGATCCGGTAGAGCAAAAACTCGGGATTGTCGATCGATTTCAGATAAGCCCGCAGCAGGGGATTGGCATCCCAGATTTCCTGCCGGACGGCTTCATCAGCGACTGGCACCGCCACGCCGGTGATCCGTACCTGATCGTGATCCTTCGTAAGATAGCACAATTCCACCCTGGAATTCGCCTCCAACTCAGCGGTTTTGTTGGAGGACCGCATGGAAGCGACGTATACGGTGAAGCCCGCCGTCTTGACGGGCGACACTGGGCGCAGGCGCGGCTGGTCGCCTTCGACCGTCGCCATCATCGGAAATTTGTCTTCGGCGACCACGGCCAGGGCGAGCTTGAGAGCCTCTTCCGGCGTGGGAGGTGGGGGCAGCTTCATCCGATTCAGGATACTGGAAGGATGGCGTCTGAAGCTACTCTTCCCCCATTGAAACGGCCGCCCGCGGATTGGATTGGCGGCACGATCCCCGTATTCGCCCCAAGGAGCGCGGCCGAACGCGAAGCTGATCGTTATGACCGGGACTTTGGCGTGGTGGACCTGTACACGGGCATGGCCTTTGGCCATCTGATTTTCGGTGAAAGCGGCGGGGAGGAACTCTACCGCACCCTGAATGCGCTGTTGCCTCCGGGGGTGGAAACCGTGCTCGATGCCGGTTGCGGCACCGGACGGCTGCTCTATGACTGGGGCGCCGACCTGCCCGCCACCCACTTCACCGGTGTGGACCTTTCTTACAATATGTGCCTCAGGGCGAAGCAGATTCTGCGGGGGAGGGAACCGGTAAGGCTGCCGGCCTGGGGCTTTCGCGGCCGTCCGGATGTGGTGTTCCAGCAACCGCGCCACCTGCCCAACGTGACGATTGCACAGGCCAGCGTGCAGGATCTGCCGTTTCAGGCGATGAGTTTTGACGCCGTTGCCGCCGCATTGCTGCTGTGCCGCCTGCCGGATCCCGAACGCGGACTGGCGGAATTGGTGCGGGTGCTGAAGCCCGGAGGAAAGCTGCTGTTGGCGACGCCATTGGGCTTTCAATCGCCCGAACACTGGCTACGCCTGGCGCCGGCCGAAGGGATGCGGAATTTGTTGGGAAGCTTCGGCTTGCGGGTGGAGGATTGGCGGGAGAGCCTGCTGTACCGCGAATCGATAGACGCGCGGGGCAATTGCCATGAATGGAACGTGCGTGTGGTTGCGGCCATCCTGACAATTTAGGTTTTTGTACTATATCCTTCGGTACCGATCGGCATAGAATCGTTTGAGGCGGTATGAGGGAAAAGAAGGGCCGCATCGGCAAGTACGAATTGCTGGAGTTCCTGGGCGGTGGGATGTCGTTTGTCTACCGGGCGCAGGACACGGTGCTGGGCCGCATCGTCGCGATCAAGATCCTCAACAGCAAGACCAGCGATCCGGAGACCGGCGCCCGTTTTCTCCACGAAGCGCGTGTTTCGGCGAACCTCTCCCACGAGAACATCATTCGGATTTACGACTATGGGCAGGACGGGGATGATTTCTACATGGTCATGGAGTTTCTCGAAGGAGAAACCCTCAGGGACGCGCTGCGAAACGGCAGCGCCGTAAGCCTGCTGGCGAAACTCAAGATTTTACTGCAGGTGGGCCGGGCGATTCAGTATGCGCACAGCCAGGGAGTGGTCCACCGCGACATCAAGCCGGAGAACGTCCACATCGATCAGGCACGCAGGGTGAGACTGCTCGACTTTGGGATTGCGAAATCGGCGGGGCTGACGCTCACGAAGTCAGGCTTCACGTTGGGCACCCCTTACTATCTGGCTCCCGAGCAACTCACCGGCAAAGAGGTTACTCACAGAATAGACGTTTACGCTTTCGGCATTCTGCTATATGAGGTGATCGGCGGCGAGCGGCCCTTTAGAGGGGACAGCGTGGAGGCGGTCTTCGGGCAGATCCTGCATGCGCCGATCGATCTCGCGCCCATTGAAGCGGCGGGCGGGCCCGAGGATCTGGTCCACCTCGTCCGGGCATGTACCATACGCAATCCTGGCGACCGGATTGCCGGGTTCGATCAGATCGTGGACCGGCTGAGTCACGCGATTTCGATTCTCGAACTGGCGCCCCTACCAGAAGTTGCTCCGACGGCAAGGCCGGAACCACGGCCAGAACCGCCGGCCCCTCCCGGGTCCATTCCCGCGGGACCCATACCACCCGCGGCACCGAGTTGGAAACAGGCAGCGCTGCGCACCCTGCCGTTGCTGGCAGGCGCCTGCATCGTGGCCTATTCGGCGCTGTCGCAAAGCGCTCTGGCACTTGCCGCCGGCGGGGCCCTGCTACTGCTTGGGTTTCTGCGGCTTCGCGCGTCGATGGGGCATGGTTCCCCCGAAAGCACAGCGGCGCCGCAGGACTTTGGTGCGCCCGCGCCAATGAGTTTCGCCGCCGCGGCCCACTCCACGCGGCTGGTCCAAACGATGCCCGATGCAGCATCGCTTTCCGCCGCGACGGGTCCCGAGGAGTTTACGGGGATGTTCCCTCTGGCAGGCGTCCCCGGTTCCACGCCGAAAGAATCCCATCCGGGCGTGTCGATCGCCATCAGCCTGTGTTCGGACCAGCGATTCATCGGGCGGAAGATCGCAGTGGCGAACTTCCCGTTTAGGATCGGCCGCTCGGAAACAGCAGGATTGAACCTCGAGTTCGACTCGGGCATTTCGCGCGTACACGCCGAGATCAATTTCGGAGACCTCGGCTTCACGATCACCGATCTCGGCAGCGCGAATGGAACCTTTGTGAACGGGCGGCGGCTGCCGGCTGCCGTGCCGGAAGTTCTGCTGTTCGGAGCCCGGATTGACATCGGCGGTAATACTCACCTGGTTTTCGTCGCCGATGATCTGGAGGAAATTCCCGATCTGTCGGGACGCAAGATCGGCGGGCGCTTTCTGCTGGAGCGAAAACTGCATTCCACCGCCAAGTCCGCCGTGTATGCCGCAAACGACGACAACTTCAACCACACGGTGGCAGTGAAAATCCTTGCGCCGCGGCTCGCGCGATATCCAGGCTACCGGCGTCAGTTTGAAAGTGATGCGCGGACGGCCAGCCGCCTGCGCCACGCCAATATCTGCCGGGTGTTGGCGTACGGCGAGACGGATCTCGGACCGGGCGCACAAGAACGAACATTGTACGTCTGCGTGGAATGGTTGGAAGGCGGTAGCCTGGCGAGCCGCATCGCCGGCGGAGAGATGTTCGAATTGGATCGCGTCGTGGGTTGGCTGGAGAAGCTCTGCGGGGTGTTGGACTACCTTCGGGACGCCGGGGTGGTGCATGGCGCGATCAAGCCCTCCGCCATTGTTTTCGATGGATCCGGCGATCCCTTGCTGACCGATTTTGCCGTTGCTCTCACCGTTGGGGAAAACTCGGCGCGTTCGGTAATCGGCTCGCCGGCATTCCTGGCGCCGGAACAGTGGGAAGGATCCGGCGGGGTCCCCGCCACAGATCAATACGCACTGGCCGCGGTGATTTACTGTGCCTTGGCGGGTGTGGCGCCGTTTGAGGGACAGGAAAACCCGCAGGTTCGCAAGCGGAATCTGGCCCGAGGACCGGCGCCAGTCCACGAGATGGCGGCGGAGAATGGACGCCCCGCCGTTCCCGAGGCGCTGGCGCCGGCGCTTCGCCGGGCCCTGTCTGAGGATCCGGCAGCGCGATTCCCGTCAGCTTTCGATTTTGCCAGGGCGGCCCGTCAGGCCTTAAGCGCCGCGCCCGCACGGAGTACACCCTATGTGTTCCTGAGCTACCACCGAGCCTCCAGCGCTCCATGGGCGCTCCTGTTGAGGAATGAGTTGCAGCGGCGCTATGGCTATGAAGTGTTTCTCGATGTTGGGCAGCGGGATACGGCGGGCCGCTTTCCCCGCAAACTGGAGCAGGCGATCTCTCGATGCACGGTCTTTGTATGCCTGCTGGCGGAGGAAACGCTCGATTCCGAATGGGTGCGCCGCGAGATCGAGTTGGCGTTCCGCGCCGGCAAGTTCATGATCCCGGTATTCCAGGAAACTTTTCAGCATCCGCAGAACCTGGAAGAGTGCGAGGCTCACCTGCGGGACCTGCTGTCGTTTGACGGCGTAAAACTGCTGGACCGGCAGAACATTTATGTGGATGCAACCATTCAGTCACTCGCCGAAACCATTCGCCAATCCGCCGCCGGAGACACGCCGGCATCGAGCGGATGAAATGCCCTGGAAAGCGATGATCGCTCTTCTCCTCGCCCTCCTCCCCGCTGCAAGCGCAAATTCAAACCGATCCGAGTCTCCCCGGCCTCGGCAACAAGGTCCAGCGGTTGGAATGGCTGCAGGACGCCGGGTTCGGCATGTTCATCCATTTCAGCCTCGACAGCCAGGTGGGCAGCGTCATCAGTCACACCCTGGTAGGCTCCTCGCATGACTACCGCAAGTGGTTCTTTGAGGAACTGCCGCGTAGCGGCTTCACCTGGTGGGATTCGCAAACTACTGACGCACACCCTACGGCAAGGACGCGCTCTATGATTACGCGAGGGCGATGCGGCGCCAGGGGCTGGCCGTCGGCTTCTACTACTCGCCCGAGGATTTCCACTGGCTGTGGAAAAACGGACATGAAATCAGGCGGCGCAATCCGGAGCGCAGGTGACGGAACTGCTACGGTCCTGTGGACATGCTGTTCATCGATGGCGAAGGCGCGGCGCCAACGAAGAAGACTGCCTGGCGCCTGCAGCCGGACTGCCTGATTACGCGCGGCGCAATCGCCACGCCGGAGCAGTTCGTGCCGGGCCGGCCGCCGGAGGGGCCGTGGGAATCGAACCTGACGATGGGCACACAGTGGGCCTACAAGCCGACGAACGAGGAGTCAAGTCCGGCACGCGTCTGATCGAGATTCTGATTGAGACGCGCGCCAAGGGCGGAACTCTGCTGCTCAACGTGGGTCCCAAACCCAACGGTGAACTGCCGATTGAGCAGGAGGCGCGGCTGCGCGAGGTGGCGTTGTGGCATGCGGTAAACGCCGAATCGATTCACTCCACCCGGCCATGGGTGGTGCCGCGCGAAGACTGGTTGACCAGGAAAAAAGACGCCAACACCTTGTATGTATTTCTCACCCGAAGGCCGGATTGGCCGCGCGGGGAACGCCGGGAATTTCTGCTGCGCTCGGTAAAAGCCAGACGGTGGAGTACATGCCCGAGGTGGAAGCCACGCCACGTTTTCAGGAATTGGCAGATGGATTGAAGATCTCCGTGGTGCGAGGGCAGCGGCTCTATCACAATCACCAATGGCCGCATCCGGTCGTGGTGAAGCTGGAAAACGTGGAGCCGGCAATCACCCGGCCTCCGTATGCGGAAACCGGCGCGGCCAGCGCGGCCGCTGACGTTGGTTTTGAATATCAGGAGTACGGCGGGTTCGCGGCTGCCATGCACAACACCGGGTGGAAGGCCACCGGCACGCGGCGTATGACGGCGAAGGGCGCCTTTGAGATGAGGGTGACGGGGCTGAAGCCCGAGGTGGAGTATCAATGCCGCGCGTTCGTGAAGCACCCTTGGATCATCATGCGTGGTGATCACAAACTATTCACCACGGGGCGCACGCGGGAGGTGGAGTAACTAATGCGCCGTGAGGCGATGCAGGATGACGCCGTCATACAGCGCCCGATTTTCTGATCCCCCCAGGCGGATGGTGCGCGCGTGGACGACGGGCATGTCGAGGGAACGGGCCAGCGGGTCCACCTCCGCGCGCAGTTCGTTGTGTAGCAGCAGCGCGCCGGGCTTGAGCATGGCGCGCAGGTTCACCAGCGCCAGCGCCAGTTCCCGGTTATCGAAGTAGACCAGCACGTTGGTGATGACGATCAGGTCATACTGGTGTGGGCGGCGCTGGGTGAGGATGTTGATCCGTTCCACGCAGCCGGCGGTCTTTACTACGCGGGGGTTCACGTCGATACACTCAACTGATGCGGCGGGCAGTAGTTCCCTAAGCCGCCGCGGCTGATAGCTCCGGGGAGGGACGGACTCACGAAGCGCGGTGCGGGGCGCCAGATCCACTCCCGGGCCCACCACCAGCACATCCCGAATCGCCGCGTCCGGATACATCTCTTTCAACACGGCGAGGCCGGTCTCCACGGCCTTCAAGGAGTCGGGACTGGTATCGGAAGAGTGGCCCCGGGTGCGGTATAGGTTCGCCGTCAATTCCCGGCGGCGCGCGCCTTGCCCGGTTCCGGGCTTCCACTCCTTTTCATACAGGAAACGCATTGCGCGGCGGTAGTGCGCAAGGACAGGATCCCTGCCGGCGCCGCCAATCTGCGCACGCGCCCACGTGGTGCGCTCATCGGCGGCTTCGCTCGCCAGCAGGTCATCCAGGCGGCGCGATACGGCGTCCGGCACCTTTTCCGATTCGGCGAACTCGCGGGCGCTGAGCGCGGGCTCAATGGGAGTTGCCTTCGTGAAGGCGCGCCCCTGCAGCAAATAGTAGACCAGGTGGTCCCACTCGCCTTCGTCCAGCCGGCGCATGGTCTGCGACTCAATCTCGGCCACGCGCTTCAGGAACGACGCCTCATCGCCACCCAGCCATTCGCGAATCGGGGGCGAGAGATCGTTCCAGGCGATAGTAACGGCAAGCGCCGCAGCGAGCCAGGCCATCTTCTACTTCCTTCTGGCCGGATCGGCGGGTTTGTAGCGCAGCCCCTTGGAGAGGGCCTCGGTGAGAATGCCGAGAGTTTTCACACGAGCCCAGTACTTGTCGTTGCCCTCGACAAGGTTCCAGGGAGCGGTGCGGGTGCTGGTGCGCAGCAGCATCTCCTCCACGGCGTGTTCGTAGACTTCCCATTTGCCGCGATTGCGCCAGTCCTCGTCGGTCAGTTTCCACGCCTTGTAACCGATCTCCTTGCGTTCTTCGAACCGGCGTAACTGCTCATCGCGCGAAATGTGCATCCAGAACTTGACGACAATCGCTCCGAAATCCACTAACTGGCGCTCAAAGGAGTTGATTTCCTTGTAGGCGCGGCGCCATTCCTCCTCGGTGGCGAAACCTTCCACGCGCTCCACCAGCACGCGGCCATACCAGGAACGGTCAAAGATCGCGACCTGGCCCTTCTCCGGCAGCCTGCGCCAGAAACGATAGAGGTAGTGGCGGGTCTTATCCTCTCCCTGCGGCGCGCTGATGGGATAGACGACATAGCCGCGGGGGTCCAGCTTTTCGGTGATCCGCTTGATGGCGCCGCCTTTTCCGGCGGCGTCCCAACCTTCAAAGACAAGTACAACGGGGCGTTTCTGCAGATAGACCTGATAGCCAAGTTCCCGCAGTTGAATCTGATGACGGGCCAGTTGCAGCGCGTATTCCTTGCGTTCCAGGCTGAGAGTAAGATCGAGAGTTTCGAGCATTCAGGCCCCCTTCTTTCTGCGCGCCGGCTTTTCGGCGCCGTTGTTTTCAGAAGGCTCGCCTTCCATCTTTTCCATGGCCTGGCGGATGTCGGCTTCGCGAAGCACGGCCTCTTCGGATACATCCTCGGACGGAACGTTGACCCCCAGGCGATCCTCAAGCACGCGGATCAGGGTGTCAAAGACCTTCTTACGGGCGTACCAGCGCGAGGTGGCCTCGACGATGGTCCACGGCGCATACTCCGACTCGGTCATCTCCAGCATCTCCTCGGCAGCCTCCAGGTGTTTTTCGTAAGCCCGGTTCTGCCGCCACGCTTCGCGCGTGACGCGCCATGCCTCCAGCGGGTCCGCTTCCAGCTTCCGGAACCGCCGTTTCTGCTCTTTCTTCGAGATATGGAAGAAAAACTTAACGATCGCCGCGCCGTCATCGGAGAGCATCCGCTCGAACTCGGTGATATCGCGGTAGGCGTGGCGCCACACGTCGGCCGGCTGCAGGCCCTGCACGCGTTCATCGAGGACGCGGATGTACCAGCTCCGGTCGAAGATCACCATTTCACCACGATTGGGAACACGCAGCCAGAAGCGATAAAGCCACGGGCGATTCTGCTCAAAGGTACGGGGACTTTCGATAGGCTGCAGTTTGAAGCCGCGCGGATCGAGGCGCTGGGTCAGCGTGGCGATCGCGCCTCCTTTGCCGGACGACTCCCACCCCTCGAAGATCACGATCGAGGGGATGCGGTTGTCCCAACACGCCTTTTCGAGGTCGTAGAGCCGGCGTTGCAGGCCGGGCAGCACCTCCTGATACTCATCACGGGAGAGCTTGCGCTCAAGGTTCACGTTTTCAAGCATCGCGTCAACAATTCCAGTATCTACCATGCGATAGAATACCGATACATGAAGATCCTGATCGCTCTACTAGGGATGTGCGCGGCCCTGCTGGGCCAGGTGGACACGGGCAGCATCAGCGGCACGGTGCGGGATTCGGCCGGCGCGGTGGTGGCGGGCGCCAAGGTCACTCTGCGCAATTCGGGCACGGGCATCAGCTTGCAGGTGGCCTCCAACAACGAAGGGATTTATGTTTCGCCTCCACTGCGGCCCGGCGACTATGTGGTGGAAGTGGAGGCCAGCGGATTTGAGCGCGCCGCGCAGAGCCTGCAGTTGGCGGTCAGCCAGCGCGTGAGCATCAATTTCGAATTGAAGGTGGGCTCGGTGGCGACGTCCGTAGACGTGCAGGCGGCCGTGGCCGTGCTGCAGACCGAATCGGCGACGCTTTCCAATCTTCGCGGCGAAAAACAGATCAAGGACCTGCCGTTGAACGGACGGAACTTCGCGAATCTCATCGGGTTGGCCGCCGGAGCAATGCCGGCGCAGACGCAGGCGCTCGGTTCGCCCATCACGATGAAGCGCGGAGTGACTGGTTTCGCCCTCAATGGCCAGCGCTTCCAGGACAATAACTTCCTGTTGGACGGAATCAACAACAATGAGAATCACAACGGACTGGGGATCCTGATCTTTCCTCCCATCGAGGCGGTGGAGGAATTCCGGATCGAAAGCTCGGTTGCCAACGCCCAGTTCGGCCGCGGCGGCGGCGGCACGGTGAACCTCACGTTTAAGTCCGGCGGGCGGGATTACCACGGCGGCATGTTCCACTTTCTCCGCAACTCCGCCTTTGACGCGCGCAATTTTTTTGATGGCGCGGCCGCGCGGAAGCCCCCGTTCAAGCTCAATCAGTTTGGAGGATTCATCGGCGGGCGGTTAAATCCGAAAGCCAAGGATCCCAAGACGTTCTTCTTTGCCGACTATCAGGGCGGGCGGGTGCGGCAAGCCCAGAC
>JANRLE010000192.1:0-27408 GCA_033762895.1 Bryobacteraceae bacterium | reverse complement strand
CTTAACCTGGGCCTGCGGTGGGATTACGAAACGCCGCGTAAAGACCGCTTCGACAAGCTCACGAACTTCGACTTTACCGCCGCCTCTCCCCTTCAGGCGCCGGGGCTGACCACGCGCGGCGGTCTGACCTTCGTAGGCGTGAACGGCCTCAGCCGCTACAACGCCGATCCGGACCGCAACAACTTCGCCCCGCGGCTGGGTCTGGCGTATCGCGTGACATCGAAGACGGTGATCCGCACTGGCGGCGGACTGTTCTACGGCTCCAGCACCGGAATTGGAACGGGCTCTGGCGCCTTCGGCATCTCCGGCTTCCAGACCAGCACCAACATCGTCACCAGCCTGGATGGCGTGACGCCTATCGTAAACTGGAGCAACCCATTTCCGCAAGGGCTGAATCAGCCTACCGGCAGCCGCCTGGGTCTTGCGACATTGCTGGGCCAGGACGTTGCATTCTTCAATCGCGGAAATCGCCTGCCTTACAGCGGCCAGTGGAACTTCAATATCCAACAGGAACTGCCTTTCGCGATGGTTTTCGAGGTGGGTTATGCGGGTAGCCGCGGGATCAAGTGGCCGCAGAACCGGCAGTACAACCAGCTTCCCGACGCGGCGCTGGCCGAAGGCAATGGATTGCGTACGCAGACGGCCAACCCGTTCCGCGGCCAAATCAGCGTCGGCCCGTTGGCGCAGGCGACAGTGGCCCGGGCCCAGCTTTTGCGGCCGTTCCCGCACTTCACCAGCGTTACCTCCCAGAACGAACACTGGGCCAGTTCCACTTATCACGCACTGGAAAGCCGGCTGGAGAAGCGGCTGACGAACAACTTCAGTTTTCTGGCGTCCTACACTTACTCAAAGCTATTGGATTACGGCATTGGCGGCTTTGCCGGAGAGGACTTGAGTGGCCAGACGTTTCAGAATTGGAATAACATGTCCGCTGAATGGGCTTCGTCCACGGCGGACATGACCCACCGCTTCATCCTCAATGCAGTCTACGAAGTCCCGTTCGCCCGAAACCGTAAGGGACTGGTGGGCGGCCTGTTTGGCGGCTGGCAGATCGCCGGGATCTGGTCAGCCTACAGCGGCGGCCCGTTGGGCGTCACCAGCGCGGTGAATAATAACTTCTCGCAGGGGGGCGGGCAACGGCCTGACTGGAACGGGCAAAGTCCGCTGGCGGCGAATCCGCGCCCCGAACAGTGGCTGGACCGCACGGCCTTTTCCAACGCTCCCGCCTATGCATTCGGTACCGCGCCGCGCACGTTCAACGGCGCACGCAGTGACCGCACCGACGGTGTGGACATCACGTTCGCCAAGAACACCCGCATCCGCGAGCGATTCCAACTCCAGTTCCGCGCGGAATTCTTCAACATCGCCAACACACCCCGATTTGCGCCGCCCAACGTCGTCTTCGGCAACGCCCAGTTCGGAGTGGTGAGCGCACAGGGCAACCAGCCCCGCGTCGCGCAGTTTGCGTTAAAGCTTTCGCGCTAGCCCCCAAAAGGGTGTAGAATTCAGAAATCTGTCGGACAAGTCCAATTCGGAGGGGACTTCCGGATGACTCTTGCTACCCGTGTGGAGCGGGAAGCCGATTCGATCGCCGCCCTGGTGAACGCCGCGACAAAAGGTGTTTTCACGTTCGTCCTGTGCGACCACGATGAGACGCCGGCCAAAGCGGCCGCCTATCTCGCCTCGCGTATCAAAGTACCGCTCTACCTGATCAACGTCGAAGAATCCGGCGGAAAGCTGGGCGATGCGCTTTCGCGCCTCGGCAGCCGCCGGAGTTGTGTGTTCGTGTCGATATCCGACGCCGCTATTCCCCCTTACCTGCCGCTGCTGTGCCGCGATACGGCGCGCCTGCGGCGTGTGCCTCACGCCGTGATGTTCTGGGTAAGCGAGGCTGGATTCCATCGCATTTCAAGGTCGGCGCCCGAGTTCGCCGCCATCCGTTCCAGGCTCTTTGATCTGCGGCGGAAGGGGATCGCCTGGCATCCCGAACCGCTCGCGGCGAACACGCTGGTGTGCGGCGATATCGATGAGATGAAGGGGCGCGCCGCCGCCTGCAGGCAGCAACTGGCGGTCTGCGAGGATTCCCGCAAGAAGGCGGATCTTTACAACCGGCTGGGGTTTACGCTGTCCGTGCTGCGCGAGTATCGCGAGGCCGTCAGCGCCATTCGTCAATCGCTGGCTCTTTCGCGGAGCTTGTCCGAGCCCGCCCTGGAGGCCGACAATCTTTTTCTGCTGGGACAGGTGGCGCTGTTTCGCGACCGGCTGCACCGCGCGCAGGTGCTGCTCAACGCCAGCGCCGCGCGCATGAACGGCAACTGCGACGCCGGGCTGCACTGGGCGCTGAGCAGCCTGGCCATCCGGCAGGGCGATCTGCCGCGGGCCACCGGACATGCTGAAGCGAGCGTGGCTGGCAGCCGCGCCGCCAGGGACAACGAAGGGCTGGCGTTGGGGCTGCGGCAGCTTGCGCAATGTTATGCCGGCAGCGGCTTGCTGCAGGAAGCTGAAACCGCGCTGACTGAGATTCTGGCCCTGCCGCGGAACAGTGTGGGCGCGAGGGAAACGGCGCTGGCTGAATGGCAACTCGCGGAAATCACGCTACGCCGCGGGGACCTGGATGTAGCGGAGGCGAAAATGCTTCGTGCCCTGCGGCCCCTGCAGGAGCTCCGGGATCAGGATAGCCTTGCGCTGGCCTGGTATCGGCTGGCGTCAGTGGCTGAACAGCGGGGCGATTTCAGCGGCGCCGCGGAACGGCTGGAGGAGGCGCTGTGGTTATGGCGGGAGGCCGGCCGAGAAGACTATGCGGCGAAGGTGGAGAGTCAGCTTCTGGCGCTGGCTGCGCCGGATAGAATCACCAGCGCGGCGTTTGCGATAGGGCAGTAGGCGCTACTTGATTTCCTTGGACTGAACGTTGGCCGTTTCCTGTCCCCAGTTCTCGCGGATCACCAGAGACTGATCGGAGAAGAACGTGCGGCGGCCGGTGTTGCCGAAGGCCACGGGGTCCGCATTGATGGTGTAACCCGTGGGTCCGCCGGTGACGGTGAATTTGTAGCCGCTCTTGCTGCCCGCTGCCAGGTCGCCGGGGAGCAGGTCACTGGCGCTAGGTCCGGCGTTGCCACTCGCCGGTGGGCCGAGTTCGGTGAGATTGGTGGCGTATTTCCCGAATTGCGACATGTACTGGGTCTGCGCAGTATGGATAGCCGTAATCGTGCGGATGGCGGCCATCTCATGGGCCTGCATACGGCTGGCGTTGATCTTGGGAATGGCGATGGAGGCGATCACAAGAATGATGGCCACCACGATCATGATCTCAATCAGCGAGAAGCCGCGGCTGCTGCGCCGGCTTGAAAGGGGGCGAAGGGTAACGGCACGTTCGTCCATAAGCAACCTCTACAGTTAATGACGTTAGCACAGAGGAAAGTGTGGAGTGTGGAGAGGTAACCTCTTCCTAAACGATACGCCATATCGTTTAGGAGCATGGGCAACTGTTTTTCGGCCCGGGCGGCCGCCATCGTGGTCGCCCTTTTCGCGATTCCAGGCCTGGCGGCGGAGGCTCGTATCCGCTTCCTTCCGGTCCCGCCCACCGGCAGGTATCCCACCGCCACTGCTCCGGGTGCTCTGCGTTTCGCCTGCGCCAGCGGCGTCCTCGAACTGGAACGCTATTTCCGCGGCAACGGGCTGCCGTTCAACCCCGTGCTGGTTCGCGCCGAACGGGAGATGAAGTGCCACATTTTCTATCAGCCGACGCTGCCGGGTTTCCGGGCGCTGCCCGACAATGAACCGGTGAAGGGCCTCTTCCTCGACGTCAACCTGCTTGGCTTCCTCACACTGCGCAGCGCGCAACACGGCGATTCGCTGGACATCGCCAAGGAAATGCTGCCGAAAATCGGCCGGCCGCTGGCGATATCCCTTGGTATGCCCCAGAATCAGGATCCGGCCTTGTACGCCCGTGCGCTCAAGTTCCATTTCCCGGACTCCATCCACTCGTTTTCCTTCCGCGACAGCACGTGGGATCAGTCGAATCCCTGGGTGCAGGACTACCTGAAATCGGGAATCGCCGATGGCCGTGAGCGGGTCCTGGTAACCCGGCAGGCGTTCGAAGGCAAGCCCGAGAACGGGGAGCTCTTCCAGCCGGCGCTGGAAGCCCTAAAGGGCGAATGGTTTGTCCGCTCCCAGCTTTCCTGGGAAGGGGGCGACCTGCAGTTCATCCGCCATCCGAAGAATCCTTCGCGCATCGTACTTTTCTATGGCGACTCGGCCTCGCCCTATTGGGGCAAGTCTCTGACCGAAGGCGAATTTGCCCACGTCCTCATGCGGGAGTTCGGCGCCGACGATGCCGTCAACTTCGCCGACATTTCCTCCCATGTCGACTACTTCATCTGCCTGCTTCCCCGCGATGGGATCGTGCTGATCTCGCAGCCGGAGAAGGAAAACTATGGCATCGCGCGGGCGGCGGTGGACGTGCTGGTGGACTACTTCCGGGCAATGCCGCAACCCGAAGTGAACGAGTTGGCACGGCTGTTTTCCAATCGTGAGGCGGCGTTTGGTCCCAACCTGAACAGGATCAGCCAGGTGTTGGACCGCATCAGGGAAAAGGAGGCCGACTGGCCTCTGCCGCTCGATGGCGGATTGGGCGAGCAACTGGAGAGGTACACCGATCAGAACTGCCCGAACGACCCCGGCGACTGCGTGAATCCGGCCGGCGTGGCTGCGATGCTGAAGAAAGATCCGAGGCTGCTCAATGGCTGGGCTGAAGGCGCCATCAGCGTGCGCACGGGGCGGGATCTGGCGGGGCGAATAGTGTCTGTGATTCGCAGCCAGTTGCCAGGTTTCCATTCGCCGGCCCGAGCGATGGTGGATTCGAAGGCGAAGCTGCTGGAGGACATCGGATTCCGCGTGGTGAGGGTGCCGCGGCTGGCCGGGGATCCTTCACTGGGCATGGGGTGGCCAGGCATCAGTTACACCAACTCGGCGCTGATTGACGATACTCTGTTCCTGCCGCGGTTCGGATTCGGACCCGCCGAGGATGCCTTCTTTGAAAAGCTGCGCCTGCAACTCCCGCCGCATTATAAGGTCGTGCCGCTCTATGCGCGCCATATGCTGCTGCGCAACGGTGGCATTCACTGCATCTCAGGACTGCTCAGAACTCAAACTTCAGCGCCACCTGCATTACCCTCGGCCCTCCGCGTCCCCGGTCCACCACCGCTGTTATCAATCCCCCACTCAGGGAATTAAACTGGCGGTTGGGAAGGTTGAGGTTCGGGCGGTTCAGTATGTTGAAGACCTCGTAGCGGAACTGCAGCCGCTTGCGCTCGGCGACGCTGAAGTTCTTCATCAGCGCCATATTGATGAAGCTCTGCCGCGGACCGTCCAGGATATTGCGGCCGGAGTTGCCGAACGTGAACGGCGTGAATCCGTTGGCGCTGGCAACGCAGGTGTCGCGCGCTGTGCAACGCGGCACCTTCTCAAAGTCGGTGAGCTTGAAGAAGGGGTAGTCCACTCCCCGGCGGCCCGCGCCGGGAATGTCCGGCTGAATTCCCACGCCCAGGCGGTTGGGCCGCAGCGACTCGCCGAGATTGGCGTCCACATCGGCGGCGACGATGGTCAGCGCCTGCCCGCTGTAATAAGTAGCGGTTCCCGAAAGCTGCCATCCGCCCACGACCCCCTGTTTCCAGCCGCGGGCATCGGCGAGGAAGCGCTGGCCGCGCCCCATGGGCACGGGCATCGAGAAGACGCCGGTGACGACGTGGCGGCGGTCAAAATCGGAGCGGCCCCGTTCGCTTTTCAGATCCCTGGCGTTTTGCGCTCCGGCAAAGCCGCCGGCCGATTGCCCGGTGATCTGCGAAGCGTCGTCAATCGACTTGGAAAACGTGTAGTTGACCCGGTAAAACAGGCCGCGGCCGCGGCGGCGCAGGGAAATCTGCGCGGCATTGTAGTTCGAGTTCGCCCCAAAAGAATAGTAATTGATGGTGTTCAGGCCGCCGTAGGGACGCGGGAAGGGAATGTTGGCCTGGTATAACTCCAGGCTGCGCAGCGGCTGGTTGATATCGTACTGACGGCCCAGGTGTGTGCCCTTCGAACCAACGTATGCGGCTTCCACAGCAGTACCGCGCCCCAGATCCCGTTCGACGGTCAGGCTGTAGCTTTGCATGTAGCCGGTGGGCGGCCGCGGATCATAGCCGTTTGAGTTGGTGGTGTTGCCTTCGGTGGCCCGTTGATCGGGGAAGGGATTGGAAAGGGTAACCAATGACGGATTCGACGCCAGGCGGGAGAACGTCTGGTTGACGGAAAAAGGGAAGCCCGTCATCAGGCTGGTTCGCATCGGGTTCAGCAGGTGGCCGGTGTAGAAGATGCCGTAGCCGCCCCGGAAGACCGTGGTGTTCCTGCCCGGAAGGCGCCAGGCAAAGCCCAGGCGCGGGGCGAAGTTCACATAGTCGGCAAAGATCAGCGAGCGCGGATAGCCGGCGTCCCTGGCGAGAATCACGCGGTCCTGCAGGTTGTACTGGGCCAGGCGCTGGTGTAGTTCGGGGAAATGCTGATCGCCGGCGATAATGATCTTCTGTTTCTCCTCCACCCAGTTGGATGCGCGGTCATAACGGTCGTAGGGCGGAAGATCGAGTTCGTAGCGCATGCCGAGATTGAGTGTGAGGTTGCGGGAGACCTTGAAATCGTCGTTGAAGAAGCCGCCCATGCTGGTGGAACGCATGTAGTTACGCGTGGTCTCGGCCGTGCGTGTGGTGCTCTGCAGCATGCCCAGCAGCAAGTCGCCAATCGAATGATTGGTCCAGTTGCGCTGAAAATTGAAGGTACCCCGGGCGTTGTTGAGGAAAGGCTGATTGAAGCGCACCCGTTCGATATCGAAACCCCACTTCAAGACGTGCTTTGACCGCACCCAACTGAACTTGGTGTTGGCCTGTATGGTGGTGACGTGGTACTGCACCGGCTGCGCCGCGTCCGAGCCCAGAGGTATGTGATCGAGCACAGTGAAGCGCGGCCACCCGGTAAGCTGCGGGTCGTTGGTGGTGCCCGGAATGCCCAGTTCCTCCGCAATGTTCCGTCCCTGGTTGGCCTCCCGTTCCACGGTGGCGTTGCGGCTGAATCCGCCGCGGATTTCCCACACCAGGGTGGGTGAAAACAGCCGCGTGTAATCGAGCCCGAACAGTGACCGGTTGTCGTTGCTGAAGGTGGGAGAAATCGAAAGGCTGGACCCGGCGAAGGGGGCGGTGTTGTCGGCGTCGCGGTACTGGAATCGGCCGGCCACGCTGTTCTTTGAATCGAACCGGTGGTCCACCTTAAACATGTAACTGTCCCAGACGTCGTAGTCCTTCGCCGAGTTGATGTAGTTATTGGCGGTACCCGGACGGTTGGGCAGCGGGTAATATTCGAGCAGCTTGAGGGCGGTGGGGTGAAACCGGCTGGCGGGAATCTGCTTGTTGGGGAAGCACGCGGTAGCCACCGTCGCGGTGCAGTTGCCGGTGGCCAGTGGATCGCGCAGGTAAACCGTGCCGCCGGTGATCGGCGCCGTGGATTGCGAAAAATCTCCACGCCGTTCGAGCGGCGACGGCACCCGTCCGATCTGGCTCTGCCCCAGCACTTCCCGGTAGCTTTCCCAACTGAGCAGGAAGAATGTGCGATCCCGGACGATAGGGCCGTGCAACGTCGCGCCGAACTGGTTGCGGCGCAGACTGAGCTTGTCCCGGTCAAAGAAAGCGCGCGCGTCGAAGATGTCGTTGCGCATGTATTCAAACACGTCGCCGTGAAACTGATTGGTGCCTGAACGCAGCGCCATGTTGATGATGCCGCCGGCCATGCGGCCACTCTCGGCGGAGAAACCGGATACTTCCATCCGGAACTCCTGCATTGCCCCCATGTTCGGGCGTACCTGCGCGGCCGCCCCGCGCGGGTTGCGGTTGTTGAATCCGTCCACGGAGTAGTTGGTGGAGTCCGAACGCGCGCCCCCTACGTTCAGGCCGGAGCCCTGGCCGCCCTGCGCCATCGGCGTCACGCCAGGCACCAGGAAAGCGAGATCGGTGAAGTCGCGCCCGTCCAGCGGCATGCTGTTGATCTCCTCCTGGACGATGACGTCCCCCTTGATCGCGCCCGTTTCCGTGTTGATCAGCGCGGCCTCGGCCGTCACGCTGACCGATTCGCTCACTGATCCCACCTGCAGCTTGACATCCTCGCGCCACACCTGGCCGATTTCGATGACGATGCCGGACTTGTGATAGGCGCGGAAGCCCTGCATTTCCGCGCTGAAGTCATACTTGCCCGGCGGCAGGTTTGTGACGGTGAAGGCGCCGGCTTCCGCGGTATTCACTTCACGCGTGATGTTGGTATCGACGTTGCGGACCTTGATTAGCGCGCCGGGAATGACGGCTTCGGCGGTGTCTGCGACGACGCCCGTGATCGAACCCATTCCGCTTTGCGCGGCAGCCTGTAGTGCGCAGAAAACGAGAGCAGTGAGACTATTTCCGATTTTCCCCATTCGACTGGATCCAGTGTGAGAATTGTAGTTCCTGCCATCGCCAAGCGCAAGGGGGTTAGTCAGAAATCACGACGGGCGTTCGCCGCCCGCTGTCGTACGGTGCATACGGCGGGGCATGTTCTCGTCGTAGTCATATACGGCGTAGTGCATCGTCGCGCGGTTATCCCACATCAGTACGTCGCCCCTGCGCCAATGATGGCGGTATACGTTTTCGGGCCGCGTGGCGCGCGCGTGAAGATACTCCAGCATGGGCCGGCTTTCTTCTCCTGTCATGCCGCTGAAATGCGAGGTGAAGTAAGGATTCACGTAGATCGCCTTTCGCCTTGTAACCGGGTGGCTGCGGATCACCGGGTGTTCCACGGCGGGTGGCACGCCTTCGATGGGACGGCCGTCGCTCCGGGTTTCGTTGTTGCGCCTCACCAGGAGCTCGGCGCTGTGCACCGCGCTCAGCGATTCCAGCAGGCGCCGCAGGCCGGACGACAGTTCTTCATAGGCTGTGTACATGTTGCAGAACATCGTGTCGCCCCGGCCTTCGGTGACGACGCGGGCATGCAGAACAGACGCGCCGGGAGGCGTGGTGACGTAGGAGATGTCGGAATGCCAGAAGTCGTTGCGCGCGCCGGGCGTGCCGGGCTTGTTCTCAAAGATCAGAACTTCGGGCTGGCCCTCGGCCGTGCGGCGTGAGCCCAGAGGGTGCGGCTCTACCGGGCCGAAATTGCGCGTGAAGGCCACCTGCTGCGCCGGCGTCAGATCCTGCGCGGGGAAAACCAGCACCAGGTGGCGCGCAAAGAGATCCTGAATATCCTTGAGCGCGGCGTCCGTGAGCGGGTGCGCGAGGTCGATTCCGGAAATTTCGGCGCCCAGCGCGCCAGAAAGCAGTTTCACAGCAAAATCGAGTTTACCGGATTTGGACCGTGCGCGGCTCGGACTTGCCCACTGAATTGGTGAGCGTAACCGTCACACTGGTGGCCTGACTGCTGACGACAAACGGCAGCGTAAGCTGGAACAGCCCTCCGTAGGCCAGGGACTCGCGTGATCCGTACCAGTCGTTCATGATGGCGGTGAGAGTCACCGTGAACGAATGCAGCGGGGTGCCCGCGGAGTTCAGGAACCGGAACTCGGCCGCGGTGATTTCCCGGCTGGTGGCGTATCCCGTCAGGCCGACGTTCACTGTCGCCGCCGCCCGGCGCGTTGTCAACACGGTGAGCTGCGGGGCCGCGCGGGGAATGCGGATGGTGCGTGCCGGAGCAGGGTCCGGCGTCACTGGGACGCCGTTGGCGTTCAGACTTGCCACCAGTGTCATGCTGCCCGCCACCGTGCCGGTTTGCAGCGCCAGGACGCCTCCGGCAAATACCGCGCGCGTCGATCCCTGGGCCACGCTGAATCGCGCCGCGCGGCCGTCCGGCGAGGAGAGCCGCATGGCCGGGTCCTCCGTCCCCGCCTCCGCTTGGAAACGCAGGCTCAGGATGCCTTCCAAGTCCACCGGCGCAGGACCATTCAGTGTGAGGGTGACAGGCGCCTGGCGCGCCGCAGCCGTCGAAGCCATGTCGATGGCGAGCCTCGGAATTTCCAGCCTCGCTACCTGGATGGTGTACTCACGGCTGCCCGACGCTCCACCGGAATCGCGTACGGCCACGGTGAAGGAGAACGTGCCGGCCTGCGAGGGTACGCCCGTGATGTCGCCACTGGCCGCGTTCAGCGACAGGCCGTCCGGAAGCCGCCCCTGGCTGATCGACCAGGTGGTGTCGTCCACCAGCGTGCGCAGTTGTTGCGAATAACGAATGCCCACGGTGGCGGCCGCCAGCGACTCCAGGTTTGGCGTCAGGTCGCGGGCGACGCGTATCGAAAGATTCCTGGTGGCGCGGCGCTGCTCCTTGTCCCGCACCTCCACGGTGAAACCGAATGTGCCGGCCTGTGTGGGTGAGCCGGTGATCGCGCCCGACTCCGTTTCGAGACGAAGCCCGCCGGGAAGATTGCCCGATGCCAGCGACCACACGTACGGAGCTTCGCCGCCATCGGCCGCCAGAACAACGCTGTAGTTGGCGCCTACCACCGCCAGGCGCAGGCTCTCGGTCAACACCGAGAGCGGCCCGACGATTCGCAGGGTGTATGTTTGCGTGGCGGTTTGCCCCGCGCTATCGCGCGCCTGGAGCGTGAACTCGAATGCCCCCGGCTTGGTGGGTGTGCCTGTAATCGTGGCCGATGTGGCGGAAAACTCCAGCCGCAGCCCGTCGGGAACCAACCCGTTCAACAGCGTCCAGGTCATCGTTCCCTGCCCGTCCAATGCCTCAATCGTCTGGCGGTAGGGCGCTCCGGCACCGGCCGAATTGAGTACGCCTGGCGCCAGCCGCATCGCATCGCGAACCGTCAGCACCAGCTTTGAAGACGCTTCGGTTTGAGTGGCGTCAACCGCCTTTACGGTGAAGGTGAACTCGCCCGCCCGTGCCGGCCGTCCCGTGATCGCCCCCGCCACCGGGTCCAGCACCACGCCCGGCGGCAGCGCCCCCGATTCTAACGTCCATGTCACCGGGGTCCGAGCGCCCAGTGTCTGCAGCACCGCCGAATAAGACACGTTTACGTTTGCGGGCGCAAGCCTATCGGGCGTGATCCGGAAGCCGTGCCGGATGGAGATCAGCAACGTCTTCTCCGCCTGCGCGCCCGTCGAGTCGACGACGCGGAAGCTGACATTGTATTCACCCGGTTCAATCGGCGTGCCGCGAATCTGCCCATCGGCCGCGCCCACCGTCACCCCCAACGGAAGCGAACGGGGCACAGGTGCTGCCCACACATACGGCGGTTTGCCGTCGGTGGCCGTGAGTTTCTCCTCGTACGGAGTCCCGGCCTGTCCGGCGGCGAGAAATTCGGTTCGAATCCGGAAGAAAGGATCGATCACCAGCGGCACACGCCGGGAAACGGTGGCGCCCGAGGAATCCTTCACCTGGATGTTGATAACGTGCGCACCAGCGTCCGGCGCCGTCCCCGATATCGTGCCCGCTAAGTCCATCATGAGGCCTTGCGGAAGATCGCTGGCGGTGAATTCCACCGGCGGAGTTCCACCGGTAGCCAGGATAGTAGCTGTGTAGGGCTGCCCCGCCTGCGCGTTCGGTAGAGTAAATGCCGGCAGACCCAGCGCTTCGGCGATGCTGAGCGTCAGCGAAACGGTGGCGGTGGCGTTCAGACTGTCGCGCACCATTACATCGAAGGCGAACTCCCCGTGCTGCTGCGGAGTGCCAACTACTGCGCCGCCGAACAGATCCACGTCCACGCCCGGTGGCGCCGTACCCCCAACCCGCGTCCAGACCAGCGCCCCGATGCCACCCGTCGCCTCCAGCTTCTGCGAGTACGGCGTGCCCACCTTCCCCGCCGGCAGGAACGTAGTGGTGATCTGGATCGGCGGATTCACCGGCAAATTGTAATTGCGAGTGGAAGACGCTTGCGCGGCGTCGGTAACCCGGATCAGCAGCGGAAACAGTCCCGCCAGAGCCGGCGTACCAGTGAGCACCCCTTCCGATGTCAGTTCCATCCCCTCGGGCAGTGTGCCTGCGGCCAGAGACCATGTGTAGGGTGCGGTGCCTCCGCTGGCAGCCAGCCGGGTTTCGTAAAGCATCCCCGCCCGCGCCGCCGCCAGCACCGGCGTGGTGATCACCGGCGGAATCGCCGCCGGAGGCGCGGCCGCATTCACCTGCGTGGAAATGCGCCGTGTGGCCGCGCAGCCCCCGCCGTCGCTCACCCGGTAAAGTGTGGCGTAGGCGCCGGCCGTGGTGGGTGTTCCCTGAATCGATCCTGAGGGTACAAGGCTAAGGCCCGGCACCGGCTGTTCCACGATCGAAAAGACGTAAGGGACCGTGCCGCCACTGGCCGCGAGCACGGTGGAGTAAGCCGTTCCCACTGTGCCCGAAGGCAGCGTCGAGGTCGTGATCTGAAGGCTGCCTGAACCCCCGCTCACCGCCAGCGTCATCGGCCGGCTGGTGGACAGGTTACGCGAATCGGCTACGGTGATGGTGACGTTGTAGGAGCCAGCCGTAGTGCTGCTGCCCGAAAGCACGCCCGTCGAAGAATTGAGCGAAAAGCCGGTGGGCAGCCCCGTGGCCGACCACGTGTACGGTATCGTGCCCCCGGAGGCCTCCAGCGTCACCGAGTAGGGCGCGCAAGTGGAGGCGGCCGGCAGCGTCGTCGTAGTGAGGAACAGCGCCGTCGTGCCCACGATGAGGGTGAACGCACGGTCGGCGGTCTTCGGGCAGCCGGCCCCGGCGCAGGAGTCCACCGCCCTTACGGTGAACGTAAAGCCCCCCGACACAATCGGTGAACCCGAGATCCGGCCGGCCGTTGTCAACGCAAGTCCGGTGGGTAAAGCGCCTGTAATGATGGCGTAACTGATTGGCGCCGTGCCGCCCGTGGTGGCAAATTGCGCGCTGTAGGCCGTACCCCGCAACGCGTTCGGCAACTGCGGCGCCGTGGTCCAGGTGAGCGTGGACTGCGCCGCCAACCCGGATAGGGTTCCGATGATCAGTAGCGCCAGGCGGACGAAGTACCGCACACCTGTCCTTTCGGCAGATCAGGACGGTAGCATTAAGGCGCCTGCCGAGGTTCATTTCCGTTCGAACCGTCCCCCGCGTCTCAGAACATAGTCCACTCCCCGCCACCGGATCGTATTACCGAAGAAACCGGCCAGATAGAAGACGAAGCTGAATACGTCCTGCAAGGGCACCAGCCACCAGTGTGACCGCGTGAGCGGATCGCGCAGCACGCACCAGGCCGTCATCCACGCTCCGGCCGCGCGCAAAGGGAACACCACCAACAGTACCGGCCAGGCCGCGGGCCATGCGCCCACCAGCAGCAGCGCCAGCGGAACAGGGTAAGTGAATACCTGCCCCACATAGCCGGCCGGGCGCGACCGTCGCGTGCTGCGCACCCATCGCAGCCGGTGCGCCACATTCGCAGCGAAACCGGACGTTCCGATGCGGTGTTCCATCACCACCCGCGACAGGCCCACACCCATGCCCAATTCCGCCGCCCGCTGGCCCAGCACAAAGTCCTCGGCCAGATACTCGCGCAGCGACTCAAAGCCGCCGATCGCCTCGATCACCTTCCGGCGCGCCACGATCGTGGGACCCACCGCAAACCGCATGCCCTCCATCATCCGCGCCACCAGGATGCCCCCGAGAAACTCGGTGTTCATCATCACCGCCTCCAGCCGCGGCCAGATACCGCTGCCCGGCACCGCGCGGTAGGGGCACGTGGTCAGATCCAGCCTCTCATCCTGGAACTCGGCGGCAATCTTTTGCAGGAAATCGTGCTCCACCCGAATGTCGCTGTCGCTCATCACCAGCAGATCGTGCCGCGCCTCGCCAGTCATCAGGTGCAGGCTGCGCACCTTGCGATTGGGATACGGCGGTTCGCCGGTCAGGATCAGCCGCGAAGCCACGCCGGGATAAGCCGCCCGCAGCCGCTCCACTACCGCCACAGCCGGATCCGCCGCCGCATGTGCCGCAAAGAGTATCTCGAACCGGGGATAGTCCTGTTCGAAGAATGAGCGCAGATTCTCCTCCAGCCCTTCATCCAAACCGGCCACCGGCTTCAGTACGCTGACCGGCGGCGGAGTCCCCTTCAATGGCGAAGGCCGCACGGCAAGATAACGCCGCGCGGCCTCAATCACCAGCGCCGAAAATACCACGGACCCGGCGGCAAGCGCCGCCAACACCCAGATCATCTGCTATTCAAACGGAGTCTTCGCTTCGATCAGTTTCTGTATGTCCGCCAGGAACTCATCCAGCGGTTTCACGCCCTGATCGCCGTGCTTGCGGTTGCGCACCGAAACAGTTCCATTCTCGGCCTCCCGATCGCCCACTACCAGCATGTAGGGGATCTTCTGCAACTGGGCTTCGCGGATCTTGAAGTTCACCTTCTCCTTCCGGTCGTCCAGCTCCACTCGCAGCCCGGCCGCTTTCAGCTTTTCCGTCACCTGCTTTGCGTAGTCCAGGGTGCGGTCGGTGATGGGCATCACCGAAGTCTGAATGGGCGCCAGCCACACGGGAAACGCGCCGGCGTAATGTTCCACCAGGATGCCGAAGAACCGCTCCAGCGAACCGAACAGCGCGCGATGGCACATCAGCGGCTGATGCTTGTGGCCGTCTTCGCCGATGTATTCCAAACCAAAGCGCCGCGGCAGGGTGAAATCGAACTGCACCGTGGAAAGCTGCCAGCGGCGGCCAATGGCGTCCACCAGTTTCACATCGATTTTCGGCCCGTAGAAGGCCGCTTCATCGGCCATCACCGTTGCCTTGATTCCCAGCCGGTCCACGGCGTTGCGCAGCGCATTCTCACCGATCTGCCACTGTTCCGGCGTACCGTCGTACTTGCCGCTGGCGCCCCCGTCCCACGTGGAAAGCTCGGCGTCGTAGCTGGAAAATCCGAACGTCTGCAGCGTGTCGGCGGCAAACTGCAGGCAGTTCACAATTTCTTCCTCGATCTGATCCGGCCGGCAGAAGATATGCGCGTCATCCTGGGTAAATCCGCGCACCCGCAGCAGGCCATGCATCACGCCGGAGCGCTCATAGCGGTACACCGTGCCCAACTCGCCCAGCCGCACCGGCAAGTCACGGTAACTGCGCTGCGAGTTCTGGTAGATCAGGATGTGGAAGGGGCAGTTCATCGGCTTAAGCTGGTATTCGGCGTCGTCCAGCTCCATCCGTTTGAACATGTTCTCGGCGTAGAAATTGTAGTGGCCCGAGGTCTTCCACAGGTCCGCCCGCGCGATGTGCGGCGTGTAAACCAGCGAATAGCCGCGCTTCAAATACTGATCGCGCATCCAGTCTTCCAACTGTTTGCGGATGATGCCGCCCTTGGGATGGAAGAAGATCAGCCCGGGCCCGGCCAGTTCCTGAATACTGAACAGGTCCAGTTCCTGACCCAGTTTGCGATGGTCGCGCTTTTTGGCTTCCTCAATCTGCTTCAGGTGCTCATCCAGTTCCTTCTGTGTGAAAAAGGCCGTGCCGTAGATGCGCTGCATCTGGTGGTTCTTCTCATCGCCCTTCCAGTAGGCGCCGGCGATGGAGAGCAGCTTGAATGCTTTCAGCTTCGACGTGGAGGGCACGTGCGGGCCGCGGCAGAAGTCGATGAAATGCGGGCCAAGCGTGTATTCGGAAAAGATGGCGTCGGCCTTCTCGTCGATCAGTTCGCACTTCATGAACTCGCCCGACTCCCGGTACTTCCGGATGCCTTCCTCCTTGGGCGAAAGCTTGCGCTCATAAGGCAGGTCGCGCTGCTGGATCTCGCGCATTTTGGCCTCAATGCGGTCCAGGTCTTCCGGCACGAACGCCGCTTCGCGATAGAAATCGTAGAAAAACCCCGCGTCGGTGGGCGGGCCGATGCCCAGTTTCGTCTCCGGATAAAGCTCCAGCACGGCCGCCGCCAGCAGGTGCGCCGTGGAGTGCCGGTACACTTCCAGCGTTTCCGGGTTCTTACTGGTGAGGATTTCGAGTTTCGCGTCTCCTTCCAGCGGACGGGTGAGATCGTACAACTCCCCGTTGACGCGGGCCACAATGGCCGCTTCCGCCAGGCGTGGGCTGATCGCCTTGGCAATGTCTAAAGGCCGGCTTCCCGCCGGGTATTCCTGCCGGCTCCCATCCGGCAGCGTGACTGCAATGTTGCTCATAAAATCGGGTGTAAAGGCGCCAAGGAGGACAAAAGGCGCCACAACTTCAGGGTAGCACTGCTAATGTGTCTCAAACCGGTAGAGCGCGCCCGCCGTCCGTACGTACAACACACCATCGAGGATGGCTGGCGTCGCGAAGCACTCCTCCTCCATGTCGTTCACTCCCAGCAGTTCCCACGGGTCCCCGGCGCGGATCACGGCAATTTTGCCCTCCTGGTTGGCGGCGTAGATTCTTCCCCCCGCCGCCACCGGCGAAGCATAATAATCCCCCAACGCCCCAGTGAGCCGCCCCTGCCGCATCGCCGCCCCGCTTTGCGGATTGAGCGCAGAAAGGATGCCGCCGTTCTGCACCATATACAGCGCGCCCTGATACAACAGCGGCATCGGCACATCCGGAATGTTTCGCTGGAACCGCCATAACACCGCTTTTTCCGTAAGATCGCCGCGCCCTTCCGGCTTCACCGCCATCAACACGCTCCTGGGCGCCGCCACCTCCATCATGCCTTCCCATTCCCCGCCATCCACCACGCCGTCCTTATTGCGGTCCACCACGCCGAAGAACGTCTTCGCCGGCCCTTCCGGCGCTTCGTCCCTGGCGATCTTTCCGTCCTTGTTTGTGTCGTTCTGCTCCAGCACGGTGGAAAAAACCGGAATCACCGGCAGCGTATCGCCGAAGAAACTGCGCGCGTAAACATAGATCACGCCGCCGCTCACCAGCGGTGTAGCCTTGGGCTGCGGCGGCAGCCCGCCCGCCCACCAGAGCTTTTCCCCGCTTTCCAGCGAGAATCCCGCCAGCTCGAACGGAGAAAACGTAACAAACTGGTGATCCCCGAACCGCACCGGGGAGGAGTAAGCTCCGCCCGGCGCCGGACGCCGGTCCTTCCGCCAGATGGTTTCCCCGTTCTTTGTGTTTACCGCCAGCATGTAGGAGTCCGCCGCCTGATCCACCACCAGCACCAGACGGTCACCGGCCAGCAGCGGCGATCCCGCCACGCCCTGCATGCTCGGCATCGGCGGCAGCGGCATGCGCCACCGCTCCTTGCCCTCCGCATCGTAGGAAACCAGCCCGAAATCGGCGAAGAATGCGTACACATTCGTCCCATCGGTCACCGGCGTGGGCGCCGCCGCATCGTTCAGCTTATGCCGCCGCTCCTGGCGCGCCTGCGGCACCTCGCGCCTCCAAAGGATGCGGCCCGTGGCGCGGTCCAGGCACAGCGTCAGCAGTTTCCCTTCCTCATGTCCGGTGACAAAGATGCGGCTGGAGGTGAACACCGGAGAAGACTTGCCGGCCGGCAACGCCGTTTTCCACACCACGTTCTTCGATGGCGAGAACTCCGTAGGCGCGGACTTGCCCTCCGATACTCCACCGGAATTCGGACCACGGAACTGGGGCCAGATCTCCGCCGCTCCACACAGAGAGGCGCCGGCGGCGAGCAAAGCAAGCAAATGCATGAGACTGATCCTATCGCACCTCTAACGGATGATGAGTTGGTCCAGATCCACGAATGCCCCCGTGGCGGCAGGATTGCTCCGGCCTGTAACGCGCACCTCCATTGTGTGCACGCCCTCACCGAGGCCATCGAACCGGGTGCGCTGCCGCCATTGTGTCGCGCCTGAGTATTGATCAATCGTCCCGTGGCTTGTTCCGTCGATGAAGACCCCGGCAATGCCGCGGTTCGCCGACTTCGTGTAGACGTAGGTCAATGCGCCGCCGCGGAAACGAACCCGGAACAGCGCCTGCGGCTGCGCGGAATAAGTCACAGAACCGTTGACGGGTTCCACAAATTGCAGGTCGCCGGCCCACTGACCCTCATATTCCACCGCCGGATCCATGTCGTCATACTCGCCGGCGGACAAAACCGGCATCGGCTTGCTCCTTGCACCGCCCAGACGGTACACCCGCCAACCCATATACTCCAATTCCGGTTCGGAGTCCACCTGCAGCAGCAGCCTTGCCGCCGGCAGGCTCACCAATTTCAGGTCTGATGGCGCCACCACATGCCGGACACTCATGCCTGCCAGCATCCGGGCCGCCGCCTTCACCGATCCGGCCGCCGACAAAGCGTTGTGGAAAGCGCTGTGGTGCCAACTGGCAGTGTAGGCGCGTCCGCGTAGACCGGCCGTTTGCGCTGTCTCCAGGAAAACCACCGGTTCGCCCCCATGCTCCCTGTTCAAATGCCCGATCAGCGAGCGAACCGGCGCCATGTCCTGCGTGTATACATCGAAATCGCCGTGCGTCCAGCCGGAGGCGGGCTGGAAGTATACGTTCAGGAAGAAGATTCCCGTTGCCGCCGCAATCAGCGCCCGCCGGCGCATCGCGCCCCATTCGCCCGCGGCCCGAATCACCCCGGCCGCCAGAATCATGAACAGCGGCAGCACCGGGTACAGGTAACGCACGTTCGATTGCCCGGCGAGAGTAAGTACAAAATAGGTAAGTGAGATTCCCAGCGCGGCGGATTCCACCTGCGGGATCCCGCGCCGCGGCAGTATCAGCAGGGCAAGCGGCACAAAGAACAGATAGTGAAAGCCCCAGCCGCCGTTCTGGCCCTCGTAGTGCCGGCTGGTGTGAAAGGTCAGGCTATACAGCGTCGAAAGCGTGAGCGGTTCGTGAAAACGCGGATCGGCGAAGGGACCTGTCGAATCGAAGTGCGGCGACCGAAAGATCTGGTTGAAGAACGGAAACACAGGGTTGCCGCTGACAAACCACGCACGCAGGTACGGCGTTGATCCGAATAGAACCAGCAGCGCCGCCACGGCGGGAGCGCGCCGCCAGGCCCTGCGGCATCGGATCTCCCATGCCAGCGCGATGACGGCGGGAACCACGAAGGCGAACGCGCCATACTTGGTGGCCAGCGACGTGCCCAGAAAACAGGCTGCCAGGTAAGCCTGACGGATCTCGCCTGTCTCCCGGTAGCAAACCAGGCCGGCAAAAGCGGCCACGCTCATGGCCGCCCAGTAATTCTCCACCAGCAGCGTCCCGGTTACTAACTGAACGATCGGGCTGGAAGCGAATAGCGCCGTCAACAGAAGGCTCACCGGGCGCGAAACCATCCGCCGCAGGAGCCCTTCCAGCAGGGCCAGAGTGGCGAAGAGCATGCTCAGGTTAAACAGCCGCGTGGCCGCCTCCCCGCCCAGCAGATGTACGGCGGTAAATGCCCAGTTGGCGTTCATCGGCATCAGCGCCCATCGCGTGTGCCGGAAATCGAACGTGGACTGATGATGCATTTCCACTGACGCCGGTATTGCCAGGTGCATGGCCAGCGCGTCGGCGCCCGCCTCCGGCTTCAACACCATCAGAAGGTGCATCACCAGGATTCCCGCAAGCAGTGCCCAGGCGGCGAACTCACCGCGGCGCGGGACCTGCGCTTCGCCCGGCTGCAACCAGTCCCGCCGCAAAACCAGCGGAACCGCCATCACCCCCAGGTAGACCTCGGGATAGTTGACCGGAAAATGAACGGCTATCCCGATTACCAGCGAGTAAGCCGCCACCCCCGCGAGCATGCCCAACATACCAGGGGCCGCGAAACTGCCCAGCGCCCACGCCGAGGCAAGGAAATACAACACCCCGGCCACCGGTTTCAGACCCAACACCGCCACCGTATGGATGAAGGCCGCGGCCAGCGTAATCCGCGTGAACCAGCGCGGGAACAGCCAACCGCCCAACACCGCCCAACAGCCATACAATGCCACGAACCACAGCATCCGCTTCAGGCCGTCCGGCGTCCAGATCGAGCTGCTGAACAGGCCATCAGTCGACAAGCCTGCGGCGGCCACCGCAAGCAGCGTGGCAAAAGCGGGCCAGAACAACAGCCGCCCGGTCATGACTCCGTCTTTCGAACTACCATCAGGCGCTGCGTGAACACAAGCGGCCACAGCGTCTTTTCGAATTCCACCCGCCCCCAGCCCTCCGCCGCCGCACGCACTTCCCCGGCCAACAGCGGGCGCTCATCCGGGAACTTCCACAATCCCGCAAGTTCGCACAAATACCGCGCCGCCCGATAAAGCCACGTCGGCGTTGGATAGGAGATCAGCGCGTAACCCCCGGGCTTCAGCAGCCGGAAGTGGGCGTCAATGGCGCGCCGGGTGCCCGCGCGGTCAAAATGCTCTATCAGACCGACACTGAACACCATGTCCGCCTGCAGGCCCGGCTCAACCGCCATCACATCCTGCAGGTGAAGATGGAGGCCTGCGCCATCGGACCGCTTCCTCAGTAGCCCCAGCCCGTAGGCGTTGTTGTCAATCACGTGATAGGCCGCCGGCTTCAACTCGCGCAGAATTCCATCCAGAAAGCAGCTATTGGCGCCGCCAATCTCCACGATGCTGCCCGCGCCCGTTCCCAGATGCCGTTTCATCGCTCTCAACAACACGCCCAGCGTATACTTCCGCGTGAGCTTCGCCGCAAACGGCGTGCTGGTATAGTAGCGGTCCCAGTCCGTGGCGGCGGGGCGATTCTCGCGGCGGAAGACATAATCCCTCTGCACCAGGAAGTTCAGCACGAACAACGCCGTCTCCGCCAGAAGCTTTGCGCCGATCACCGGTACCGGAAACACGCGCAGAAGCACTTGAATCAGGCCGTAAGATGCAACTCCACTGGCCACCACCAGCAACAGGTACTTGGGCAGCAGGGCCCGGTGAGCCTGATCGGAAAGGAAAACCGCCCGGCGCGCCGCCGTATAGTTGAACAGTACGGCCAGCATCCTGCCGCCCGCCTGCGATTGCGCGATACTTCCTGTTACTCCGTACAGCAGGAAGAACATGAAGTTATCCACGGCGGCCGTCAGCAGGGAGAGCACGCCGAAACGAAACAGAACGAAGTAGATGCGCATCGAATCGAGTAGAGGATTGAAATGAGAGGTGGGATTGTCGGGCTCGTAGACGGTGGCGATGCGCTCCTCGGCCACAGGAACGCCTTGATGCCTGGCGGCGATCAGCATGTCCAGTTCGAATTCGTATCCGGACGAACGGATGCGCAGCAGATGCGGCAGCAGTTTCCGCGGTATGCCGCGCAACCCGGTCTGTGTATCGCCGAGCGAACCGCCTATCAGCAAACGCACCAGGTTTCGCGTGATCACGTTGCCAAGCCGGCTGCGCAGAGGAACCTGTCCGCGGAAGTCGCGGCTGCCCAGCACCAGCCTGTCCGGATTCGCCGCAAGAGAGCGCGCCACCCGGAGGATATCCCCGGCCAGATGCTGGCCGTCGGCATCCGCGGTGATCACTCCCAACGCCGAGGGATAGTGACACAGTACGTGATTGAAGGCAGTTTTCAGCGCCGCCCCCTTGCCCAGGTTCACCGCGTGCCTTAGCACGGTAACCCGCGGCAGGCTCGCACATTCGGCGAAGAAACGCTGAGTTTCAGATCCGCTGCCATCGTCGACGACAATGATCCGCAACACGGCCTCGGGCGGGATACGTTCAATCAACGCCGCCAGTTCTGTGCCTGGATCATAGGCCGGGATGATGAGTACGGCGTCCATTCAACCGGCAGCAAGAGGACCCTCCCAGTTTAACGATTTGGTTAAGAGGCTGCCCGCTGGAAGCGTCGCCTGGGAATATAATCAGAAGACGGTCCTTCACCAGGAAGTGGCGGACTCGCACAAACAGAACGAAACGAGACGCGCGTCCCAACCCCGTTGTTTGCGCGAGAAGGCATGAATCAAATGAACCCGGCCACAGACACTCTGGATGGAAATCACGTCCTCACATTAGAAGAAATCGCCCGCCTCACTGAGGAGAGCGGCAACCCCGCCGAAACCTTGGCGAACGTCGTCGCGCTTATCGCCAAGCGCTTCGTCACCGAGGTATGTTCGGCCTACCTGCTGGAGCCTGATCGCGCCAGCCTTGTGCTGGCCGCCACCGTCGGCCTGCGCCCCGATTGTGTTGGCGTTCTGCGCATGGGGCTCAACGAAGGCCTGGCCGGACTGGTGGCTGAGCAGGTGCGGCCGGTTTCCGTGGAACACGCCAGCCGCCACCCCCGGTTCAAGTATTTCAGCGAAGCCGGCGAGGATTCCTACAGCTCTTTCCTCGGCGTGCCGCTGATTGACCAGGGCGTGCTGCAAGGCGTGCTGGTGGTGCAAACGGTGGAACCCCGGGTGTTCCGGCCCGACGAACTGCGCATGCTCACCGAGGCCGCCGAACAGGTGGGGCCGGTGGTGAGCGAAGCCCGCACGCTTTCCCGCTTCATCGCCCCCACGCAGGAACGCCTCTGGTCACTGGCGCGCAACCTTTGGTGGGTGTGGGATGACGAATCCACCACGCTGTTCCGGGAACTGGACCCCGTGCGCTGGCGCCACCTGAACCATAACCCCGTGTCGCTGCTGGCCGAAATGCCGTTAGCTGAAGTGGAGCGGCGCGCCGGCGACCTGGCGCTGCACAGCCGCATCAACTACGCCTACCGCCGGCAGCAGGAATACCTCAGGGCCGACCGCACCTGGGGCGGCACCCACGCCGGCGTCCTGCGCACGCGCCCTGTCGCATACTTCTCGGCCGAGTTCGGACTGCATGAGTCGCTGCCGATTTACTCGGGCGGCCTGGGCGTGCTGGCCGGCGATCACATCAAGAGCGCTTCTGACCTGGATATTCCGCTCGTGGGCATCGGTCTCTTCTACGGACAGGGCTATTTCCGCCAATGGCTGGACGCCAGCGGCTGGCAGCACGAAGACTACATTCAGACCGACGTGAATCAGCTTCCCATCACACTCGCCATCGGGGAGCAGGGCCGGCCCGTGACCGTTCAGATCGAAACCCGCGGCCGCGCCATCCACGCCCGCGTGTGGCGCCTGCAGGTGGGCCGCTGCCCGTTGTTCCTGCTGGACTCCAACGTCGAAGGCAATGCCCCGGAAGACCGCGAGCTGACGTCGCGATTGTACGGCGGTGACGGCAGAATCCGCATCCGCCAGGAGTTGCTGCTGGGAGTGGGCGGATACCGCGCGCTCAAGGCGATGGGCATCACGCCCGGCCTGTTGCACTTGAACGAAGGGCACAGCGGATTCGCGGTGCTGGAGGCCATCCGCAGCCGCATGGAGGAGGAGGGCATCGGCTTCGAACAGGCGGCGCCGCGGGTCTCGCGAGAGGTGGTCTTTACCACGCACACGCCGGTGCCCGCCGGGCACGACCGTTTTCACGGCGGACTGATCGATGAGCACCTGGGTCCGCTGCGCGAAAGCATGGGCCTCTCCCATGACCATCTGATGAGCCTGGGCCGTGAGAATCCGTTCCATCCGGAAGAGGATTTCTGCATGACGGTGCTGGGGTTGAAGCATTCGCGCCGCGCCAACGCTGTTTCCGCCCTGCACGGAGAGGTCTCGCGCGCCATGTGGACCGGGCTGTTCCCCGGTCGCACGGAAGACGCCGTCCCCATCGGGCACATCACAAACGGCGTCCACGTGCCCACATGGCTGGCGCCGCAGATGTCACGCCTTTATGACCGCCACCTGGGTGTGGGCTGGCAGGAAAACAGCGGCGAAGCCCGCACGTGGGAAGGCATTGAGAATATCGACGACGGTGAACTTTGGGAAACGCACCTCAGCCTGAAGGCGCGGCTGCTGTCCTTTGTCCGCCAGCGGGCCGTGGATCAGGCGCGCAGGCGCGATGAGCCGCAGGAAGTGCTGCAGCGCCTGGGCCGTGTGCTGAGCCATGACGTACTTACCATCGGCTTTGCCCGCCGCTTCGCCACTTACAAGCGCGCGAACCTGCTGCTGGCCGATATCGAAAAACTGGCCGACATGGTGAACGATCCCAAGCGGCCCGTGCAGTTCGTTTTCGCCGGCAAGGCGCACCCGCGCGATGAACCGGGCAAGCGCGTTCTGCAGCAGATCGCCCGTATGATGCGGCACAAGGATTTCGCCGACCGCTTCGTGTTCATCGAGGACTACGACATCCGTGTCGGCCGCAACCTGGTGCAGGGCGTCGATGTGTGGCTGAACAATCCGCGCAGGCCCTTGGAAGCCTCCGGCACCAGCGGGCAGAAGGTGGTGCTCAACGGCGGCCTGAATCTCTCCGTACTGGACGGCTGGTGGGCCGAGGCCTACGACGGGATGAACGGGTTCGCCATCGGCAGTGGACGCACGCATTCCAACATGAACGTCCATGATACGCGCGACGGCGACGATCTTTACCGCGTGCTGCGTGAGGAAGTGATTCCGCTCTACTACCAGCGCGATCGCGACGGTTTGCCGCGCGGCTGGATCAGGCGGATGAAGCGCACGATCCGCACGCTGGGCTGGCGGTTCAACGCCAATCGCATGGTGATGGACTACACGCTGAAATGCTATGTGCCCGCCGCCGGCGGCACCTCGAGCGATATGCCTTCCGGCTACTGAGCGTACACGGCGGGCAGGCCGGGTTTGGTGGCGCGCAGGATTTCGATCACCGCGCGGCGATCGGCCGCCGTAAGCCGCGCATACCTGGCGGAACGCTCCCGGCCGGAGAGGATCTGCCACATCTTCTGATAAACGGCTTCGCGCAGCGCGCCGGGCAGGTTCTCAAACGCCTCCGAGTAAATCATGTAACTGCACGGGTAGCGCAGTAACCGGCCCTTGAGATCAAGCTGCCGCAGTCCCCGGCCCTTCGAATCGGATGGGCCGCGCGCGGCGAAAACTTTGGCGAAATCGGAAGACCCGCGCACGGGAGCGGGCAGCGGCGCCTCATCGACGAACAACGTGTAATCCGCCACTTCGTTCGCAAGGCGTGGAATCACGCCGGCCGCGCGCCCTTCCCCCATCGCCACGCGCGTCTCCCACGCGGCTCTCACCAGCAGGTTCGTCATATGCATCTGGTGATCGAACACCATCAGCGCCGCCACGTCGCTGTGCGGCGACAGATAACCCGCGGCGTCGAAACGCATCGCCCGGCCCATATGGCGAAGGTTGCCCGAATCGCCCGTCACATACTTGCCGCCCCAGCGTTCCTCGTAAGGGCTCCGATGGTCGGAGTAGAACACGCCCATGTGAAACCGTGGCGCGCCATCGGGTGCGGTGGCGTGGCTGCCCGCCAGCATGCCGGGCACATTTAATGCCGTGTCGTGGCATCGCAGGCACACCATCGTCCGCACGAACCGGGGCCTGGCGGCGGGCGTCTGATCGAGCGTGTAGAACACCACGCCGCGTTCGGAATCGAAGGCCGCCAGTTCCAGCAGCGGTCCCTCCCGGACCCATCCCACCGCCACCGAATCGTTGAAATAGAGGGCGCGGGGGCTCGCGGGGCTGATCCGCTGCGCCTGCAGGCTGGTCTTAGAGAAGATCAGGGTCTGCGATTCCACCGGCACCCGCAACTCCTCCAGCACTGAGCGCAGATAGCCCTGGGGCCCTTCGAACACCAGGCTCGTCTGGCCGCTCCCCATCCGCCGGTTCAACTCATACACCGCGTCATGCGTGGCAGCCGCTTCGTATTGGATGGCCGGATGTTCCAGCGGCGCCTGAAACACCGGAAGCTGGCAGAAGACGGACGGGACGGCGAAAACCGCGGCGGCGAGTCCAACCATAGGCTCAATGCTACATTGTTCCCATGACAATCCGCCCGCTTCTGCTCGCGCTCGCCCTGCCGTTGGCCGTGTGGTGCCAATTGACAGAGGACTATGCGCCTCCGAAGGCCAACTGCTGCCTCCAGTTTTCGGCGCAGTCCCTGGCCGATCAGCTTCAGGACTGGAATCAGCTTGGCCGCTACCACGCCGACAACGAACGGTTGAAGGCGCAGCCCGCCGACTCAAGGCGCGTGGTGTTTCTGGGCGATTCGATCACCGACGGCTGGAAGCTGGCGCAATCGTTCCCGGCAAGGCCCTACGTCAACCGCGGCATCGGCGGACAGACCACGCCGCAGATGCTGGTTCGCATGTACCCGGACGTCATCAACCTGAAGCCGGCGGCCCTCATCCTTCTTGCCGGAACGAACGATATCGCGCGTAATACAGGCCCGGTCACGCTGCGCATGATCGCCGACAATTTCCAGGCCATCACGGAACTGGCCAAGGCGCACGGCATCAGGGTGATCCTCTGCTCCCTGCTGCCGGTAAGCGATTACACTGCGCGCAAGCAGACTGAGCGCCGGCCGCCCGCCGACATCCTGAAGCTGAACGCCTGGCTGAAGGAGTACGCCACGCGGATGAATCTGGGCTTTGCCGACTACTACTCCGCTCTGGTGGACAACCGCGGTTTTCTCAAAGACGGACATTCCAACGACGGATTGCACCCCAATGCCAAGGGCTATGAACTGATGGCGCCCGTGGCTGAGGCCGCCATCCGCAGGGTCATTCCGTAACGAAGTTCCGATGGCGGCCCGCCTCGCGCGCCAGCGCCTCAGCCGCCAGGTAGCCGCTGCGTACCGCGCCTTCCATCGTCGCCGGCCAGCCCGATCTGGTCCAGTCACCGGCAAGGAAAAAGTTCCGCCAACGCGTCCGGTTTCCCGGCCGCTTCGCTTCAAGTCCAGGTACCGCGGAATACGTGGCGCGCACTTCTTTCACCACGTGCGCCTTCAACAGCACCGCGTCGCGCACCGAAGGCAGGAACTCGCCAAGTTCCTTGAGCGCCAGGTCCACCACGTCCTGGCGGGGCATTTCCAGAAGCCCGCGCGATGCGCTCACCACCAGCATCAGGTAGCGGCCGCTGTCCTTGTTGAAGAACCATTGGATGGTGCGGTCCAGCAGTGTGCCGTGGGGCAGCTTGGTTACCGCCCGATCGAACCAGAGATGGATACCTGTAATCGGCGAGTGCTGAAATGCGCCGAAATCCACCTCCAGTGACGGGACCATGGGCTGCAATCTCTCAAACGGCAGCGCGGACACGTAAAAATCCGCCACCCTGGCGCTCCCGCCGGCCTGAATCGATACAACCCGCTCCCCGTCAAACTCGACGCCCTCCACAGGCGCCCGGAAGTGGACTTTCACTCCAGGCAGCCTCGCCGTAGCCGCATAAAGTTCCCCAAGCGGCACCGCGGGGATGCCCATTTCGTAGGCCCGGCGTCCGGACAGGAACCCGAGCCAGAACACCTGGAATCCGTGGGCCGCCGCCATGCGATCCAACTCTTCATTCACCGCGCTCACCAGCACCTGGCGCCAGAACCGTTCGATGGCGGCGTCGGGCTGCCGCTTTTCCAGCAGCCAATCGAGCATCGAGATCCGGTCCAGGTCCTTACGGATCAGCCGCTCCCCGCGAATCGCCAGCAGACCGCGCGCGATCGCCACCTTGTCGCCCAGGCTGAGGAACTTCAGGCTCAGGAACGAGCCCGCAAAGTGAGCAGGCGCCGGAAGCCACCCGGCCTTCATCTCCGACGTGCGCCCGCC
>JANRLE010000191.1:0-21254 GCA_033762895.1 Bryobacteraceae bacterium | reverse complement strand
CCACCACTCCGTGGGGAAGGGCCGGTCCGTTTTTCAACTCAGCCCGGACAGGCAGCGTAACAGCGCACGCCAGAAGCAACACAGTTCGGCTCATGAGGCTGAGACTAAACGACTTGCGCCCGTTTTGTCAACTGCGGCCCTCTAGCGGAAACCCTCGATCATACTTGCCACCAGCCAGCGTCCATCGGCCGACATCGACGCGCCCGCCACGTTCCACACCAGTGACCCGGCAGGGACTCTTCTTCCTGCCCCGCACCGGAACGTTGATTGCGCCACGATTTTTTGAGGGGCGCCGCCGATCTGCCGCACGTACAGATTGGAATCGGAATAGACTTCAGCGACCGCACCAGAATGTGATTGCGGTCCCACTCATCCGGCGGGCTCGCCAATGCCAGTTGCCTCCCGTCGGGTGACCAACTCAGGCCCACGCCCGTTTCGCAGATCTTCTGTTCCGCACCGCCCGAGGCAGGTGTCACGTAAAGAAAAATACCCTTTGGTTCCCGGCGCAGGAAGGCGATCCGTCCTCCGTCGGGAGACCAGGCAGACAGCAGTTCCTCGAAACGCCCGTTGGTCAGCGGCGTGGCTTCGCCGCCATCCACGTCTTTCACATAAATCGTGCGCTGCCGGCTGCTTTGATACGCCGACTCAGACCCACCGGCCCAATCCAGGCGAACGAGATCCTCTTGCCAACAGGAGCGATGGCGGGGAAGTCCTTGGAGCCGGCGAACGTGGTCACCGCTGAAACCGAAAGGTCGCGTGGCGCCCGATCGGGAGCAGTCCGCGGCAAGGCCGCAAGGCCCACCGCCAATACCGCCGCGGCGCCCGGCCCCGCCAACAGCCAACGCCGCCGCCGTCGCCGCAGCATGGGAAGCGCGCGGCTGGAGACCAAAGCTTCCACCGCCGCTACAGGAGCGGCTCCTGGGGCCGCTCCACAATCCGCTGCAGCGTTCTGTAATGTCTCACCGCCGCGAAAGGGCCGCTGTCCGGTCACCATCTCATACGCGACGATGCCCAGCGCGTTCACATCGGAAGCCGAGGTGGCGGCTTTGCCCAGCAACTGCTCGGGAGACATGTAGTCGGGTGTGCCGGCCACCAGCCCGGTCCGTGTGACCGGCCCCGAATCCTGTTCGGCGGTGGCGCGCGCCAATCCAAAATCGGTGATCACCGCGCGTTCCGCGCCATTGACACCCGGCGTCAGAATCACGTTGCCCGGCTTGAAGTCGCGATGCACGATTCCTTGTTTATGCAGCGTTTATGCAGCGCCGTCAGCACCTCGGCCATCTGAAGGATAGCGGCACGGCGCACGGCCGGTGGATTCGTCGCGTCCCGTATCGAATATCCGGCATACGTTCGGATGCGTGACTTTCCGCGCGATCTGCACCTCGCGCCGGAACCACGCCAGGTAGCTCGGGTCCATCGACAGTTCAGGCCGGATGATCTTGAGCGCCACCCGGCCACCCAACTCTTCATCCACCGCTTCATAGACCTCGCCCATGCCGCCATGGCCGGCCAGCCGATTGATGCGAAAGCGGCCGGAAATCAGGCTGCCGGCCGGCAAAGTCGGGACGGGATCGCCTGCCCGTTCTGTCGACAGAATCGCCGAACCGGAGGCTTCACCCATTTCGTTCAACAGCCGTTCCACCTCGGCCTTCAACCGCGGGTCGCCGGCGCAGTGCTGGTCGAGGTAAGGGCGCCGGGCACGCGGCTGCAATTCCGCAGCTTCGAGAAATACCGGCTTTACCCGGTCCCAGCGTTTCACCATCGTTCAGGGTCTGAGGACACCAGTTTACATCCTCAGCCACTCACTCGAAGGCAATTTCCCGCCGCGTCCGGTTCTTCAGCGCCTCAGCTGGCGTGCGATGCCGATGATCATCATGGTGGCCGCCACCACCAGCATCGTGCCGGGTTCTGGCACGTCGGAGCCCAGCGGCGGATCCACCGGCAGTTGCCCGCAGGCCGGAAGGCCGGGGCCGCCGCAGGTCTGCAACGTTCCGCCCTGCAGGAACACGGCCGAATCCAGGATTTCATCAGACGTGTCAGCGATGGCCAGCCGCAGCACATTTTCCACCCCAGGATTGACTGACGCCGTCAGCGCGAACAGGTTGGTGAAGCCGCCCACATCCAGGGAACTGATGCTGCCCGACCGGTTGTCCCGGAACTGCGAGCAGTTGGTGGGGTTTGGTCCCGGCGAGGTGCCGCCCGGCTCCCCGCAGTTCACGTTGTTGATCGACACCGGAACGCTTGTGCCCGGAACCAGCGCCCGATTAACGCCGTTCACCTGGAAGGCGAACACGTCGTTGAAGATCGAGTTCACGTATTCGGGGTACTCTCGCGATGCAAAGACGTAGCCGAATTGGATGTTGCTCGCCGTGGGAATGAACGTAATTGTCAGGATGGACGCGTTGAACGTACCGGCGCCGACGATGGCGGTCAGCAGGCTGTCGCCCGCCGCCCCGTTGTCGTCAGTGAAGCCGCCGCCGAGGCTCGCCGTCAGGCCCGAAGTCAGGATAATGCCGGAGTCAATCCCAACGCCCGATGCGCTTCCTCCGGTGAACGTTCCGGAAGCGGCATTGCTGCCCGTGTAGCTTGCCGAAACCAGGGTGATGCCGCTGGCGCTGGCCAGCAGCGAGTTGGCGAGGTCAGTGGCCGTGACGCCGCCGCCGAGATTCGTTACGGTGATTGGAAACGCGTTTACCGCGCTCAATAGGGAAAGCGACACCCACAGAAGTGGTTTTGTCATCCGATGACTCCTCCGAGAAATCGTAAGCTAAGTCACCTAAAATTGTATGTGGTGCCGCCTTAGAAGTCAAACGGCAAGAACGCTCAGCGCAACACAAGGCGCGCAAGCCCCGTATTGCCTCCGGCGTCGTGCGCGCGGATTACCATCAGGTTTTCCCCTGCCGGAAGCCCGGTGAGCCGCAGAAGGTAGCTCTCTCTTGGCGAATCGGCCACTCCATCCAAAGGAGCCGCCGGCACCCAGGATCCTGCATTCAGGGAGTATTCCAGAGCGCGAACGGGAGATGCGGCGTCAGTAGCCTCAACGGCGATCTCAACCGCGCCTGCCGCGCTCGACGGCGCACCTGCCACAACCACTGGCGGAGTATTGTCGATGAGCACCGGCGCGCTCACAAGGTCGGATTCCCGCGCCGTCGATGGCGGATTGGACAACGCGTCACTGGCCACCACCCGGAACAGGTACTTTCCGTCGGCCAGCGCGTCTCCATCCAGTATCATTGCCAGTTCCGTGATGTTTGTCTTGAGTTGCTTCCACTCGCGTTGATCCTCGCCTCGGAAGAACACCGTGTAGGAAAGCTTGTCACCGTCGCTATCGTCGGCCTGCCAGGTGATCACCAGTTGCCCCGACGAGGGCCGCGTCACCGTTTGCGTTGGGTTGCCCTGTGAGCCGGCCGCCGCCTCCGGGCCATCGGTGACCGTGACGCTATAGGACACTGCCGCCTGCGCCTGTACGGGTTTGGCCGTCGAGGAGGCGGTGGCTTGCGCCGATACCTGTATGCTGCGTACCACCGGAGGCGTATTCATCGGCAGATAGGCCACCGACACGTTCTCCAACTGTGGCGTAGCCCCTTGCGAGCCGGTGAATTCCCCCTTCCATTGAATGTAGCGGGCGTTGGGACTGGTAACCGCAGTGCCTGAAGCCGTCACCGGCGCCGACCATTCGCTCCACGTCTTATCGGGCCGCGCCGAGTTGCCCGAACGTGTGCGGAAGGCGAGTTTCGAATTGGCGGGCATTTCTCCGCGGAAGACCAGCCGTCCCCATCGCGCCGCGGCGCCCGCGTCATGCACCGGGCTTTCGTATTCGCCCGCACCGCCCGGTTCCGTGCCGATCCGCAACAGCTTTCCCGCATGGCTGGTGGCCGCCAGAATCGCGTCGGGAACCTGCATGAGGCGGGTGGCTTCGCCTTCTCGTGTTTCAATCAGCAGGGTTGGCTTGCGGTCCGGCTCCAGACGGTACACGCGCCCCTGCGTGTCTGTCGAGAAAAGGATCTCATTGCCTGAAGGCGCCAGGTCGTAAATGTTTTCTTCCTTTGAGACCCATAGCGTTTCCACCAGGTTGTCGGGACCGATGCGGTACAACGCCGATCGGTCGACGCCCGTCAGATCGAGCACCGGAGAAAGGCTGGTGGTGACCGCGGTGGTGGTGGTGGCGGTAGTCTTCTGCGCCTCAGTGCCGGGTTTGATTTCCACGCCCGCCTGCGCGCTGGCGTCGGTGACCGTGATTGTCGTGGGCTGCGCTGCTACTACAGCCGTATTGGCCGCCGCCACTCCCGCCTGCGCTCCGGCCTGTTTTTTTCCGAAGGCTCCGCCCAGCGCCGCCACATAAAGGCTGCCATCGCGCCCCGGCACAATGGCGCGAATTTCCGGCAGATTCGCGTCGTACAAGACGAACGCCTTATCCTTCGCCGTCACGCGGAAGAGGATTCCGTTGGGTTCGCTGCCGGCCAGCAGTCGGCCTTCGCCATCAAGCGCGAGGCAGGTGACATGCGCCTGACCCGTCTCATACCAAACCTCGCCTTTGCCGGCGCCAGTGATCCGGAAAATCTTCCCGTCGTCGCCCGTGCCCGCATAGAGCGCGCCGTCAGCAGCCAGCGCCAGGGACCAGATGAACTTTGCCTGTGGAGCAAAATACTCTGTGGCCTTGCCATTTTCGATCCGGTACACCTTGCCGTTCGGCGAGGTAGCCGCGTACAGCACACCGTTGGGCGCCGCGGTGAGCGCGAAAACCTCCGGCTCCGGCGCCTTCCAGATCAACTCGCTCCTGCCGGCTCCATCGGCAAGATACACCTGGCCGCGATGCCCGGTGGCGACATAGTAACTCCCGCCGGGTCCGCGCGCCACGCTCCAGATCACCGGTTGATCGGACGTGAATACCGTATCGGCGCGCGGGGCAAGCTTCAGCCGCCCGTCGCGCGTCAGCGACAGCCCCTCGATCCGCCCCTTGGAAAATTCGGCGAAGCTGTTCATCTCCCAGTAGGTTGTGGTGGCGCCGCGCGCGCCAAGCGCCGCCAATGTGAGAATCGCCAGCCTGAGCATCATTCTTTCACTTCCACTGTTACGGTTTTGGTCCCGGAAATCATCGCGTTCAGACCGTCGATGGCGATTTCGGCGATCTTGGCGGTGGAGGCCGGCATGGTGGCCGCGTTACCCTGCGTGCGCGCCATCAGGATGCCCACTGAGGGAGGAGGGGAAGGGAATTCCGCGCCCTCGGATTCGAACGAGGCCTCCGCCCGCCAGACGCGGATATAGGCCTTCGTGTTGTCGCGCAGTCCCGTCAGCAGGTGATGGACTTGGTTGTAGGATCGCGCCGGCGTCATCACCACGTTGCGGAACTCGTTAAAATTCGTCACCAAGGCGTCGGCCACGGTGAAATGAAGCGGCCCGGTCTGGATGCCCGGCGGCACCCGGTAGGAAGCTTGCCTGGTGATGCGCCTGCCCTCGGCCGCCAGCACCAGCGTCAGCGGCACCGTATCTCCGGGCCGCACCACACGCCGCCCAGCCGTCAGTTCATCCACCACAAGCTGGTTCTTGACCGGCGCCGCCTCCACTTCCACTTCCACGCTGCTCACCTTCAATTCGGGAAAGCCCGACTGCATGGCATAGGCCACCGGGATCGCCACGTTCTGCGCGGCCAGCATCGGGATATTAAACTCACCGGAAAAAATATTGGCCGATTTCACCGCCGGCGCCTTCTCAAACCCGATCGTTTGCTTCACCGTGTAGCTCACTCCGCCAATGGTGCGCTCAGTGGCATCGATGGCTCCGAACATCGCCAACTGCAGCAGGAACGGCGTCAGCGTGGTGTCGTCGATCATTTCCATCTGATACCGGGATGTGCGGTTCGCCGCGCCGCGCACCAGAACGCTTACCGGAATCATCCGCGCCTTGCGCCCCAACTCGCCCCGCACCGCCGTCGAGTAATCGTGCGTAATCGTGCCCAGCAGCTTGCGCGCCGTCGAGATCTTGAATGAGGTGGAGAGATTCGGCAGCAGCGTGATCACCTCTGAGCTGGCAAACGGCAGGTCCACCGCACCCAGCGAAACGAACCTGTGGCCGAAGGCGTAAACGCGGTTGCCTTCAATGTGCGTTACCGTGCCGTCGGCGGCAATCGACATGTCGCCCGACACAAGCTGCACGCTGATCATCGCCCCGGGCTTGAGTGACCGCGGATCGCCCTGCGGCAGCCGTGCTCCTCCTCCGCCCGAGATGCCCTGCCGCGGCTCCAGACCCATCTGGCGAAGCTGCGGCGCGAAAGCCTCCAGCGTCCCTGGTGTGAACCCGCTAAAGGAAACCGGTGTGGCGATCTCCTGCAATTTCGTCTCTCCCCACTGAAACGCAGCTTGGGGATTTGCGGCCAGCCGAGGCCGGTCGACGGCTCTTGCCTCCAGCATCTCTTCCCAGGGCCGTATCCCGGCAATGGGGTCCTTTGAGAGCGAGAACGCCAGCGCCACCGCGCCCAGCAGTTTCCCGTTCACATAAACCGGAGATCCGCTCATGCCCTGCATCACGCCGGTGTGCGCCAGCGGTCCGCCGCTCAACCGCCCAAGAATAATCGACTGCTTCGGTCCGGCGTTTTCCAGCACGCCGAGAATTTCCACATCGAAGGATTCGATCTTTTCGCCGGAAAAAACGGTAAGGCCGGTGCCTTTCATTCCGGCGCGGACTTCGCCCACGGACATGGTCCGGGTCTGGGCAAAGCTCAGCGCCGTCCAAAAGACCAGCAGCGGCAAATGTCGGAGCACATCTTCATTCTAACGGCTGCTCAGCCCGCCGTCGCCAGCCAGGCCGCCAACTCCTTGCGCAGCCGCGCCATCACTTCCGGATATTCCGCCCCCAGCGTCCGCCGCTCGCCCGGATCGTTGCGCACATTGTAGAGAAACCGGTTCCCGCCAATCTCCAGCAGCTTAAAATCGCCGCGCATGGCGGCGTGCATTTTCCAACTCTCGCCCGGCATCTCCATCTCCCAGAACAGCGTTCGCTCCGGCCCCGGCGACTTGCCCATCCACACATCCAGCATGTTGTCGCCATCCACCTTCCATGCCGGATCAGGCTTGCCTCCGGCGGCTGCCAGCAGTGAAGGCAGGATGTCGATGTTGTGTACGGGCACCTGGCTGCGCTTACCCGCCGGCACCTTGCCCGGCCATCGCACGATGCCCGGCTCACGGATCCCGCCCTCTTCCAGGCTCCGCTTCTGTCCGCGGAAGGGCCGGTTCGAATCGTGATACGCCGAGGCGCCTTTGTTCCCGGTCTCAAACGTGGCGCCGTTGTCGGCGGTGAACAGCACCAGCGTGTTTTCCGCCAGCCGCAAATCGTCCAGCGCCTTCAGCACCCGGCCGATCGATTTGTCCAGCCGGTGAATCATGGCCGCATAACGCGCATTCACCTCATTGGCATCCTTCTCCTTGAACCGGCCGCGATAGCTGGCCACATCCTCCTCCGGCGCTTCCACGTGAAAGTGCGGCTCAATGAAGGGCAGATACAGACAGAACGGGTTTGCGCGGTTCTCCTTCATGTAGCGGATGGCGTCGTCGGCGATGATGTCGGAACTGTAGCCCGAAACCGGCACTTCCTCCCGCCCCTTCCAGAATTTCTTCGGAAAGTGTTCCCACGCGTGCCGCGCGTCCAGATAGCCATAGGTGTAGTCGAAGCCCTGGTCCAGCGGGTGCGTGAACTTCCCCTGCGCACCGCCCCCGCGATGCCACTTGCCGATCAAGGCCGATTTGTACCCCTGCGGCTTCAGCGCTTCGGCGATGGTGGTCTCCGAGGCCGCCAGATCCGGCCCGTTATTCCGGACACCGTGATGGATCGTGTAGCGCCCTGTCAGCAGCGAAGCCCGCGACGGCGCGCATACCGGAAACGCCGTATACCATCGGTCAAACACCGTGCCCTGCGACGCCAGCCGGTCCAGATTCGGCGTATCCCAATCCTTGCGCCCGTTGAACCCGACGTCGCCCCATCCCATATCGTCGGCAAACAGGATCAGGAAATTCGGCTTTTGCGCCTGCGCGGCCAGCGGCGCGGCAAGCGTCTTTAATAGTTGGCGCCGGTTCATCATTTCTTTTTCCGCTGCCCGATGCAATAGAGATTCTTCGCAGTCCTAAGGAAAAGCTGCCCGTCGGAAACGGCGATCGAACTGAGCGTGTAATCGTCGATTTCATTCTCAGCCAGCACTTCGAACTTGTCAGCGGCCCGGATCACGGTGGTGACGCCGTCTTCGCTCGTCACATAAATCTTCCCATCGGCCAGCACCGGCGACGCCGAATAGGTGCCTTTGCGGATGCGCTCCGGCCCCCACACATCTTTGCCCGTCTTCAGATCGAAGCAGCGGAAAATGCCGCGGTCGTCCACTGTCCACATCAGCTTGCCGTCGGTGACCGGTGTTGGCACGTCGGGGCCGAAGTTGTATGACCACAGTTTGTGCGAACTGGTCACGTCGCCCCGTCCGCCGCCGCGAAAAGCCATCATCGGCCGCACCCGGGTGGGCGCCACCACCATGTCCTCCACCGCCACCGGCGAGGCCACGATGCGGTGAAACGGATTGTTCTCCGGATTGAACCCCTTGCCCCGCCACAGCTCCTTGCCAGACGCCAGGTCGTGCCCCGTGATGACGTCGCCGCCGGTAATCACCAGTTCCAGTTTGCCAGCCACCCGTACCAGCGTGGGCGTGGTGTAGGAGTCCGGCGATTCGGAGATCGCCTCGGTGGGCCGCTCCACCTTCCAGACGGTTCTTCCGGTCTTTTTGTCGATGCGCAGCACATACGACGGATCGTCCGTCTTCATTCCGTGCAGCACCTGCACATAGAGCGCGTCCTCATGCAGCAGTGGCGAACTGGCGTAGCCATGATTCAGACCAAAGCGTCCGTAGTCTTTCTGGATGTCGCGTTCCCACAGTTGCTTCCCTTTGAAGTCGAACGCCTTCAGAATGCCGGTGCCGGTGAGCGCCCAGACCGCACTTCCGTCGGTAACCGGCGAAGGTGACGACATGTTCTGTTTGCGGTACTTCTGGTTGCCGCCGCCCATCGGCTGCTTCCAAAGCAGCTTGCCAGTGTTGCGGTCCAGGCACCACAACGCCAGATCGTTTTCGTTCTCCGCGATGTTCAGGAAAATGGACTCGCCCCAGATGATGGGCGTCGCGCCCGTCCACGTCGGCATGGGTAGCTTCCAGGTGATGTTGTCCGTCTCGCTCCACTTCACCGGCAGTCCGGTTTCGCGGCTGATGCCCGTGCGTTCCGGCCCGCGCCATTGCGGCCAGTTGGCGGCGGTAGCCAGGATGGCGAACGAGGGCAGAGTCCAGAGGAGTTTTCGCAGCATCGTCATATCGTAAGAATATCAGCGGCGGGACCGCGCGAGGGCGAAGGCGTAGAAAGCATCCACGTCATGTTTCAGCTTGCGCAGCGAGGGCACATGGATGTACATCATGTGTCCGGCCGGGTATTCGGCAAAGCGGAAGTTATTGCGCGTGGCCGGTTCCAGTCCCATGTGGTTCACCGTGTAGAGGGCGGCCTCAAACGGCGTGGCCAAATCGTAATACCCGCTTGCCACGAACACCTTCATATACGGGTTTTTCGCCAGTGCGTCGCGCAGCGCCACAGACGTATCGGCGTAGCCCTGCCCCGCTCCTCCGGTCCCGGTGAGGTTGAAGTCCCACGGCGAGGTGATTCCGCCTCCCAGCGCGAAGTATTCCAGCTCCGTTTCAAAGCCCAGTTCCTGGCGCGCATACTGATTCATCGCCGATGTGTAGGGCGGGCGGATGGCGGCAAGAGAAGGGTCAAATTCGGGGCGCTCGGCAGCGTTGCCCCCTTCATCGGCGGAAATCAGCCGGCCGTCCAGCCGCCCCACGGTGACCCCCTGATCGCGCAGCAGCTCCTTGCAGAAGCGCTGGATTTCAATGCGCAACTCAGAGCGTTCGATGAATGCCGCATCCAGTCCGGTCAGCCGCGCCAATTGCGCCGCGGCGCGCTTGCGGTCTTGCGTGGTGAGCGCGTCACCCTGGTAAAGGACTCTCTGGTATTCATCCGACGCGTACCGGCGCGCCTCGCCGATCGCCTTTTCAAGCGAAGCCTGCAGGTCCGCCGGCAGCCGCTTATGGTAGTGGGCGATGGCCGTATAGGTCGGAAGGAAGAGCGCATAAGGCAGGTCGTTGCCGCGGGCAAAGCGGGCCGTCTGAAAATTGAGGATCGTCGAGATCAGGAAGATGCCGTTAAAGGAGATTCCCTTCTCCACCAGATGCCCGGCCAAGCCGGCCGCGCGCGTGGTTCCGTAGCTTTCGCCGGCCAGAAACAGCGGCGCACCCCAGCGGCCGTTGGCCGTCAGCCACTGCCGGATAAACGTGCCTACCGATTCGATATCGCCTCGCAGTGAGAAATACTTCTTGCCAACCTCGGCGGATTTCGGCCGTGAATAGCCGGTTCCTACCGGGTCAATGAACACCAGGTCGGACTGATCGAGCCAGGTATCCGGGTTGTCCGCCAACCGATAGGGTGGCGGCGGCATGGAGCCGTCGTCGTTCATTGGCACCCGGCGCGGGCCGATCGCGCCCAGGTGCAGCCACAAGGAACCGGAGCCCGGCCCGCCATTAAAGCAGAACGTGACGGGCCGGCCTTGCGGCGCATCCTTCAATACGTAGGCCGTGTAGAAGATGTGTGCCTCCGGCTCGTTCTTATCGTTGTGGAGCGGCAGAAAACCGGCCGTCGAGGTGTAGGCCAGGGAGCGCGTGCCCACAGCGATGGTATGCTCGCGGGTCACGGTCTTTTCCGGCCGCACCGCGGGCTTTTCCTCGGCCTTGGGCGCCGGGACTTGCGCGGCTCCGCGGCATCCGGCCAGTGCGGTCAATACAAGCAGGTGAGGAAGCATTCGTACTGAGGGTAACATCGGCCCGCGTGCTAGATTGAGATTATGGTGCCTCCCAAGCCCGTGGCGGCGGGCTGGACACGTCGTTCCATTCTCGCCTCGCTTTCCCTCACCGGACTCGCCGGCGCCGAAGGCAAGGGCCGCGTACTCCCATCGGAAGCGCGCATTTACGCCGATCCCGCCACCGAATTCCCCGTCCAGTTGATGACCGATCCCGCCTTTGCCAGCCACCTTCCGCACCCCTACTGCCGCGCCATCGGCAAGCGTGGCGCGTTTGTGCTTTTCGCATCCGACCGCGGCGCCCGACCGCAGGCCTTCCGCCTCGAGTTGAAGACCGGCGAACTGCGCCAACTCACCGAAGCGCAGGCGCTGATTCCGGCCTCGCTCAACATACTCCCCGACGACAAGACCTTCTGTTACGTCGACGGGAGGACCGTGAAGCTGGCGCCGTTTTCCAGCCTCCGTGATCGTGATGTCTACACCGTACCGGAAGGCTGGGAGACGGGCGACGGCTTTTGTGTTTCCGTTGACGGCGTGTATGCGGCACTGGTGGAGAAATCCGCCTCCCGCAGCCGGCTTCGTCTCATCGGTTTGGCCCGTGGTTCCGCCCAGACATTGGTGGAATCCGATGGCCTGCTGCGCCACCCGCAGCCGCGTCCCAAACGCGCCAGCGTGCTGTATCAGAAGGAAGACTCGCTGTGGCTGGTGAACTACGACGGCCAGGGAAATCAAAAGCTTTGCCAGTCGCTCACTTCGCCCGGCTCCGCCCAATGGTCGCCCGATGGGCGCACGGTTCTCTATCTCACCGAACAGGACAAACGTGTCATCATGCGCGAGATCGTGCCCGATAACCGGCAGGACAGGCTCATTGCGCCTACTTCCCAGTTCATTGGTTTTGCCGGCAATCCGGACGGCTCCGTGCTGGCGGGCGCCAGCCGCAGCCTCGCTTCGCCTTACGTTCTGGCGCTGGTCCGCTCAGTACGCCGCGAACTCACGCTGTGCGAACATAAGGCCTCCGATCCCGCCATGGTTTCTCCTGTCTGGTCGCCCACCAGCCAGCGCATCTATTTCCAGTCTGACCGGCATGGAAAACCGGCCATCTACTCGGTGGTAGTGGCCGGCTTCTTTGAAAAAACCAATCTGGACGGAGAAGATCCCGAGGAAAAGCCCAAACGGCCCACTAGCGGACCGAAGAAGCCAGCTCCTGCAACCGCTTGACGCGATCTTCGGTGGACGGGTGCGTGCGGAACAGCGAAGCCAGCCCCTGCCCTGAGAACGGATTCTGAATGAACAGGTGCGCCGTTTCCGCCGATCCCGAATGCATCGGTACACGCGCCGCCCAGCCCTCGATCCGCTTCAGAGCGGTGGCCAGGCTCATCGGTTTCCTCGTCAGCCGCGCGGCGAACTCATCAGCCATGAACTCCCGCGCCCGCGAGATCGCCATCTGAATCATTGGCGCCGTCACCATCGCCATCACCATCACCAGGATGCCGCCAATCGGACTGCCGCCATCCTCGTCATCGGAACGGCCGCCGAACATCGCGCCCCACATGGCGAAATTCGCCAGGTTGCTGAGCGCGCCCACGATCGTCGCCGCTACGCTCATCAGCAGCGTGTCCCGGTGCTTGATGTGCGCCAACTCGTGCGCCACCACGCCTTCGATTTCGTCCTCATCCAGCATCTGCAGTAATCCCTCGGTCACCGCCACCACGCCGTGCTCGGGATTGCGCCCTGTGGCGAACGCGTTCGGCGCCTGCTCAGGGATCACATAGAGCTTCGGCATTGGCAGTTTGGCCTGGTTCACCAGACGCTGCACCATGGCGTAGTAGCCAGGGGCCTGGGCAGGGGTGATCTCCTGGGCGTGATACATCCGCAGGACAAACTTGTCGGAAAACCAGTATGCGAAGAAGTTCATGGCGAATGCCATGACAACGGCGATCATCGCACCGCCACGCCCACCCAGGGCCTGGCCGCCGAAAATCAGCAACGCGCTTAGCGCGCTGAGCAACACGAAGGTTTTCATCCGGTTCATCACTATCAAGGATGCACCAGATCCCTCGGGAGTTTCAATTTGCGGTTTTCAGCGCAGTTTCAGCACCGGCTTAAGAACCACGTGCTCAAACTCGCGGTCCGGATGCGCGATCCGCTTGAAGAGCAGATCTGCTGCCGCCACCCCCAACTCATGCCGCGGTTGCAGCACCACGGAAATCCGCGGTTCAAACACGTCCAGCCAGTCGGCGTCGTCGGTGCTCATCAGAGCCACATCGGCGGGCACTTGTTTGTTCAACTCATGCGCCGCCCGCAGCACTCCGCTTAACATCACCAGGCTCGCCACCAGGAAAGCCGAAGGCGGCTCGGGCGATTGCAGCAGATCCAACGCGTGTTTGTAGCCCGACGCTTCTGTCCAGTCGCCTTCGCGCACCAGTTCCTTCTGGGGCGTGATGCTGGCGTGACGCAGTGACTGACGCCACCCCGCCACTGCGTCCCGGCTGACCGAAAGACCGCTGCTGCCGGTGATGAACGCGATTCTTTTGTGCCCCTTTGACACCAGGTGGTCCACCGCCAGCCTCGCGCCCGCCTTGTTGTCGACGATCACCGTATCGGTATCTACAGTTACAGGCCGCCGTCCCACGCACACCACCGGGATGTTCTTATCGACAATCGACTTCAGCCCACTCTCATCGCCGTCGGCGATGAACAGCAGCATCCCATCCACCTGTTTGGCGCGGAACAGCATCAGGCCACGATTCTGCTCGGCGACATTCTCATTCATGCTGCTCAACAGAAGCGAGTAGTTGTGCCTGGCGCATACCTCGTCGACGCCCCGCACCACTTTGGCGTAGAACGGATTTCCGATGTCCGGCAACATCATTCCCAAAGTTTCGGTTTTACGCGTCTGCAGACTGCGTGCAATGTAGTTGATCGTGTAGTCCAACTCCTGCACTGCCTTCATGACACGGTCCGTGAGTTCCGGTGAGACACGCGCGCTACGGTTGAGCACAGCCGAAACGGTGTAGGTAGACACTCTCGCTCGCTTGGCGACGTCGGAGATCGTGGGCATGTCCATACCCTATCACCGGCCTGCCGCCAGTTAACATCATGTAAACCTAGTATTTTCAAAGGCGTTTAGAAAACATCTGGCCACCTGGCGCGGGCCGCGGCTGCTCAGCGCAAAGGCGCGCAGACGAACGCCGATTCGCCTGGCGAACTCGGGATGGGACGCAAGCAGTTTGAAATAAACGGTTAGGCGATAAGCTTCGTCCGGCCCCGCCTCCACGGTCAGGCCGCAGCCTTCCGGCAACTCGTCATATTCGCCCCCTGCCGTAACGATCAACGCTTTACCAGCCGCCATCGCGAACGCCCCGATCCCGCTGCTTTCCCCCGAGGCCGGGTAGCGCAGGTTTACACAGGCGTCCACCGCGCAGATGTGCTTCCAGAAAGCCGCATCCTCCAGGCGCGGCCGGTAAATGACGCCCGGGGTGTCCAGCAGCGTCGCTATCGACGCCCGGTAGGCCTGCGAGATAAATTCGCCCGCCACCAGCAGGCGCAGCCGAGGCTCTGCCGAGCGCGCCGCGCGAAATGCGCGAAGCGTCTGCGCTAACCGTTTTGTCTCGCGCAGATAGCCGAATACGCCGAGCAGGAAATCGCGCCGTCCCACGCCCAGTTCCGCCCGGACCCGGTCCACCGCCTGCTCGCCTGGATTTTCCCGTTCCTCCACCAGATGCGGAATCACCTCCACCCGCGCTTCGGGCGCCTGTTCCAGAACTTTCCCCGCCGCCGCCCGGTTGTGCACGATCACGGTCCGCGCCGCGCCCGCCACCCGCTTCAGCATCGCGTATTGGAAGTATGCCGGATCGGCTGCCGACCGGCCCCGGTTGTCCCAAAGCTGCTCGCCCAGCCCCCGGTTCCACTCCCCGTATTGCCAGGCGAACTCGTCCAGATAGGACGGCCGCGCCAGTGATCCGAGGTAAAAATGGTGCAGGTTCGCGTCGTGCAGCAGCACAACCCCCGGCCTTGCCAGTGCCCGCCCGTAGATCTCGCGGTGAAGCTGGTTGTTGCCGAGGTGATACAAATGAACATCAGCCCTTTCGGCGTTCCGCGCGATTTCGCAATGAGCCTCCAGCGCGGCCGCCAGCCGTTGCGCATAATGCGCCACGCCGCTGGCCGACTTCACCGGGGGTGCGTGATAGCCGAGTCTCACTTCTTCATCCGCCGCCCAAAAAGCGCCGTCCCTACGCGGATGCAGGTGGAACCCTCCTCCACGGCCGCTTCGAAATCGTGCGACATGCCCATTGAAAGCTCCGCCAGTCCGTGCTGATCCGCCAGTTGCTTCAGACGCCGGAAATACGGCCGCGCCACTTCCGGATCGTCCGACCATGGCGGCATCGTCATCAGGCCCCTCAGCTTCAGATTGCCGCAGGCGCTGATGGCGTCCGCCACCTCGCCGATCGATGCGGGATCACAGCCCGCCTTGCTTTGTTCGCCGCTCAATTTCACCTCGATCATGACCTCCAGCGGCGACACCGCGGCCTCGTTCAGACGCCGCGCCAGCTTTGGCGAATCCACCGTCTGGATCACCTGGAAAATCTCGGCGGCGCGCCGGCTCTTGTTTGATTGCAGATGCCCGATCAGATGAAACCGCGCGCCGGCCAGTCCGCTTACTTCCGGGTATTTCGTTTCAAACTCCTGCACGTAGTTCTCGCCGAACTCGCGCAGGCCAAGCGCGTAGGCGTCCAGGATCGCCGCGGCCGGAAATACCTTGGTCACCGCCAGCAGCGTGACCTCTTCCCGGCGGCGCCCCGCGCGATGGAGCGCCAGCGCCAAACGGGACTCCACCGCCTCCAGCCGTTCTTCCAACGTTCCTGCTATAGTCAAGTTGCTCAAACCCCGATTCTATTCTAGGGTGTTTCATCGTGGCCGAAGACCATGCCCTGGACCACCTCCGTACGGCAATCGAAAGCTTTCTGGCCGGTTGCCGTGAGCCCAGGCTGCTGGAGCCCGGGCAGAAGCCGCTCGTCGTGGACCGGCGCCAATTGCAGTTCACCACCCGTGGGCCTTGGCTGCAACTGGAGGCCTGGGATCACGATCAGTTCTTCTCGCGGCGTCTGAGTGGCCTCCGCACTCAATCCAAAGACCGGTTGGAACTTGCCGTTGAGCGTTTCGGCGGCAAGACCGGCACACTTGTTTTGTATGACGCTGCCTGCCCGCGCAATCAGGCGCTGATCGGGCGCGGCCGCCGCCAGGTATTCGCCGAATCCTTCCGCGCCATGCTGCGCCGCCAGTTTCCCCGTTACCGGCTGGAGGAACTCAGTTCGGAAGCAAGTCTGCAGCACACACTCTCGCCCGCCTATTCGCGTGCCCTGTTGCGCCAGGGCAACGCGGGAATCGCCGCGATGGGCGCGGCGCCGGACTCCGACGTTGAGGCGATGTTAAGCTTTGCTCTCATCTGGCTTGCCTATCTGCGCCGCCGTGAACCTGCTTTGGAGATCCAGGCTCTGGCCGTATTCCTGCCCGCCGGAAAGGAGCGTAACACCTGTCTGCGCCTCCGTTTTCTGGATCCCGAAGCCGCGCAATGGCTGCCGTATGTCTATACCGGCGAAGGGCACAGTATGCCCGTTGACCTGGCGGATTGGGGCAACCTCGAAACCTCTCTCGAAGCGGCCGGCCACACCCCGCAGGTTGTCCGCTTTGAGCCCGAGTCGCTGATCGAGGAGCAGGTGCGCGCCGAAATCCAGGAAATCGACGCCTCGCTACGCCCGGATCCGATCTATGGACAGGTTCCCGCCTTTGCCGGCGGCGATCGCGGCATCCTCGATCTGCTGGCGTGTGATTCGGCCGGGCGTTTGGCCGTGATGGAGTTGAAGGCCTCCGAATGTGTTCACCTGCCGCTGCAGGCGCTCGACTATTGGATGCGAGTCAGTTGGCACCTGGAAGCGGGCGACTTTGAAAAGTACGGCTTTTTTCCCGGCATCGCGCTCGGCCGCTGCCCGCCGCGGCTGCTGCTGGTGGCGCCCGCCATCCAGTTCCATCCCTCCAACGAACAGGTGATTCGCTTCTTTCATCCTTCCATCGAAGTGGAACGTATCGGCCTCGCGCCGTTGCTGAGCGGCCCCTTGAAGGTGATGTTCCGGCAGGGCCGATTAGAATAGGACTTGCCTCGTTCCCCCATTCGCAACCGCATCGAATATCTGGCCGCCCGCCTCCTGCTGGGGTTGCTGGCGATGCTGCCTTTCCGCGCCGCCATGGTCCTGGCGGCTCGGGTCTTCAGCTTGCTCGATTTCGCCATGCCCCGCTGGCGCACCACCGCCCGCAGGAACCTCGCGTTGGCGGAGTTTCCTGAGGATTCCCGCGAAGCGATCATCGAAGCGATGTTCCGCTCACTGGCCCGGTCTGTTGCCTGCCTGGCGAAGTTCCCCCGGCTCCATGGCGGCAATATCGGCGACTGGATACGCTACGAAGGCCTGGAGCATTTCACCGAAGCCAAGCGGCGGGGAAAGGGTGTGCTTTTCTACACCGCGCACCTGGGCAACTGGGAACTGAGCGCCTTTGCTCACGGCCTGATGAGCGAACCGATGTGCGTGATGGTACGCCCGCTCGATAATCCTCTGCTCAACGCCCTGGCCAGCCGCTACCGCACCGGTTCGGGCAATCGTATCCTCGACAAGAAGGATTCGGCCCGCGACGTTCTGAAGGCCCTCAAAGCCAATCTCGCCGTCGGCATACTCGCCGACCAGAACGCCAGTCTGACCGAGGGCGTGTTCGTCGACTTCTTCGGTGTCAAGGCGTGTGCCCACGCCGGCTTTGCCCGGCTGGCCGCCCATTCCGGCGCCACCGTCATCCCCGGGTTCGCTCTGTGGTCAAACCAGGAGTGCCGTTACGTTCTCCGGTTCTACCCGCCCGTGGAAATGACCGGAGACGCCGCGGCCGACACCCAGGCGCTTCACAACTGCCTGGAAAGCGTCATCCGCGCCTTCCCTGAGCAGTGGCTGTGGATCCACCGGAGGTGGAAAACCCGCCCACCCGGCCAACCGGATGTTTACTGATTACGCACCTCTCAACCCGCCCCCCTTGCGGCACTCCCTGACAAGCCGCTATGATCATGAGGTTTGTATCAAGTTTTGGAGGATGCATGTCCGTTGAAGCAAAAGTGAAGCAGATCATCGTGGAACAATTGGGCGTCGATGAAGCCCAGGTCGACAGCACTGCTTCTTTCGTGGATGATCTTGGCGCCGATTCGCTGGACATCGTCGAACTCGTGATGGCTTTTGAAGAAGCCTTTAATATTGATATTCCCGACGAGGACGCCGAAAAGATCAGCACCGTCAAGGACGCCATCGATTACATCGAAGGCAAAACCAAGAAGTAGACAGCGATTTTCTCACGGAACGGTAACGGAATTTGTCACGCAGAGTTGTTGTTACCGGCGTGGGACTGGTGTCCGCGCTGGGTATAGGCACCGAGGAGAACTGGACGGCGCTCAAGAGCGGGCGTGGCGGCATCGCCCGTATTACGCTTTTTGATCCGGACCGGTTTGCCTGCCAAATCGCCGGAGAGGTGAAGAACTTCGACCCTCTGGCCTGGGTGGAGAAAAAAGAGGTCAAGAAAATGGGCCGCTTCATCCAGTTGGGGATCGCCGCCTCGGAGTGCGCCATGCGCATGGCCGATCTGAAGATCGCGCCCGAGGATGCCGAAATGGCCGGCGTTTACATCGGGTCCGGCATCGGCGGATTCGAAGTCATCGAGCGGGAACACAAGACCCTGCTCGAGCGCGGCCCGGACCGCATCTCGCCGTTCTTCATTCCCGCCACCATTATCAACCTGGCTTCGGGTTACGTATCCATCCGTACCGGCGCCAAAGGCCCGAATTCCGCCACCGCCACGGCCTGCACCACCAGTGCCCACGCCATCGGCGACTCGTTCAAGATCATCCAGCGCGGCGATGCCGATGTCATGATCTGCGGCGGCGCTGAAGCTGCCGTTACACCGATGGGCATCGGCGGATTCGCCGCCATGAAGGCGCTCTCCACCCGCAACACCGATCCGGACAAAGCCTCCCGTCCATGGGATAGGGGCCGCGACGGGTTTGTGGTCGGCGAGGGCGCGGGAATCCTCATCCTCGAGGAACTGGAAAAGGCAAAACGGCGTGGAGCGAACATCCTGGCCGAAATTGCCGGCTACGGCATGAGCGCCGATGCCTATCACATCACCTCGCCTTCGGAGGACGGCGAAGGCGCGTTCCGGGTCATGCGCAACGCCCTGAAGGACGCCAGGCTCGATCCTTCCACCATCGATTACATCAACGCGCATGGCACATCCACCCAGCTTGGGGACCGCATTGAGACGCTGGCCATCAAGCGTACCTTCGGCGAACACGCCCGCAAGCTCGCGGTCAGTTCCACCAAGTCAATGACCGGCCACCTGCTCGGGGGCGCCGGAGGGCTGGAAGCGGGCATTACCGTGCTTGCAATCCGTGACCAGATTGCTCCGCCCACCGTGAATCTGGAGTCCGCCGACGAGGGCTGCGACCTCGATTACATCCCCAATCATGCCCGCGCCATGAAAATCGAAAATGCGCTGTCGAACTCATTCGGTTTTGGCGGCACCAATGGCTGTCTGATCTTTAAGAAATATTCGGAATGAAAATCATCGTTGCGATCAAGCAGGTGCCCTCCCGCGATTCAGCGTTGGCGGTTGCCTCCGGCGGCGGTTGGGTCGACGAAACTGATCTCACTTATGAAGTGAACGAACCCGACGCCTATGCCCTCGAAGAGGGCCTTCAGTTGAAGGAAAAGCATGGCGGCGAGGTGGTGGTGCTGTGTCTGGGTCCTTCCGGCGCCGCCTCCACGATTCGCGAAGCGCTGGCCAAGGGGGCCGACCGCGCTATCCACATTGAGGAAGATGCGACGGGGCTCGACACCCTGGCCACCGCCAGACTGCTGGCCAAGGCCGTCGCGGCTGAAAACGCCGACCTGATCCTTACCGGCCTGCAATCGGACGACCTGGGATACGGGCAAACAGGTGTGGTGTTGGCCGAACAGCTGGGTTGCGCGCATTCCACCATCATCATGCAGGTGGAGACCGCCGAGGGTGGTATCCGGGTGAAGCGCGAGTTGGAGGACGGCTGGTTCCAGCACATCCATCTGCCGCTGCCCGCCGTGCTCACCATCCAGTCCGGCATCAACAAGCTGCGCTACGCCACGCTGATGGGGATCAAGAAGGCCAAGTCCAAGGAAATTCGCCGTTTGACCGCCGCCGAGCTGGGCGCGCCCGTTCAGACGTCGGCGGTGATTGAGAAGATCTACCCGCCGCAGAAGTCCAAGCAGACGCAGATTCTGGAGGGCGCCGCGGCCGAAGTTGCCGCCCGGCTGGCCGAGAAACTGAAGTTTGAGGTGCGGGTGATATGAGCGGCGTGCTGGTGGTGATGGAACAGCGGGACGGCGCCTGGAATCGCATGTCCTTTGAGACGCTTGCCGCCGGGCAGGAGATCGCCCAGGCTTTGGGCTGCGGCTGTAGCGCCGCTGTCGCCGGGGCAGAGGTGACGGCGCTGGCCGCCGAACTCACTGGCAAGAAGCTTGAGAAAGTGTACGCCGTCAGCCATGATCTGCTGAAACACTACACGCCCGACGCCTTTACTGCGGCGCTCGATGCGCTGATCCGCGCCGCCGCGCCCACACTCGTGCTGTTCCCGCACACCTATCAGGTTCGCGATTTTGCCCCCAAGCTGGCCACGCGCTTCGATCGTCCCCTGGTCAGCGACGTCATCCGCGTCCGGGTGGAAAACGGCGCCCCGATTTTCGTCCGGCAGTTGTTCCAAGGCAAGCTGAACGGCGATATTCGCGTCGGCGGTGACGGCCCTTATTTCGCCTCCATTCAGGCAGGTTCGTTCCGTCCGGAGAGCGTGCAGACGGGCACGGCGGCCCTGGAAGCCATTTCGCCGGCGCTCGATCCTGCGCAGATCCGTTCCCGCCCCGAAGCGCCTTTCCGCGAATCGGCTCGCGCGGTGGACCTCGGCGCGGCAGACATCATCGTTTCAGTGGGCCGCGGAATCAAGGACCAGGAGAATATCGCGCTGATCGAGGAACTGGCGCAGGTGCTCGGTGGCGAAGTGGCTGCCTCCCGCCCGATCTGCGACGCCGGCTGGTTGCCGATGGAACGTCAGGTGGGCAGCTCAGGCCAGACTGTGGCCCCGAAGATGTACCTGGCCGTCGGCATCTCAGGCGCAATTCAGCACTTGGTGGGCATGAAGGGTTCGAAAACCATCGTGGCCATCAACAAGGACGGCAACGCCCCCATCTTCGAAGTGGCCGATATCGGAGTGGTTGGGGATCTGTTCGAAGTGGTTCCGGCGCTCATCAGTGAGATCAGGAAGTTAAAGGGGGCATGACCCC
>JANRLE010000190.1:0-12901 GCA_033762895.1 Bryobacteraceae bacterium | reverse complement strand
TGTTTACGAAGAGGGCGGCTGACTAAGCGTCCACGTGATCCAGGAAGTGGCGGTCCAGCGCCACCTTGTTCGCCCCCGCCAGCCGTTTGGAGAACTTCGACATCTCCTGCTTCGACATCGGCTGGTAATTGCGCGCGAACTCCGTATTCTGGCGGATGTAGTCCATCTTCGGCATCCCGATGGTGACCACCGACACAGGCAGCGACAGCGCGTAGCGGATCAGGTCATGCGCCTTGGCGCGGCCCGGCGCGGTCCCGATCAATCCGTCCTGCCCGGTGACTTTCATCGCCACAATGCCCAGGTTCTTGCGCACCGCCACCGGCAGCGCCAGGTCCTGAAAACTGGTTCCCGGAAACGGCCGCGGCGGGATCGCTTCGCCAAACAGGTCTTCCGTCTTCTTCCAGAAGCCTGAGCCATCGTGGCTGCGGCCCTGCAGCCCCGCGTTCAGCGCCATCTGCGTGCAGTCGAAATCGTGGCGCTCCAGAGCCTTGGCAAGCGTGGCCGGATCCACGTGCGACGTGATGCCGATAAACCGCGCCGCCTTCTGGTCGCGCAGCTTGTAGAGCGCCTCCAGCGCGCCCCCTTTGGCCTCAATCTGCTTCAGGTCGTCTTCGAACTTCAAGCTGTGGATGTGCAGCACGTCCACGTGGTCCGTCTGCAGGCACTTCAGACTGGCGTCAAAACGGCGCATCACATCGTCGGCGCTGCGGGCGGGCGTCTTCGTCGCCAGAATCAGGCTCTTGCGGCGTTCCTTCACCGCGCGGCCAACGATCGTTTCACTCAGCCCATCGCCATAGGCCTGCGCCGTATCCAGGTACGTGATACCCGAATCCAGCGCTAAACGCACGGCGGCTTCGGCATCCTCAGGCTTCTTGTACGCCATGTAGAGACGGTTCCCGCAGCCGATGGCGATCAGCGAAGGTGTCAGCCCGGTCTTTCCAAAAGTGCGGGTGGGCAGGGTGGCGGCCGAGGCCTGCCCGGCGGCAAGCGTGGCGGTGGCAACGAATTCGCGTCTGGTTACCGGATCACTCATAGCGCCTATCTTATCCTGTCCGGCTTTCGAAGGTGGACAATGGGAACGATGACCCGACGCAACCTGCTGGCGTTCGCCGCCGCATCCGCCGCCCATGCCGCCCGGCCACCCATGCCCTCCTCCGCCAACATCGGCTTTCGCGCCGACACCGGTCCGCCGCGTTCGGAGTGCGGCATCGGCGCACTGATGCCCTGGGCCGATGCGCTGTGGCTGGTTACCTATAACTCCCACACCAAACGCACCGGCACGGGCCTGGGTTTGTTCCGCGTGGATGAGGAACTGCGCACCGAACAGGTGCACCTGCACAACGGGACCCACGCCAACCGGCTGGTGCACAAGGAGTCCAGCCAGGTGTTCATCGGCCCCTACGCCATTGACGCGAAGGGAAACTGGCGCTTTCTGGAGCAGTATGAGGAGCACCGGCTGACGGCCACCATCCGCCATCTCTCCGACCCTGCCGGCCGCGTCTACATGCTGACGATGGAGGGTCTGCTGTTTGAACACGACGTGGCCACGCACAAGTCCACCCTGCTTGCCGACGTGGTGAAGGAATTTCGGATCAATAAGCGGCCACATTTCAAAGGGGGTTGCTCCGGCCAGGGACGCGTGCTGGTGACGAACAACGGATTCTACGCCTACGGAGAGAATGAGGCTGGATTGTTCGAATTCGACGGCGCGAACTGGCGGGCGTTGAGCCGCAAGCCACACATGGATGCCGCCACCCGCGCCGACTTCGGACAGGTGGTATTCTGCACCGGCTGGGACGAATCGTCGGTGCTGCTGTGGGCGCTTGTTGGCGGCAAGTGGCAACGCTATCGCCTTCCCAAAGCAAGCCACGCCTTCCAGCACGCCTGGCAGACCGAATGGATGCGCATCCGCGAAGTGGAGACCGAGCATTTCCTGATGGACATGCACGGCATGTTCTATGAGTTGCAGCCTCTGGCGTTTGAAAACGCCATCTGGGGAGTGAAGCCCATCTGCCAGCATCTGCGCATCATTCCCGATTACTGCGCCTTTCGCGGACTGCTGGCGCTGGGCGGCAACCAGACCACGCCGAACAGTGAGAACAATCCGCTCGGCGGGCAGCCGCAATCCGGTCTCTGGCTGGGTAAGACCGACGACCTGTGGTCATGGGGACGCCCGCAGGGCTGGGGCGGACCGTGGCGGAAGACCGCGGTGAGGCGGGATCAGCCGTCGGATCCGTTTCTGATGACAGGGTTCCGCGATAAGTGCCTGCACCTTGCCACCGATAAGGCCGCTGAATTCGATCTGGAAATCGACTTTCTCGGCGACGGCGGCTGGAAGCCATACGCCCGGCTGGCCACCGGCGCCGAAGGCTACAAACTTCACGTCTTCCCGCCGGGCTTTTCCGCGCACTGGATCCGCCTGACGCCCCGCGCCGATTGCGTCGCGTCGGCCGAGTTCATGTACACGTGAGGTACACCACGGCGGCCTACGACCCCCTGGCAGGCATCTACGATGCCTGGATCGCCAGCGCCGGCCCGGAACTGAATGCCATCCGGGATTTTTATGCGGCCCGCTACCTGGCGGCCGCCGGCCCGGTCGTGGAACTGGGCGTGGGGAACGGACGGATTCTGATCGAGGCGGCGCTTGCCGGCAAGCATGTCATCGGCGTGGACGAGTCTTCGGCCATGCTCGAGCTATGCCGGCGCCACGCCGCCGCGGCCGGAGTGCAGGATCGCGTCCACCTCCAGCGCGCCGGCTTCTCCAACTTTCATCTGGCCCGTCCGGCGGATCTCATTGCCGTGCCCTACGATTCCATCGGCCACCTGCTCACCGCGGCCGAACGGGGACACTTCGTGAAACATGCGTTCGAACAGCTTGCGCCCGGAGGGAAGCTGATCCTGGACCAGGCGCTTCACGATCCCGAAGCAGCGCGCCCCTTGGAGGGACAGCCGCACTTCCGCACGTCCTACTTCGACGAAAGCACCGGTGAGGAAACCCTGCTGTGGTTCACCCCGCATCAGGATGTGGCGCGCAGACGCCGCAGCGCGGTGATCTACTCCACCGGCGCCGGAGGCTTGGGGCCGGCGCGGGTGCTGGGCACCGTAGAGAATAGCTGGTTCCGTGACGCCACCGAAGTCCAGGACTTGCTCACCGGCGGGGGATTCCAGATCGAGGACACCTTTGGCGACTTCGCCGGCGGGCCGCTTCGATCCGATTCGGAGTATCAGATCTGGATTGCCAGCAGGCCCGGTCCACGGCAGTAGAGCTTGGAACCATCAGGACTTCTATGCGACCGCATAGACCTTTCTGACCGCGCAGGACCTAGTTAGTCCTGCATATATGCCAGTTAGTTCTAAAACTAAAGTACTATTTCAGCGTACAGGTTTCAGCGGGATTCTATCGACGCGGCATACCCGGCTGATCGCTGGGAGTGTGCCCTTTTCACCGCTTGGCGATCATGCTCCCCAAATCCATGACACTCCGTATTTTCATCGCTCTCATTCTGGCCGTAGCCGTATTGGTTCCCGGCCCCATCCTCGCCGATACGTTTCCGTCCGGATTCACCAACGAAGTTGTCGCCTCCGGACTGTCGCTGCCGACGGCATTAGCCTTCGCCCCTGGAAACCGGATCTTCATTTCCACGCGTTCAGGTGTGGTACGGCTGGTAGTGGACGGGGTTCTGCAAAGCCAGCCGTTCATCGACCTGTCTTCGGAAGTAGGCGCTCGCGCCGACCGGGGGATGCTGGGCATCGTGGCGCATCCCGATTTTCCCAACCAGCCCTACGTGTACTTTCTCTATACTTACGATCCTCCGGGCGTGCCCGCGGACTCCATCGGCTCCCGGGTGGCGCGGCTGGTGCGTGTGACGGCCAATGCCGCGCAGAACTACAACACCGCGGCGCCCTCCTCGCAGGTGATACTGATGGGAAAGAACAGCACGTTTGCCAACGTCGGCGATCCCACCAGCAGTGACAACCTCAACGTCGTCTCCTGCCAGACGCCGGCGGGAGCATTTGTGGAGGACTGTATCCCGCAGGATGCCGAAACCCATTCGCTGGGGGCGCTGATGTTCGGCAATGACGGCATGCTCTACGCCGGCGTCGGCGACACTTCCTCTACCAGCTACACCGATCTGCGCGCCATGCGCGCCCAGGAACTGGACAGCATGGCCGGAAAACTCTTCCGCATCGACCCTTCCACCGGACAGGGGTTAAGCGACAATCCGTTCTACAACGGAAATCCCAACGCCAACCGCTCCAAGGTATTCAGCTACGGACTCCGCAACCCTTTCCGTTTCGCCCAGGATCCGCAATCGGGCACCATCTACATTGGCGACGTGGGCTGGAACGACTGGGAAGAAATCAACGCCGGCCGCGGCCGTAATTTCGGCTGGCCCTGCTACGAGGGCGGCAACGGAACCAGTGTGCAACAACTCGCCTATGCCTCTCACCCCGCCACCACCGTACGCTGCCAGGCATTGTACGCGCAGGGCGCGGGCGCCGTGGAACCGGCCAGGCTGGCGTATACGCATGACGGCGTGGGAGCCGCGGTGATCGTGGGCGCCGTCTATACCGGCTCAACCTATCCGGAGACATACCGCAACGCCCTCTTCTATGGCGACTTCAATACCGAGATCGTAAAAGCGGCGAAGCTGGACGCGGCCGGCAACATCATTTCTGTCACCAGCTTTGGAACGATCGCCGCCCTGGTGAACCTCACCACCGGCCCCAACGGCGATCTCTACTACATCGGTTACGGCGACGGAAGCGGCACCGTATACCGCATTCGATACTCGGGGGGAGGCGCGCCCACCGCCCGGATCACCGCCACTCCGCTCTCCGGCGCCGCACCCCTGCTGGTGAACTTCGACGGACGCGGATCCACCGACCCCGACAACCAGACTCTCACTTACTCCTGGGACTTCGGCGTCTCGGGCGCCACCTCCACACAGCCCAACCCCAGCTTCACTTACAACACCTCCGGATCCTACACTGCCCGCCTCACCGTGACTGACTCCTCCGGCCAGACCAGTTCCGCTCAACTGACCGTGCAGGTTGGTTCCCCACCCACCATCACGATGAACACGCCAGCCGTGGGCGCCACCTTCGCCGTGGGTGACCGTATCGACTTCAGCGGCAGCGCCAGCGACGCCCAGGACGGTTCGCTTTCGAACTCCATCCGCTGGACGGCTACGCTGAGCCACAACGACCACCAGCACATCGATGTCATCGTGCTGCCGGGCGCGGCCGCATCGGGCAGTTTCATCTTCCCCGACCACGGCCAGAACACCTACATCATCCTGTGTGCGCGCGTCACTGATTCCAGCGGACTCAGCGCCGAGGTGTGCCGCGACGTGCGGGCACGCCTGGTTCCCTACACCTTCAACACCTCGCCCCAAGGCCTGCAGATTGTGTGGGACGGCGTCGCGCGAACGGCGCCATTCAGCGTCAACGCCATGGTCAACTCCCAGGTGGACATCTCCGCGCCCACGCCGCAACAGACCTGTATCCGCTTCACCTCCTGGTCGGACGGCAACACCACGCCCTCACGGCGCCTGCTGATCGGCGCCAACGCGGCCACACTCACCGCGAACTTCGACAGCAGCCAGTGCGGCGGTAGCGGCGGCGATCTTGTCGGACACTGGAAGTTCGACGAGGGCGGAGGCACATCGGCCGCCGATTCCTCCGGCAATAACAACACCGCCACGCTCATCAACGCCGCCTGGTCCCAAGGCCGTGCCGGCGCCGCCGCCAATTTTAATGGCGGCAGCGGACTGCCGCACGCGCGCATCAATGGTTCCGCATCGCTCAATTCGCCCAGCGCGCAAATCACCGTGGCCGCCTGGGCCTACAAGCACACCAACCGTCCGAGCTGGTCCACCGTCGCCTCCCGGCAACTGGGCACGGGACGCGACAACCAGTGGTATTTGAGCTTCCTCGACGGACGCCCCGCCTTCGGCATCAACACCACCATTACCGGAGATCAGAATCTAGCGGCGCCAGCCATTGCCCCGCTCCAGCAATGGGTCCACCTGGCGGGCACCTACGACGGCGTGACGCTCCGGCTATACGCCAATGGCGTGGAAGTGGCGTCGCGTCCCAAAACCGGCGTGCTGCGTGTGGACAACAATCCCCTGCTGGTGGCGGCGAATCAGAATGACGCCAGCCCCGACCTGCTTTTTAACGGCCGGGTCGATGAACTGCGCCTCTACCAGAGGGCCCTTTCCGGCGCCGAAATCCTGGCCATCTATAACTCGGTGGCGCCGCCCACCAACCAGGCGCCTACGGTCAGCCTCACCAGTCCATCGAACGGCGCCACTTACAATGCCCCGGCCACTGTTCCTCTCTCGGCAAGTGCCTCCGACCCCGATGGATCCATCGCGCGCGTGGAATTCTACAACGGCTCCACCAAGATCGGCGAAGACACCTCCGCGCCCTATCAATTCACCTGGACGAACGTTGCGGCCGGATCGTATCAACTCTCCGCCAGGGCGTTCGACAACCTGGGCGCCGGCGCCGCATCCGCCGTTGCCACCATCACCGTGGCCGGGACGCCGCCTCCGCCTCCTGTCACCACCGGACTGATCGGCAGATGGAAGTTCGATGAGGGCGTGGGGCCGTTCGCCTTCGACTCTTCCGGCCTCAACAACACCGGCCGGCTTCTGTTCTGCAACTGGGCGCCCGGACTGGCGGGCACGTCCATGAAGTTCTACGGCGACAGCATCTCCCATCTGCGGATCAATTCCTACAGCGCCCTCAACGCCATCAACAGCACCTTCACCGTGGCAGCGTGGATCAACCGGGACTTTTCGCAGTCCGGCTACATCGGCGTCATCACCCGCCAGCGTGGCAGCGGCACGAACAACCAGTTCTTCCTGGGCCTCAATAACAACCGCTATTCCATGAGAGTTACCACCGCCAACGGAGAGCGCGAGGCGCTGGGTCCCACGGCGCCCCTCGGCCAGTGGGTTCACCTGGCCGCCACCTATGACGGCGGCACCATCCGCGTGTATGTTGACGGCGTCCTTGTCGCCACGCGCGCCCAGTCCGGCAGCATTCTCAACGAAAGCAAGCCGCTGATCATCGCGGGGAATCAGAACAACACGATCACCGACAATGCCGATCTGCTATTTGATGGCAGAGTGGACGACGCGCGTATCTACAACCGCGCCATTTCCGCCAGCGAAGTGCAGGCCATCTTCAACGCCCGAGCGCAATAACGGGCCTTGGTGTATACTGCGCGCATTGTGATCTTCATCCAATGCGCGCTCCTTTTTCTGCTGCGGCTTCATGCCGCCGACGATCCCGCTCTGGCGGCGCAAACCGCGAAGCTGAAGGAGTTGGTCCGCGCCTCCCCGCGCCTGGCGCTCCAACAGACCGAACTGAACGTCCGCCCCCCGGCGCCGGGCTTTGCGCTCGACTACCCATCTTCCATCGCCGTCGACAAGGCCGGGCTCCTGTGGCTGTTCCAGCGCGGCGACAAAGCCGACCCGGTCATCGCCGTCAACCGCCAGGGTAAGATCATCCGCTCCTGGGGCAAGGGCCTCTACAAGATCCCGCACAGCATCCGCATCGATCCGGCGGGCAACATCTGGACCGTCGACGCCGCCAGCAGCATGGTCTACAAGCACACCCCCGAAGGGCGGAAACTGCTGGAGATCAGCGTCGGCGGACAGCCCGTGAAACCCAACACCCAATTCACAGGCACTACCGACATCTGCTTTGCGCCCAACGGCCATCTCTACATCGCCGACGGCTACGGCAACGCCCGCATCCTGGAATACAACGCCGAAGGAAGGCGTCTGCGCGAATGGGGCGGCCCTGGAACAGGCCCCGGCCAGTTCCACCTCCCCCATGGCATCACCGTGGACCCCGAGGGTACGCTGTATGTCGCCGACCGTGAGAACGGCCGCATCCAGCGCTTCGATCTCAACGGAAAGTATCTGGGCGAGTGGGGCCATCTCGGCAAGACTTTCTCCATCACTTACACCGGCGGAGACGATTTGTGGATCGGCACACAGCCCCGCACATCGCCCAACGGAAAGGACGGCTGGCTGATGAAGATCCACCGCCGCACCGGCCGCATCCTTGGCTACATCGAGTCCGATGGCACCCACTCGGCCGCCGTCACCGCTGAAGGTCATCCGGTTGCCGGCGCCCGGCCCGGCCGCGTCCTCCGCTTCCAGCCACGATAGAATCAGGAGGAAATGTCAGCCATCCGTATCGTCTTCCTACTGTTGTGTGTCACCGCCGCGTGGGCCGAGAAGCGGTCCGTCCCTAAGAAGGGCTACGACCACTGGACCGTCTACGGCGGTCCGGACAACATCCGCTACTCCACGCTCAAGCAGATCAACCGCCAGAATGTGAACAGACTCCAGGTGGCCTGGACCTACGACACCGGCGACGCCTTCAAAGGATCGGAGATGCAGGTCAATCCGATCATCGTCAACGGCGTCCTATACGCCACATCGCCAAAGATGCGCGTCATCGCGCTTGACGCCGCCACCGGCAAACTGAAGTGGGCCTTCGATCCCAGCGAGGGCAAGCCCCAGCCCGGCCGCAGCCGCGGCGTCACTTACTGGGCGGACTCGGGCGGCGAACGTATCTTTTCCACTTATGGTTTCAATCTGTTCGCGCTGGACGCGCGGACCGGCAAACTGATCGAGTCCTTCGGAACCAACGGACGCGTCGACATGCGGGAAGGGCTGGGCCGCGATCCACAGGCGCTCAACGTCACCTCCCGCACCCCCGGCGTCATCTACAAGGACCTGCTGATCCTCCCTACTGTGGTGGGTGAGGATCTGCCCGCCGCGCCCGGCGATATTCGCGCCTTCGATGTGCGCACGGGCAAGATTCGCTGGACCTTCCACACCATTCCCCGTCCCGGCGAGTTTGGTTACGAAACCTGGCCCGCCGACGCCTGGAAACACACCGGAGGCGCCAACAACTGGGCTGGCATGGCCGTGGATCATGCCCGCGGCCTGGTGTTTGCGCCCACCGGCTCGGCTGCCTCGGATTTCTATGGCGCGGACCGCCACGGCGACAATCTCTTCGCCAACACCATGCTGGCGCTGAAGGCGGACACCGGCGAACGCGTCTGGCATTTCCAGACCGTCCGCCATGACATGTGGGATCGCGATCATCCGGCCCCGCCCAGCCTCGTGCGCCTGCTGCGCGGCGGTAAGTTCGTGGACGCGGTGGCACAGGTTACGAAATCCGGCCATGTTTATGTCTTCGATCGCGTCACCGGCAAGCCGCTGTTTCCGGTGGAAGAGCGGGCCGCCCCCCCGTCCGATGTGGAAGGGGAGCAGGCAGCGAAAATGCAGCCGCTGCCCCTGAAGCCGCCCCCGTTTTCCCGCCAGGTGCTCACCGCGGAGATGCTCACCAAACGCACGCCGGAAGCGCACAAATGGGCGCTGGAAGAGTTTCGCAAGGTGCGCAGCAACGGCCAGTTTGTTCCGCCCAGCCGCGAGGGCACCATCATCTTTCCCGGCTTTGACGGCGGCGGGGAATGGGGCGGGCAGGCCTTTGATCCCGAAACCGGACTCTTCTACGTCAATGCCAACGAGATGGCGTGGATTCTGCGCCTGGTGCCCCGGCCGATTCCCGGCACCGCCAGCAGCGCCAAGGCTCTTTACGAACAGAATTGCGCCAGTTGCCACAAGGCCGACATGAAGGGTTCGCCGCCCGAGTTTCCCGGACTGACTGACATCGGCAGGAAGATGCGCGAGCCCGAGATGACCAGTCTCGCCCGCACCGGCGCGGGCCGCATGCCATCCTTTGCTCACCTCGGACGCCCCGCCCTGCAGGCGATTTCACGCTACATCCTCACCGGCAAGGATACCGCCGCCAACGCCTCCGGCTTCGTCAACCGCCTGCAATATACCCACGATGGTTACAACCGGTTTCTGGATCCGGAAGGCTATCCCGCGATCGAGCCGCCGTGGGGCACCCTCAACGCCATCGATCTTGACGCCGGGGAGATTAAGTGGCAGATTCCTTTTGGCGAGTTTCCCGAACTTGCCGCGAAAGGAATGCGCAACACCGGCACTGAGAATTATGGCGGACCCGTGGTGACCGCCGGCGGCTTATTATTCATCGGCGCCACCAACCACGACCGCAAGTTCCGCGCTTTTGATAAGATAACAGGCAAGCTGCTGTGGGAGACCACTTTGCCTGTTTCGGGCAATGCAACCCCGGCGGTGTATGAAGTAAACGGCAAGCAGTATGTGGTGATCGCCTGCGGTGGCGGAAAGTCGGGCAGACCCTCGGGCGGATCATACGTGGCATTTGCGCTGCCGTAACGTCGACGGGAGTTATGAAGTTTTTCTGCGCGTTTGCGTTTTGCTGGGCGCCTGTTTGGGCTCAGACCCAGCCGCCGTGCGTGGATGCTGATTCCGATGGCGGGCCCCCGCCGCTGCGCAGGGGTAAGGCTGGCGCCGGCCACACGGCGCGTTGCCTGGAACATCCGGCCGCTCCGGCGGCCCTCATTGATCGTGTGCGCCTGAAGGCGGACGAATACTCGCGCGGACTCCCCAACTTTGTCTGCGAACAGGTGATTCGCCGCCTGGAAGGCCGCAAACGTGAGAACAACGATAAGTGGCGCCTGGAAGACACCATCACCGCCGAGGTCATCCTGGTGGACGGCAAGGAAGACTATCGCAACGTCAGGCGCAACCGTAAACCTGTAAATTGGGACGAAACGAAGAAGACGGGGATGTTCTCGGCAGGCGAATACGGCCGCATCATGTGGAGCCTTATTTCCACCGCTGAATTCACCCCCGCCGGCAGGGAAACGTTGGGCACGGTGGATACCGAGGTCTTTCACTACACCGTGGCGAAGGAGCGCTCCCGCTGGCGTCTGGAATACTCCGGACAACAGACTTACCCCCGCTACCGCGGGAAGATATGGATCGATCCCGCCGGCCTCATGATCATGCGTATCGAGATGGAGGCGCTCAGTCTAGATCCCGCCTTCCCCATCAGCCATGCCGAAGCCACCCTCGACTACGGCCCCGTGAACATCGAGGACGTGATCTACGTGCTGCCGGTACGGGCCGCGAACCTCGCCTGCATGAGCGTTGAGAACCGCTGCAGCAAGAACGAAATCGAATTCCGTAAGTACCAGAAGTTCGGCGCCGAATCGACCATCACCACCACCGATTCCACCGTGAAATTCCCGCGCTAGACTTCCCCTCACGGACCTAAGCGCCGCAGCCAGATTCGATTCAGCCCCATCAGTTCCCCGGGACCGGCGGCGGCCACTTCCGCCGAAAGCCACGCCGCGCCTTTGGCCAGTTTCAGCCGGCCGATCACGAACCTGTCAAACACATTGCGCCCGCCCGTCGCCTTCACGATCGCCTCCAGCGCGGCGTCTCCAATGGTAAAGCGGACGCGCCCGCCGGCCTCCGCCGGCGGACATCCATAACTCGCCGTAACCTCATAGGTGCCCGCCTGCACCACATCCAGCCGCCACATCGCGCGGTCGCCAGGCTTCTTCCAGCCATCGATGGTGTCCCAATCGTAGCCCGCGAATGAGTAGTTGATCGTCGCCTCAGGGGCGGGCCGGCCAAGCGGGTCCGGACCTGACGACTGGCGCCCCCCGGGTGACCGCCACGTGGTGTGCGTTCCATCCAGCCGCGCCCAGCTTGCCTGAATCTCCACCGGATTCTCCCCGGCGTGGCCCACTTCGATAGGCGGCGGCTCAAACTTCCGCCCCGCCGTCACATCCTGAAACCAGCGTGTGAATTCCGTGCGCAGCCGGTTCACGATGTCCGGCTGTTCCGCCGCGATGTTGTGTTTCTCGCCCGGATCATTCCTAAGATCATAGAGTTCATCCAAGACCAGCTTGTAACGTTGATCCCTGATGGCCCAGCGGCTCTTCAGGCTCGGCTGGTGGCGATCCCAGATGTGGTAGAGATACTGGTGCGGAGAATCGCCCTTTCCCTCACGAAGCAGCGGCAGCAGGCTCTTGCCATCCACGCCGGAAGGAACGCCGGCGCCCGCAATCCCGCACAACGTCGGCAGGATGTCGATGTCGGCCGCCATCGACTCAATCTTCGCCCCGGCAGGGAATCTGCCTGGCCATCGCACAAACAGCGGCACCCGCACGCCTCCTTCGTAGGTGGACGCCTTTGCCCCGCGCAGGCCGGCCGTGTAGTGCCGGGTGATGCCGCCGTTATCGGTCATGAACAGCACCACGGTATTCTCACGCAGGCCGCGCTGGTCGATGTGGCGCAGCAGACGCCCGATCTGCTCGTCGCAATGCGTGATCATGCCATAGATCTGCGCTTCCCGCAGCGGCAGCCCTTTCTTCAGATACTTCGCCGTATACTCGTCCTCCACGTAAGTGGGTTCATGCGGAACATTGTAGGGCAGGTAAAGGAAAAACGGCTTGCCACCGGCCGCGTCGATAAAGGAGGCGGCGCTTTCAGTAAGGACCGTGGTCACGTGGCCACGCGCCTCAATGGGGCGCCGGTTGAACCGCAGTTGATCGGGATGAAAGTATCTTTCAATGTGCCCGTGGGACTGCCACAGCGCGTGAGCGAATCCCTGCGACACCGGATCGTTGGCCCGGTATTGCCCAAGATGCCATTTTCCGGTGATCGCCGTCTGGTAGCCGCGCCGCTTCAGCACCTCGGCCAGCGTGGTTTCAGCGGCCCCCATGGTGTCTCCGCCAAAGCGCGTGTTGTAGACTCCCGTGCGCAGATAGTAGCGGCCGGTAAGCAGCGCCGCCCGCGTGGGAGCGCACACCGGCGACGCATAGAAGCGCGTAAACTCCACGCTCTCAGCCGCCAGCTTGTCCATCACCGGCGTTTCAATGTCGCGATTGCCGTGGCAGCCCAGATCCCACCAGCCCTGGTCGTCCGTCACGATCAGGACGATGTTTGGCGGCCTCGCC
>JANRLE010000189.1:0-6861 GCA_033762895.1 Bryobacteraceae bacterium | reverse complement strand
CAGCCTCAGCTTCGGTCCAAAATCGACAGCCTTGGTGGATGCCGATACTTCAACCACCAGTTCCGGCGGACCACCGATGTAGTTATCGACGTAATGGCAGCGGCCGCCATACTCCGGCAGGACAAACAACGCGACGTCCGGTTGCGGCGCATCGTCCAGCAGGTACCAGGTAGCGTCGCAGGCAGCATCACAGCCCTTGGTGGCGGCCGCGTAGCACGACAGCAGCGTAGCCGTTTTGGTGGTTAATCTCGAATGCGGAAGGCCGACCGGGGATGGCAAGTAGACGATACCTCCGATGAGTTCGGCAAACTTAAAGTCCGGCATGGCTTCCCAGCGGCGGAGAAACTCATCTCTGGACAGGCGTTGCCCCGCGGTAAGAGGCATCGTCACTTGATTGGCCAGCGCCACGACTCCAGAATACCACCAGGAACTCAGACCTCATCGAAGCGCACCAGAATCGGCCACCCCTCAAACTGTTTCGCACCCGGCCGGGCAGGGTCCTCGTTCCACGGCCAGCATTGCAGCGAGTAGGTCTTCGCAGCATGATCCACGATCACGATTCCGTAACCTTCGCTCTTGAGGCTACGGTCGCCCAGAGCCTGTCCGCGCGGGGGCTTGTGTTTCCGGTAGGTGGCGAAGGAAACCTTGGGGTTCGCCACCGCAAGCACGCGGAAGCGGTTCCCAAATCCATCGGTGAAATCCGTGGGCAAGGCGACGCCCGGTTCAAACCAGCGCTGAAAGCTGGTGCCGCCGCCGGGGCCCGCAAACTGCACCGGACCGTCGATATCGTGGCGCACCACTGAAGCCAGATGCTGATCGCCGGCCAGCAAGAGCGCGCCCGCCTCCTTCAATAACCGTACCGCCGTGTCCCGCTTCGCCTTCGGCCAGCCATTCGAATCCGAGTCCGACAGCGGTTTGCCTTGGGGCGAAGTCTGCACGCAGGCAAATACCGTCTGGCTGAAGGCAATGCGGGCGGGAGAAGATTTGACTTTCGCCGCCCATTCCTTCAGAAACGCCTCCTGGCGCGCGCCCAGCATCTGCGGTTCGGCGCCGGATTTATCCCGTGGTCCGTGTTTGAACTTGCGGTCTTCGATGAGGGCGAATTCGACACCGCCGTAACGGAAGGACCCGTAGTAGACTCCGATGCCCTCTCCGGCGGGCGAAGGGTCGTGGGGATCGGGGTTATGGCTGCACTGCGTGTTCTGCACGATATTGACGAAGGCGGGTGAACACGTGTAGCCGCCCGCTTCCTGGACACGATTCGGGGCGCGCCGGCCCCCGTGCCCCCACACGTTGCCCTGGTAGACGTCGTGGTCATCGGCCAGCACGATGGACGGTATGTGCCGGGTAAGATCGCGGAAGGCCCACACCCAGAATGACCACTTGTAGAGATAGTCCAGCCATGGATTTTCGGCCTGATCCTTGCGCGTGGGATTGCCTTCGTAGATCTGGTCGCCGAGGAAAGCGACTAAGTCGGGCTGATGTTTGACTGAGTTGCGAATCACTTCCGAATGAGGGAAGTAGATCGCATCGTGCGTGTAGCGGGGAAGAAAACGCTCGCCGGGAATGGTGGGTTTAAAGACGCCCGAATCGATGGTGCGCCATGCCGTCATCACGCAGCTATAGAAGGCGATGCGCAGCGGCCGTTCGGCGCCGGGGTCAGCCGGGATATGGCCGTCGTAGACGTGATCGCCGTACACCACGCGGTATTGCCAGTCCTTGGTGGAATCCCAATTGTCCAGACGGAAGCGGGCGATGTAGCCTGCGCTGTCGATCACGGCCTCGGGGCCTGTGCGCCACGGGTTGCCGGGGACGCGGTAGTCCAGCCGCACCTTGCGCGGATCGCTATCGCCGATGGGCGCCATCTGCGCGGTCAGTTTCATCACCTTGCCGTTCAGGGAGAACATGGTGCCGAAGATGGGGCCGAACGTGCGGTCAGAGTGTTCGGCGATTTTGGTTCCCGTGACGGAAACGTCCTGAAACCAGTATCGCGCGCCGGCTTTGCCCGGCATGGGCGAGGAAACCAGCGAAATTCCGCCGAGAATCCGCTTTTCGGCCACGTTTTCGAGAACCGCCGATGCGGCTCCGGCCGAAAGCGTAAGCTTGAACTTTCCCGTCCCTTGAGGCGCAATGTCGAGCTTCAGCTCAATGTCTTCGCCGGGTTTGCGCGCGGGCAACTGCCCGCTGGCCCGTGAGGAAAGCGGCGCGAATTCCAGCGGCTTGTCTTCCGACGTATGATCCCGGAATCCGAGCTTGCCATCCGATTCGAGCACGCATAAGATGCCGCCGTTGGTTCCCGAAGACCGGTGGACCAGGGCCGCCGCGCGCCAATCGAGTTCACCCGCTCCCGCGCCGATGAGGAATCCCGAGAATCCTCCGCCTCCGGCATCCTCGATCGTGCCCGTGCGCACCTTGATGGTGGCGGTGGAGGGCCCCGGCCTCACCTCCCGAGTCAGCAGGGCAACGGCGCGGAGTTCATCGCCGGCGCCGGCCGCCAGACACTCGATACGGCCGTCGTGCAGCCGCCAGTCCTGGTAGCGATTGGCGAAATACTGCGGGCCGATCCAGGTGCGTGTGCCCTTGGGCAGCGCCTGCGCGGTGGCGGCGACTGCCGCGGTGGAAGAAAGAAAGGTGCGTCGTCTCATGCGGTGTTCCTTGGATAGAGCGGCGAGAATCCCAGCCGTTCGGGGCGCAGCGCAAGACGTCCGTTCCTGACGAACGCCTCGCCGCGCTCTTCAAAATGAGCGATCATGCGGTTGCGCCAAAGCCGCAGCGCCGCCTCGTGCTGACGATCACCGGCCAGATCGGCGAGCTCGCGCGGATCGCTGCCAACATCGAACAACTGCTCCTGACCGCTGCGGGCGTGGAAAATGTACTTGGTTCTGCCGTCGGTGAGCGCGTTCCAATGATTGGTGATGTCGTAGCAGACATCGTGCTCCAGATCGATGAACTGGCGCCACTCGCCACGCCCGCGGGCGGCGTTGAGCATGCTGAGTCCGTCCAGTTTGTGCGCGGTGGTGGCGCCGGCGGCGTCCAGGCAGGTGGCGGCGATATCGCGGATCTCCACCGGTTTGTCGCTCACCATCCCGCGCCCGGCCGATACCAGTCCTTTGGGCCAACGCATCAGCATCGGAATCCGCGCCGACGCTTCGTAGGCGTAGGACTTGCGCCAGAGATGATGATCGCCCGTCATGTCGCCGTGGTCGGAGGTGTAGAGAATGAGCGTGTTTTCCAGTTGACCGCGTTGTTCCAGCGCTTCCAGTATGCGGCCGATGTGCTCGTCGATGAAGCTGACCGAACCGTAGTAGGCCTGCCGCGCCGTGCGTGTTTCCGCCGGACCCATGTCTCCGTGCCAGATGTCGTCACGGTCCCAACTCCGGCGGGCATATTCTTCGGGCACCCACTTGCCAACTTTCGCCGCCGGCAGGTTCGTTTCGCCATAACGCCGCATCCACCGCTCCGGCGGATCGTAGGGGCTATGCGGACGGGCAAAGGACACTTTGAGAAAGAACGGCTCCGGACGCTGATAGGTCTTGAGAAAGTTCACCGCCACATCGGCGGTCCATGCGGTGGGATGAAGCCGCTCGGGCAGCACATAGGCCTTGCCCTTGTAGTCATTAAAGCCCACGCCGGTGGCGTCGGGATCGAGATTGGGGGCCTGCGTATAGAACCAGGCGCGGTAGTCGGAGCGGAAATCCACAGAGCCCACGCGCCCGGATTCATCCAGAATGCCGTGATGGAAGCCGTGCAGATTGCGCTGCGGCGCATAGTGGCACTTGCCGATCACCTGCGTGTAATAGCCGGAATCGCGCAGTGCCTGGGGCAGCGTAAAGGCATACTTGCGTCCTACAGGCCCGGTGCCCAACAGGCCGTGATGCCATGGCGACAAACCGGTGAGCAGCGCCGCGCGCGCCGGCGTGCAGGTGGGAGTGGAGGAGTAGGCGTGGCGAAAGCGGATGCCTTCATTGGCGATGCGATCGAGGTTCGGCGTCTGGATCACCGCATTGCCGTCCACCCCGACGCAATCGGCGCGGTGCTGGTCCGCCATCAGAAAGAGAATGTTGGGCTTTGAAGTCTGCATCGCCGCGGGAAGAGCCGCTGCGCTGGCCAGAAAAGTGCGCCTGGTCTGTTTCATCTTATACTCACCATAATGCACCGCTGCCTGCCATTGTTGCTTTGTCTGGCCGCCTACGCCGGTGATGTGAAGGTGGAGAAACCGGAATCGGCCGGGATGTCTTCCCAGCGCCTGGAACGTATCGGAACGTGGCTGAACGAGCTGGTGCGGCGCAAGGAAGCCGCCGGGTTCGTTTCGCTGGTGGCGCGCCACGGCAAGGTGGTGCATCATCAGGCGGTGGGAACGCGGGGCATGCGCAACCCTGACCCGATGCCGGCGGACGCGTTGTTCGACCTGGCGTCGATGACCAAGCCCATCACCGTGGCGGCGGCGCTGATGCTGCTCGAAGAAGGTCGCATCACGCTGAACGATCCCATCGCGAACTACCTGCCGGAGTTCAAGGACGCGCGGGTGGAGGTGAGGCCCGGCGCCTACGAGCCTGCCCGGCCGATCACGGTGCAGCATCTGTTCACGCACACCTCCGGCGTGTTTGACCCTCGCAGCCGCGCGGAAAAGTTCAGCGCTCCCACGCTCGCCGGCCACATGCGCACCTTCGCAAAACTGCCGCTGCGCTATCAGCCCGGATCCACGTATCTTTATGGGGATTCGCACGATGTGCTCGGCTATCTGGTGGAAAAGGTATCCGGCCTGGCGCTGGACCGCTTCGTTCAGGAACGGATTCTCACGCCGCTCGAAATGAACGAAACGCATTACTGGCCGCCCGAAAGCAAGGACAACCGGCGGGCGATTCTCGTCGTGAACAAAGAGGATGACCCGCAGTCGCTGTCACGTGTGCCTCCGGCCGCGGCCCGCGCCAGAACCTACATCGGCGGCGCCAGCGGCCTTTACTCCACCGCGGCCGACTATTGGCGCTTCTCCCAAATGCTGCTGAACGGCGGCGTCTTCGAAGGCAAGCGGCTGTTGGGCCCGAGAACCGTGTCGTGGATGGCGCGCAACCATATCGGCGATCTGAAATCGTTTCGCACTCCGGGAACGCGTTTCGGCCTGGGCCTTGCCGTGGTGGAAGATCCCGGTGCTTCGGGACTTCCCTACTCAAAAGGCGCCTACTACTGGGGCGGCTCACAGGGCACCCTCTTCTGGATCGATCCAACCGAAGACCTGGTGGGGGTGCTGATGGTGCAGCTCACGCCCAACCCGCTGAAGCTGCGCGAACGGTTCTCCGCCCTGGTGTATGCTTCCATCATTGAATAGCCGGGTATCGGCGGGCCGGCCAAGTGTGATACACGAAGAACATGCGTCTTTTGCTGGCAGCATGTCTCGCCGCCGTTCCGGTCTTCGCCCAGATCGAACAGGCCAACATCACAGGAACCGTATCGGATGCCTCCGGCGCCACGGTACCCAACGCCCTGGTGACGATGACGAACACGCGCACCAAGGTGCCGGCGTCCACTCAATCGAACGAGACCGGCACCTACCGCATTCCGTTCCTCACGGCTGGCGACTATGAACTCACCGTTGAGAAGCAGGGTTTTGAACGCGCCCGGGTCTCGAATATCCGGCTGACGGTGGGTCTCACGGCTACCGTCAACGTGTCGCTGAAGACGGGCAGCGTGCAGCAGGAAATCACGGTCAGCGCGACGGCGGTCCAGCTTGAGCAGGAATCGGTGGCGCTGGGCAATACGATCAGCCAGAAGCAGATCGTGGAACTCCCGCTGCTCGGCCGCAATCCCTATAGCCTGGTGTTGCTGGCTCCCGGCGTGATGCCGAAAGGGGGCGGCGGGGCCGGACCGATCATCAACGGCGGACGATCCAACACCAGTGAGATTCTGCTGGATGGCGCTGAGACACGAAACAGCACCACCAACGACATCGCCTACACGCCGCCTCTGGAAACGGTGGCGGAGTTTAAGGTTTACACCAACGGATATTCGGCCGAGTTCGGGCGCTCCGGCGGCGGGGTGCTGACCGTGGCCACGCGCTCCGGCACCAATGAGTGGCACGGCGCCTTCTATGAATTCCTTCGCAATGACAAGCTGAATGCCAACACCTGGACCAGCAACCGCGTCGGGCTGAGGCGCAACTCTTTCCGGCGCAACGAATATGGCGCCGCCATCGGCGGGCCGGTGCGGATTCCAAAACTCTACGATGGCAGGAGTAAGACCTTTTTCTTCTTTAACTGGGAACAGGTGCCGCAGCGCTCGCCCGACAACATCCTGGTGACCGTACCCACGGCGGCCGAACGCAGCGGCGATTTCTCCCGCACCGTGACCAACAACGGCCAGCGGATCCTGATCTTCGATCCCAATTCCACCATGGCCGACCCGGCGCGCCCCGGCCAGTTCACGCGCACCGTGTTTCCGGGCAACCTCATTCCCCAGAGCCGGTTTGAGCCGATTTCGCAGAACGTGCTGAAGCTGATTCCGCTGCCCAATCGCGAATCCATTGTGCAGAATTTCGTGCTCAACAATTCGCGCCGCAATGACACCAACAAGTTCTTCCTTCGCCTGGATCACAACCTGGGATCGAAGCATCGTTTATTCTTCACGGCCGGCGTGCAGGGCAATGAACAATTCACTCCCGGCATCAACGTGGCGTTTCCCGGAGAGGGCGTAAACGGCGAGCAGGGCAGCATCGGAAGCGACTCGCTGTACGGCGTGTTGAGCGACACGGTCACCTTCCGTCCGAATGTGATCGGCCAGTTCCGGCTCAGTTCCACGCGCCGGGTAATCAACACAAATCCACGAAGCGCCGGTTATGACTTCACGCAGCTTGGGTTTCCACAGTTG
>JANRLE010000188.1:0-3724 GCA_033762895.1 Bryobacteraceae bacterium | reverse complement strand
AACACGTTCAAACACGTGCTGATCTTCGAGGCGCTGGGAGTCGAGCCGCCCAGGACGGCCCACCTGCCGCTGCTCATGGCGCCGGACGGGGCAAAACTTTCCAAGCGCGTTCATGGTCCCGTGGTGAGCGTCACCACCTATCGCGACGCCGGATTTCTGCCGCACGCGTTTGTCAATTTTCTTTCCCTGCTAGGGTGGTCGCCGAAAAACGACCGGGAGAAGTTGTCGCGCGAAGAACTGGTTGAACTGTTCACGGTGGAAGGCATCAACCGCGCCAACGCGACCATCAACTTCACTGACGAAGACCCGTTCGACCCAAAGGCGGTCTGGCTCAACGCCGAGCATCTGCGCGCGCTCGACGCCGATGATCTCGCCGGACGATTGCTGCCCTACGCCGAACAGGCCGGCTTAGCCAATGTCACGCGGGAGAAACTGCGGGCCATCGCCCCACTGATCCGGGAGCGGATCCGCTTGTTGGGCGATGTGGGCGCCGCCGCCGATTTCTTCTTCAACGAGCCACGGGCCTATGACCCCGCCGAGTTGATCCCCCAAAAAGGCGATGCGGCGATGGCGGCAAAGGCTCTCGGCAAGTCCAGGGAAGTGCTGTCCGCGCTTTCCGCCTTCGATCACGCGACGATCGATGCGACGTTACGCGCCGCCGCCGCTGACATCGGACTGAAGACGGGACAGATGTTCCAGCCGGTCCGCGTCGCCGTGTGCGGACGCAAGAACGCGCCGCCGCTGTTTGAAACGCTCGAGGTGCTGGGACGGGACACCGTGGTAACGCGCCTCGATTTTGCTTTAGGACTTCTTCGATGACCGACGCCAATTCCCCTTCTGCTTCCAATTTCATCCGCGACATCATCCTTGCCGACAACGCCAGCGGCAAACACGGCGGACGCGTTCACACGCGCTTTCCGCCTGAACCGAATGGCTACCTGCACATCGGCCACGCCAAGAGCATCACGATCAATTTCGGCCTTGCCGAGGAGTTCGGCGGCAAGTGCAACCTGCGTTTTGACGACACCAATCCCACCAAGGAGGAGCAGGAGTACGTCGACTCCATCATCGAAGATGTGAAATGGCTGGGCGGCGATTTCGGCGATCGCCTTTTCTACGCGTCGGACTACTTTCAGCAACTCTATGACTGGGCCGTGGAGCTGATCAAACAAGGCAAAGCCTTCGTTTGCGATCTGAACGCCGACCAGGTGCGCGAGACGCGCGGCACACCCACAGAGGCCGGGAAGAACAGTCCGTACCGGGACCGCAGCATCGAAGAAAACCTGGACCTGTTCACGCGGATGAAGGACGGCGAGTTTCCCGACGGTTCGCGCACCCTGCGCGCCAAGATCGACATGGCGTCGCCCAATCTGAACATGCGCGATCCGGTGATGTACCGCATCCTGCACGCCGAGCATCACCGTACCGGGGATCGCTGGTGCATCTATCCCATGTACGACTGGGCGCACGGACAGTGCGATTCGATCGAAGGCATCACGCACTCCATCTGCACGCTGGAGTTTGAAGATCATCGTCCGCTCTATAACTGGTATCTCGATCAGCTTGGCGTGTTTCATCCGCAGCAGATCGAGTTCGACCGGCTGAATCTGACTTACACGCTGCTCAGTAAGCGCAAGCTGCTGCAGCTTGTGCAGCAGGGTATGGTGGAAGGCTGGGATGATCCGCGGATGCCGACCATCAGCGGGATGCGCCGGCGCGGCTACTCACCGCGGGGCCTGCGCAACTTCGCTCGCGATCTCGGGGTGTCGAAAACCAACGGCGTCACCGAACTGGAGAAGCTGGAATACTTCATCCGCGAGGACCTGAACCGGACGTCCCTGCGCGTGATGGCGGTGCTGCGTCCGCTGAAGCTGGTGCTGACGAATTATCCTGACGGCCAGGTGGAGATGCTGGAAGCCGTCAACAACCCTGAGGACCCGGACGCCGGTACGCGCCAGGTACCCTTTAGCCGCGAAATCTGGATCGAACAGGAGGACTTCTGCGAGACGCCTCCCAAAGGCTACTACCGGCTATATCCGGGAAACGAAGTCCGGCTGCGGTATGGCTACATCATCAGGTGTCACGGCGTGGTGAAGGACCCCGCCACCGGTGAAATCACGGAAGTACACTGCACCTACGATCCGGAGACGCGTAGCGGGCAGCAGACGCGGAAAGTGAAGTCGACCATTCACTGGGTATCAGCCGCCGATGCGGCGCAGGTGGAGGTGCGCCTCTACGACAAGCTGTTCACAGCCGAGGATCCAAACGCGACGCCGGAGGGCAAGGATTTCACGGCAAACCTGAATCCGAAATCGCTCGAAGTGGTGCGGGGGAAAGCCGAGCCGGCGCTCAAGAGCGCGCAGCCCGGAGACCGCTACCAGTTTGAGCGCCTGGGGTATTTCTGCGCGGATAAGTCATCCCAGGCCGGGGGCCTTATCTTCAATCGCACGGTTGAGTTGCGGGACACCTGGGCGAAGCTGAAGAAGCGTCTATAATCGCGTTCATGGATCAACAGGCGCTTGAGCGGTTGAGACTGGCCGCCAGGAGTTATTCGGAACTCCGAAGCCTAACCGTGGACATCACAGTGACCTCGGACATGGAAGATCAGGGGCAACGGACCGAATCACGGTCGCGCGCGATCTTCCTGGCGCCGAACCTGGTGAGAACCGAAGCCGGCCGCGGAAGAATGGCCATCGTTACGGTTTTCACAGGCACGCACTTCCATCACTACTTCGGCCCAACCGGGCACTATACGAAGAGCCCTATCGAAGGCGAACAACCGCCGCAAGGCTTCTTCAATCCCGAATTCCCGTCCAGCGTGATGGGGACGTTTCTGTTCCCGCGAATTGCCGAACGCGTCGAGGATGCGCGCTTGGAGGAAGCGGACGTGTTGAGCGTCAGATACGCGCCGTCGCCTCATCTGCCCCCGCCGCCCGGCCCGCTGCGCTTCCGGATCGATCCGCAAACCCACCTTGTCACCCACATCGCCTGCCAAATGCCTTGCGGCCATCCGTTCGGCGAACCGATGCAGTGGATGGGGGTGACGGCGGCTTTCACGAACTTCGTGGTGAATCCGCCGGTCGATCCGGCTGTCTTCGAATTCACGCCTCCGCCAGGCACGGTGGATCGGTTGGCGGAGCCACGCCAGGCGAAACTCACTTTTGGCTTCGGTGGCGGCGGCGGCTACTCCGATCCCGACTCCGGGCACGGCTACCAAACCGAGGTGTCCAATACGCAGGATCCCGATGGCACCCTCATCGAGCGAACCAGAATGCAGCTTGACGGCATTGAGTTCGCGCTCGAGCGGCGGTTGAGACTGTCCGAGGACCGGCGGGAACTGCGCCTCGAGGAGCGGGTGAGCACCGCCATGGGTGATTCACAACTCCTGGACGCCACCGTGCAGCTTGTGTAGCCGATGGCGCGGCTCGCCCGCGGTGTCAGCCGGGAGTAGAATATGGGTGGTATGCATACGCGAGAGTATTGCCCCGATGAGTCCTTTCGCAGCTTCATCGACCCGATGGACGAGCTGGAAGATTTCCAAACGTACGTGGCGGAGTACTTTTCGTGGAAAGTGCCGCGCTGCGGCCAGGCGGTCTTTTCGGTATTAGAAGAAGCGGAAAAGTTCCTGTTCCGCATGTATTCAGAAACAACCCCGGACCTTCCGGCGGCCGAGCGCCAGTCGCGATGGCTGCGTTCGGCCGGAGATCAGCGGTAGGCGAAACGC
>JANRLE010000187.1:0-2886 GCA_033762895.1 Bryobacteraceae bacterium | reverse complement strand
GCGAGGTGGCGCCGGTGCCTTCGGCGGCTGCTAGAAACATTCGATGGAGGGCCGAATCGATCCACCGGCCTGAAACAATGGATTACTACACTGTCTCGCCAGGAGCGGATTCCTCGCCATGTCGCGGCTGCCATGATCCTGGTTTCCGAGACTAGAAACGTCACTGAGTACGAGGCCATTTCCCTCTCATTGGCAGAGGCGACAGCAGCAAGTTCTGCCTGGCGAGTCGTGTTGGAATGGGTCCGAAACAACGACCTCCATGTACCGCCAGAGTGTAACTAAGCTTCGGTCGCAACTGGGCAACGCCAGCGCTGTCCAGTGTACGAGCGCACATAGAACTTGAACCTGCAGAGGATGACCCCAATACTTCGCGGTTGGCTCCAATTCTCCGCAGATGCACTGGTAGCTCATGCAGTGCCAGCGCTACGTTAAGGCGGGATCCGCGTACCCGTGCAAAACGGGAAGGTTCCCGACGGTGAGCAGGAAACTGGCAATCCAGGTTCTGGAAGAGCGCAAGGTCTGATGCGCATTCTGTAGGGTGAGTGTCCCGATCCAAGTCATGTTTGCGACAGACCTGTAGACTCCTTGCCAGCAGGATCCAGACTGCGGCGGATTTCGATTCTGATTCTTTGCGGACCCTCGAATCGCTGGCCGATCTGGAGGGCCTTTTGCCGCCGGTGCTACTGTGCCGCCGGATCCGGATGATGGATGCCAAACAGGTTGCCCTCGGTATCCAGGCAATAGGCCAGCCAGCCCACGCCCGGGATCGCCATCTTCGGCACCACCACTTGCCCGCCGGCCGCCAGCACCTTCGCCGCCGCGTCATCCACGTTCTCCACGCCAATCGTATTCACCGTCCGCGGCTGCTTATCCTGATGGATCAGGATGCCGCCGTTGATGCCGGGCTGATCGGCGGGACCGGTAGTGACCATCCAATACGGCATGGGGCCATCCCACTTTTGGGTCTGCCATCCGAAGGCGGACTCATAGAACTTCACGGCGCGTTCAGGGTCCACTACGCCGAGTTCGAAATGCACAGGTCGATTCATATGATTTTGTTTCACCTCAAGAGTCTTGTTATACGCCGGGCCGGATTCTTTTTCACTTCGGCCAGGGATATTGGTTGTTCCCCGCCCCGGGGTCCACCGGTCCGGCGGGCAGTGTTTTCTGCCACGCCAGCAGCTTTTGCGACATGCGCGCCACCACGTCCGGCTTCTCAGCGGCGCGATTCTGCATCTCCATCGGATCGCGCGGGATGTCGTAGAGTTCCACGCGGCTGCGGTCTGGACTTATCATCAGCTTCCAGTCGCCGTCGCGCATCGACAGCATCGGGCTGATGTTGGAAACATGGCCGGCGATGTTGAAACGCCACTCCCAATAGAGCGGCCTGGTGCGGGGGGCCGGCTTGCCCAGCAGCACTGCGCTGCGATCCTCGCCGTCACCCGAAGGCGCGTCGATGCCAGCCAGTTTCGCCATCGACGGCAGGTAGTCCACGGATCCGATGACGCTTGTCGAATCCACGCGGGCGGGCACGCGCCCCGGCCATCGCACAATCCCCGGCACCCGCACGCCCCCTTCATACAGGCTGCGTTTGCGCCCGCGGAAAGGGCCGGGCGAGCCGACGCCGCTGTGTCCCGCATTGCTGATGAAGATCTCTTCCGGACCATTGTCGGAGGAGAACAGCACGATGGTGTTTTCGGCCAGCCCCATTTCCTCCAGCTTCGACATCAGCCGTCCGAAGGCGCGGTCCATTGCCGCCACCGAGGCGTAGTAAATCGTCCGTGCGCCGCGGAAGCGCTGGGTTTGCGGCCCATACTTGCGGAACGGCTCCATGTCCTGCTCGGAGGGGATCAGCAGGGCATGCGGCAGCAGCGTCCAGAGATTGGCGTAGAAGGGGCGGTTGCGGTTGTTTCCGATAAAGCGTAGCGTCTCATCCACAAACATCTCAGTGGAGCGATGACGGAATGACTCATCTTTGTCGTCAAAGGCAGCGCCATTGCCGTTCACCGTGCGGTAGTCATCAAAACCGTAAGCGGAAGGCTCAGGCGCGCCCGGCCCGCTGCCCAGGTGCCATTTGCCGAAATGCGCGGTGGCGTAGCCGGCCCTCTTCAGCATCCGGGGCAGCATGGGGACTTCGGGATCCAGCCAGTTGGGCATGCCGCGGCGCTGGTTCAGTTCGGCCGCGGCAAGGTGGCCGTGAATGCGATGCCGCGCGGGAAAGTGCCCGCTGAGAAACGCCGTGCGGCTGGGTGAGCAGACCGGGTTCGCCACATAGAACTGGGTAAATTGCGTCCCCTGTTTGGCGAAACGGTCAAGGTTGGGGGTGGGAAGAAACCGGTTCCCATAGCAGCCCAGGTCCCCCCAGCCCAGGTCATCGCACAGGAAAAAAAGGATATTGGGAGGCTGTTTGGACTGGGCGGCCAGCGGCGCGCCCAATGCGCCGAGAAAATCGCGCCTTCTCATTGCTTTCTCCGTTTCAACCCGGTGCGGGTCAACACCTGGCGGATGGCGGTGAAGACACGTTCCTCCACGCTTTCCGCATACGGGCCCGGCATGCCGTAGTAAATCATGCTGGTGTCGGGCTCATAGCCGCCCTCCTTCAGGATGCGCACCGTCGGGATGTAACTCATCACGTCGTGGGTGTAGCCGGCCACAATCACGTCGTTGCCGGCGAACTCCTTCTTTGTCTGAAGCCCGTAGTCCACCACCACCTCGCCCCCCAGACCGACAAAGGTAACATCGTTTCCCAGCCGGATGGCCTGCACGGGATACATTTGCCGCCGCAGAGGACGCCGTTCGTCGTATGCCTTCAGCATGCCGCGGGCGCGGCTTTGCTGATATTGATTCCCTGTCTTCAGTTCCTGTTCGAACTGCTCCCGGGTGTGC
>JANRLE010000186.1:0-7115 GCA_033762895.1 Bryobacteraceae bacterium | reverse complement strand
CGCCAACAATTCTTTTGGCGTGCGAATCCGCGCCGTATAGGTGATGCGAACTCCCGGTGAATCCTGCAGCGGAATCCAACTCCGCGCGTGAATCGCCTGCGATTGAGAAAACAGAAAGGGGTGCTTTTTTCCGGCCGTCTGCGCCGCTTCCAGCCACTGCAATCCAGAGGCGCCTGGCGAGGTTTGATACCGCACTCGCACCTGCCGGTCTTCCGGCCCCAGAGTGATGCTGAGCGGCGCGCCCAACACTTCGTCCCGCCCGCCAAGCTCAAACTTCGCCGGCCGCCACGCTCCATCGGCGCCCGCCGATTCCACCGATTCGATCCTCAGGTCGCGGGTGTCCAGGATCAGTGCACCTGTGGCCCCGGGCGCCCGCTCAAACGACAGCGTCGCCGTCCCTGCCAGCACTTTTTCCCCGAACCGCACTTCCAGATCCAGCGCCGCGTGTCGCACCCGAAACTGCCCGGGGTTGGCGTAAGAGTGGGGATCCCGTATGGTTGTCGTCATTGCTGATTTGTTGCCGCAAGCCGTCCCGAATACGGCCGCGCAAAGGTAAAAGCCCGCCGCGATTCGCACGATTCATTGTACCCGAGCCGCCCCAAAGCCCTCCGATTCTGTTATACTGACGAGGTATTCATTTGTTGGAGGATTTTGCTATGGCGAAAGTGTGTGCAGTCACCGGAAAGAAGCCGATCTCGGGCAACCGGGTGTCTCACGCCAACAACCATTCGCGGCGCCGCTTTGAACCCAATCTCCACACCAAACGGTTTTGGGTGCCCAGCGAGAACCGGTTTGTGACGTTGAAGGTTTCCGCGCGCGGAATGAGAACCATTTCCAAGGTTGGCATCGATAAAGTTCTCGCCGACATGAAGAAGAGGGGAGAAAAAGCCTGATGGCGCGCGTCCTCATCAAACTCGTCTCCACCGGTGGCACCGGCCACTTCTACACCACTTCGAAGAACCCGAAGAAGACCACCGAGAAGCTGCAGATAATCAAGTACGATCCCGTGCTGCGCAAGCGCGTACCGTACAAGGAACACAAGATCTGACCTTCGTTCTCCTCCTGTCCTTTCATGGCCCCCGTGCATCTCACTCGGGGGCCTTTCTGTTTGTGAAGCCATGACCAGGATCGAAACCGCCACCGGAACCAAGGCCGAATTCGCCGACGACGAGCGCGCGCTGGTCATCCGTGTCCTGAGCGAGGCGCTGAATTGCGAATCCGGCGTGGCCGCTGAACGGATCAGGGCACTTGCCGCGCAGGCGGCTTCCCCGTCTTTTGAGCCGCAGGGCGATGACCTGCGCGATCTGATGCGCGTCTTCGCCTTCATTGCCGCCAGCGATCTGGAACTGGCCCGCGATGAAGCCGTCATCGCTCTCGAACAGAGCCTGTGGAGCGACGTGCCGCGCGAGGGTGGCATACGCTTCTTCACCGATGACGTACTGCCCGCGCATCCCCAGCCGGCCAATCCCTCCTCCGGGCGCCTGACCACCGCGCGGTTTTCTCTCGACGACCGGCTCGTGCTGCTTCATGCCGATGAGCAGGCCTACCTGTGGGATCTGGTGACGGCCCGCGAAGAGCAGCGCTTTCACCCCGCCAGATTCGCCCTCGATATGCTGGGGTCGGAGACCTGGACCATCCCCGGCCGCGCCTGGCGGGCCTGGACCGCAACCGAGGTCTACCCCAACAACATCGGAGCGGCCATCTCCATGAGCCGCGATCACCGCCGCGCCTGCATCGACAAGGACAACATGCTGGTGATCGTGGACACATTCCAGGATGAGGAGATTGCCCGCCTGCAGATCGAGGAGGGACGGACCGCGATCATGTCGCCCGATGGCCGCTTCCTTACCACCGCCGGCGGCGACGAAATGGCCCGTGTGTGGAATCTCGATACGGGCGAACTCGTTTTCACCCTCAACGGCCATACCAAGAAAGTCAACAGCGCCGTTTTCTCCGAGGACGGCAACTGGATTGTCACCGCCAGTGACGATGGCACCGCCCGCATCTGGGATACCGCCAACGGCGCCTGGGTGGCGGCCCTGATGTCGTTCCCCGGAGGACAGTGGATGGTGGCCGATCCCCTTGGCGCCTACGATGCGCCCTGGGCCGGAAGTTTCCTTACCGCGGGATTGGTTCCGCCCGGCAAGTATGTGCCCGGGCTGCTCAGAAAGGCGCTGGCCGATTCCCTAAGGGATCGTGAGACGAGTACGATCCACTGATTCGCGGGCCGGGCGCGAAGCGCAGCACCACCCGTTCTTCGCGCGAACCCAGTCCGGCGCCCATTCCGCCCGCAACTGGTCTGTCTGGAAGCCGGAAAAGATCAGGCGGCCCCGCGGCTTCGCTACCCGTTCGAACTCTGTCCAAAGCTGGCCGACCACGGCGGCGTTGATGTTCGCCACCACCACATCGAAGCTCTCATCCCGCACGGATCGCAGCGACCCCGTGAAGACGTTGTTCACCAGTTCATGCGCGATCACCGCATCGTTGTGCTCCATGTCGCAGCCTACTACCAGTCCGGCGCCCAGCAGCTTTGCGGCGTGCGAAAGAATACCCGACCCCACGCCCACATCCAGAAGCGAGCCACCAGGCTCGACGAACTCCTCCAGCGCCTCCAGACAAAGCTGCGTACAGGGATGCGCCCCGCTGCCGCACGCCATCCCCGCCCGATACTCGATTCGAATCCGCTCATCCGGCGCCGGCTCCGCATCCCATGGCGGCGTCAGCCAGAAACGGCGGCCAATCGCCAGCGGTGTCCATTGCTGCTGGAACTCGCGCACGTAGTCGCGTTCCTGGTGGAGTTTTACTTCCGGCGTGAACTCCGGGAATCGCCCGCTGACTGCGAGCGCTTCTTCCCCTGTTTCGAAATACGCCTCCAGGCGGCACCTGCCGCCGGGCCCGTCTTCTTCCACGATGCCTGTCGTGCCGCTCTCGGAAAGTTCGGCGATCAGTTCGTCCTTCGCCTCGATTGCACAGTGCAGGAAAACCGATACCACGCCGGTTAGCCCTGTACCCGCTTCTGTTTACCCGCCCAGAATTTCTCCTTCAGGATCAGCTTGCGGATCTTGCCTGTGCCGGTCTTGGGCAGTGCTTCCTCGCGGAATTCGATGATCTTGGGCAGCTTGAAGCGGCCCAGGATACCAGTGAGGTAGGTGGTCAACTCCTCTTCGGTCAGCGCCGAGCCAGGCTTCAGGACGACGATTGCCGCCGGCACTTCTCCCCATCGTTCATCAGGCGCGGCCACCACTGCGCATTCAAACACGGCCGGGTGCGAAAATATCGCCTTTTCCACTTCTATGGAGGAGATGTTCTCGCCGCCGGAGATGATGATCTCCTTCTTGCGGTCTACGATGCGGATGTAGCTTTCCTCGTCCCAACAGGCCATGTCGCCCGTGTGGATCCAGCCATTCTCGATCGTCGAAGCCGTCACGTCCGGCTCCTTGAAATAGCCAAGCATGATATGGTCCCCGCGCGCCACTACTTCGCCGATCGACTCGGAATCGCGCGGCACCGCATTCATGTGCGCATCCACCACCCGTACCTCCACCCCCGGCACCGCCCACCCGGCCATGGCGTGGCGCTGATGGCGGACGGCCGGGTCCGATTCATCAATGGTGCCCTTGGCGCGGGCCGTTGTCAGAACCGGCGACGTCTCGGTCATTCCGTAGCCCGACACCACCTCGCACTTGAATGCCGCTTCCACGCGCCCCACCAACTCGGGCGAGGCGGCCGCGCCTCCCAGCATGATCTTACGCATGCTCGAAAGATCGTGCTGATCCCGGTCCGGCGCATTCAGCAGCGCGTTGGCCATCGTCGGCACCAGGCTCATTTCCGTGGCCCGGTGTTCCTCGATCAGCTTGAACACGCCTGTGGGTTCGAACCGCCGCACCATCACCTGCTTTGTTCCCATCATCGTGGAGGTCTGCGGCCGTCCCCAGCCGTTGGCGTGAAACAGCGGGATGGTGTGCAGATCCACCAGATCCCTGGGATCGCCCATCAATGTCGCCACTGACAGGGCGTGCAGATACAGCGTGCGGTGCGTCAGCATCACGCCTTTTGGCGTGCCGGTGGATCCGCTGGTGTAGAACAACTCGGCCACCGCGTTTTCGTCGAAATCCATGTAGTCGACGTAGTCCGCCGTCCCCTCCTCGAGCAGCGCCTCGTAGGATTCATCGAGACTGATGAAATGCCGGATCTCGCCGCAGGCCTCGCGGATCTGTTCCACCAGCGGCAGGAAATCGTTCTCATAGAAGAGGATCCCGGCCCCCGAATGATTGAGGATCGGCACCATCTCCTGAAGCGATAACCGCACGTTCAACGGCATCACGATCCCGCGCGCCATCGGCACGCCATAGTAGCCCTCCATCAACTGATGGTTGTTGAAGCTCAGATACGCCACACGATCGCCGGCCTCCACGCCGCGTTTCTTCAGCGCACTGGCCAGTTTCAAAGCGCGTTCACCGAATTCGCCATAGGTAAACGTCTTCGCGCCGGATACGATGCCAACCTTGCGCGCAAATAGATCCATGGCGCGGTAAAGAAACCGGATGGGTGTAAGAGGGGTGTTCATGGGCTACCTTCGAGATTTTACATGTTGGCGCGGCGAAATCCCACAAGCTCGGTGCGAAAACTGAGAACATGCTTGTGATGATCAGGCATTTGCTTTGGATTGGGATGCTGGCTGCCGCCTTTGCGCAGGACGCCGGCAGCGGCGCCATGACGACAGAAGAACGCGGCCTGCTGGTGGATCACATGCGGCGCACGCACGATGCGCTGCGGGCCAGCATCCGCGGCCTTACTCCGGAGCAATGGAATTTCAAGCCGGACGCCGCCACATGGTCGGTGGCAAACGTCGCTGAACACCTCATCCTGACCGAGGGCTATTTCCAGAAGGCGAACCGCGACCTGCTTGCCACCCCGGCCCGTCCGCGCTCGGCCACGCCCGAAGCCGATCAGCGCATCTTGCACCAGATAGAGGACCGGTCGAAGAAGGCCAAAGCGCCGGAGATGTTGGTTCCCACGGGCAAGTGGACTACCGTAGCCGAGGCCGACTCAGAATTCGCCAAACGCAGGGCCTCAACCATCGGCTACCTGCAGTCGACCAATGATGCCCTGAGGACCCACTTCTCCGGCGGCAATTCGAAGATGGATGTCTACCAGTACTTCCTGCTGGTGACGGCCCACACGGCGCGTCATACCAGGCAAATTGAAGAATTAAAATCTCACCCTGCTTTTCCAAAGTAGAAGGAAAACGGGCTGCGCGCCGGGGGGCTATAATAGTGCTCGTCCCCGTACCGCGCCATGTCCACGACAATCGAAAACTACGTAAAAGACAACGAAGACAGATTCCTGGAAGAGCTGAAGACATTTCTCCGGATTCCTTCCATCAGCACGCTGCCCGAACACAACGGCGACGTCCAGCGCGCCGCTCAATACGTGGCCGATCAGCTCAAATCGATCGGCATGGAAAACATCGAAATCATTCCCACCGGCAAACACCCGCTGGTATATGGCGACTGGCTGCACGCGCCCGGCAAACCTACCGTGCTGTGCTACGGCCACTATGATGTGCAGCCCCCCGATCCATTGGATGAGTGGGTGAGCCCTCCCTTTGAGCCCACTGTTCGTAACGGCAATCTCTACGCTCGCGGCGCCGTCGACGACAAGGGTCAGATGATGATGCACATCAAAGCTCTGGAGGCGTTGCGCGCGCTGAGCTGCGGAACGCTCCCGGTGAATGTGAAGTTCCTGGTGGAGGGCGAAGAGGAAGTGGGCGGCGCCTCGATTGCCCACTACGTGCCGCTACACAAGGAAAAACTGAAGGCCGATGTCGCGCTGGTCTCCGATACGGCGCTCTACGCCGACGGGATCCCGACCCTGTGCATCGGACTGCGCGGTCTCATTTATACCGAAGTGGAGTGTACCGCCGCCATGCGCGACCTCCATTCGGGCCTTTACGGCGGTACGGCGCCAAATCCTATCTTCGCGCTGATCGAGATGCTTTCAAAAGCCAAGGATGCCAATGGCCGCATCCTGATACCGGGTATGTACGAGGACTGGCAGGCGCCGGCGCAGGCCGAACTTGACAGTTGGAAATCGCTCCCGTTCAGCGAAAAGGAGATGCTGGAGAAGGAAGTGGGGTCGACGCAGTTGACCGGCGAACCCGGCTATACGGTGCTGGAGCGGGTGTGGGCGCGTCCGACGATGGAGGTCCACGGCATCGCCGGCGGATTCACTGCCGCTGGAGCGAAAACCGTCATCCCGGCCAAGGCCACCGCCAAGGTGAGTTTCCGCCTGGTGCCGAATCTCGATCCCGACAAGATTGTGGCCGGGTTCCGTGAATTTATCGCCGGCAACACGCCCACCGGCTGCAGGGTGGAGATGCGTGTACTCAGCGCGGGCCCGGCGATCATCGTGAATCCGGATCACCCCGCCATCGCGGTGGCGGCAAAGGTGTTCAGCGAAACGCTGAACCGGCCCACCGTGTTCATTCGCTCGGGCGGATCCATTCCCATTGTCGGCGATTTCGCCAGGCACCTGGGCATTCCCACTGTCCTGATGGGATTCGGCCTCCCTGATGACGGGCTGCATTCACCCAACGAAAAATTCAACGTCGGTAACTACTACACCGGCATCCGCACAATAGCCCATTTTCTCGAGCGCTACGGCGCCGAATCCAACTAAGGAGTCCCCCCGCCACGCCAAGCGCCGTCATACCGCCCCGGGACGCACCGCACGCGGCCAGTGAAAGTGTCGTGCGGTCGGCGGGTATCGCCTCGATTGCCATCCTGGCGAGCCGCCTCACGGGATTGGTGCGCGAAATCCTCATGGCCCGCCTGTTCGGCGCCGGTCTGATCTACGACGCCTTCCTGCTCGGCTTTCGCATTCCCAACCTGACGCGCGATCTGTTCGCCGAAGGCGCGCTCTCAAGCGCCTTTGTGCCTACCTTCACCGAGTATCTCAGCAAGCGCAGCAAGGAAGACGCCGCGCGCCTTTCCAACCTGGTGGCCACCGCCATCTTCCTTGTAGTGGGCGGCATCTGCGTGTTGGGTGCCGTCTTCGCGCCCGCGCTGGTCAATCTGCTGGCGCCCGGTTTCCATCAGACGCCCGGTAAGTTC
>JANRLE010000185.1:0-7269 GCA_033762895.1 Bryobacteraceae bacterium | reverse complement strand
CTCAGTTCCATTGAAGCCGTTGGCAAGGCCCGTTACCCGGGTCCAGGTTCGTTCCGGCAGCGGCGTGGACGCGTTGGTTGTGGTGTACTCAATCACCAGGTTCTTGAAATGGTCGCTGAGCGTGCCCCCGCCGCCGTCGTTGTCCTTATACAGGCGGATGCGGCTGACCGGCTTGGAGGCGCCGAAGTCGGCGCCAAAGTACGAAGGCGAGGCGATATTATTCGGATTGGTGGTCCACGTAAAGGTGTTGGTGTTGCCATCCACGGCGTTAGGCGGCGGGTTGTCAAAGGTGCGCTCATTCGGCCAGCCGCGAGCTCGCAGCGGAGTGATCTTTTCCAACGTCCCGCCAACGCCGCCGCCCGGAGTGGCCACGCCCGCGCCGCTGAGCGCGACCGTGATGGTGCGGCGCGCCGGGTCATCGCTGGCAATCGAGATCAGGGCGGTCAGCCGGCCTGCGCCAGTGGGAGAGAAACGGACCTGATACTCTCGTGATTGTCCCGGATCGAGGATCCAGGGCATGCCTGTCGCGGTCAAAGAGAAAGCCGGCCCCGGCACGCTGATTTGAGAGACGGTCAGCCGCTCGCCGCCATCGTTGCGGATCGCCGCGCTACGGACGGCGGATTGGCCCAGGGTCACATTCCCGAAATCGATTTCGGCTGGCGCAGCCACGATCACCGGCGGCGCACCGGCCCCACCGCCGGAAATTGTCACTGTGATCACCGCCTCGCCGGTAAGGTTCGACCGGTTGGTGGCCGCCGCCGTGATACGGTGGCGCCCGGGGGAAAGGCGGCTCAGATCGGCGCTCAGCCCCTTGGCGATCTCGCCATCGCGATCCGAACGGATCACGACAAGATTCGGATCCAGCGCGCCCTCCTGCGGATCCCATACCGAAACGGAAAGCTCCGGCTGATCGGCCTTGTTGAGCGAAGCGCCATCCACAGGTGTGACAATGGCGATTTGCGGCGCCTTTGCGGGAAGCCGTAGACCGGAGAGAGTTGCCTCGGCCGAATTCACGCCGTCACTCGCCGCTATCCGCAACATCAGATTTGTGCCGCCCGGCCACGCCGCCGTATCCCATGAATAGGTGGTTGCATCCGTCCCCATCACCAAGGGCGCCCAGATGTTGCCGCCATCACTTGAGAAGAGCAGCGAATAACTCAGCGGGTCGTTGTCGGCATCGGAACCAGTCCAGCGAATCGTTACCAAACCGTCGAGCGAGGTGCCGGCCGATGGTGAAACGAACCCGACGCTGGGTGCGTTGGCCGAAAGTTCGCGGCTGCCAATCACGCCGCCGTCCTTTTTGATCACCACGCGCGCTGCCCCGGCTGGCAGCGGAATCAACTCGCGAAAGCCGGCCCGGGAAGTGGCTGGTATCCGGTCGGCGAAGGTGACGATGACGTCCATCGGCGCCGAGAAGAGCACTTCGGAGGTTCCGCTCTGAATTTCGATCACGTAGGGCGATTGGGCGCCAGCGGGAAGCTCCGGCGCCGCGCCCTCCCGGCGGGAGATCGAGTAGAACTCCACGGCGTCGTCGCGTCCAAAACTCCCCGATACATCCAGCAGTGGAGCCGATGGCCCCTCCTCCAACGCGTCCTGCTGGCCAGCGCCGGTCATGTAGTAATTGTCGTAGAGATGGTTCCAGTTGAATTGATTGGTCCAACTGTGAGCGCGGCTGGCATTGCCCATGAAGTCGCGCTTGACCAGCCTCTGCTGCGTCCCGAAGTCAGTGATTGGCAAGGTGAAGGGCGGCCCTAAAGACACTTCGCGGGTGAGCAGATCCATGTGATTCAACTGCGCCGGGCAACCGTCGTGAAAAAACTCGCACAATGCCACCGGCTGTTTCTGCGCCGGCAGCCCCGCGTTCACCTGCGGGTCGTGTTCCCGGTCGGCTGAGTAGCTGTCCCCCAGCATGTGGTTATGACCAATTTCATGGGCGAGGGCTTTCATCGTCTCAGCGCCGTTCAGCTTCACCATGAAGGCGCCGCTCAGGCAGCGCCAATCGGAAATCCAGCCTTTGCCGCAATCACTGGCGCCAGGAGTCTGAAGTGCCGGGTTCGCGGTCAGGAACACGAGATAGTCGAGGGGAAGGTGATAAGTATGAAACATCGGACGCAGGATGCGCGCGATAAAGTGGTCCACCGGGCCGTCCTCGCTGTTCGGTGGATTGAACGACAGATCAGTCGGGATGATGGTAGCCTCCACGGATGTGGACGCGACCGGATACGCGCCGCGGATATAGTCGATGAAAGTGAGCACTGTCGCGGGGTTGATTCTCGCCGGCAGCGCAGCCCTGTTCACTTGGAAGGAGTCCACCATCATTCCCACCCGGATCTTGCGGGTACTGCGTCTGAACACAAAGTCCGCGCTCTTAAGAATCAGATGTTTGTTGGGATCGGGCGCCGCCGTCAAAGCGGCGTTGGGATTGCGCGGATCAATCGCGTAGACAACCGACATCGTTCCTTCCGGCAGTAGCGCACCTTCGCCGGTCCGGCCGCTAAAGTAATAATTGCCTGTGTCTCGCGCCAGGCGCTTGCGCTCAGAATCCGGAGCCACGCCGGCCCGCGCCATCTGAAATGCGCCGGGCGCCAGCGTGCGCGTGGACCCGCCCGAAGTAATGTAAAAGGCGCCGATGGCCGCCTGCTTGCCTGCTTCGCACGATGTGCCATCGGTCTTCGTTCCGTTGCACTCAGTGTGAATGCGGACCACGGTGGGATGCTCCGCCACGCACGGACGCGTGGGTTCGCATTTCAGCGGCACTCCCTGGTTGATTTCGATCTCCTTCAGCGCGATGCTCGAAACGAAGAACGCATTCGGGGTGCGTGAGCGAACGCCGCCGGCGGCGATTTCGAGATCGCGCGGCCCCTCCGGCAAGTTGCCGAAGCCGTTGAGGTCCACCACGATTTCCTCGCGAGTACTGCTTGTGACGCGGGCGAACACGCCGTCCAGCGTTACCACCGGTGTCCCGTCGATATCGAAGGGAAGGTTCTTGCCCCGGATCACCGCCGTCAACTTGTTACCAAAAATGTCGGCCCTTGCATACGGGCCGCTGGGATCATTGGAGACCACCGACGGCGTAATCGTGACATCAGTAGCAGCGCAGGCGGCGCGGGGCTGCAAGTGTTTCGAAGGCGCGGCGTCGGCCGCCGGACAAGCGACGGCCACCTGCCAGTTGAACAGGACATTGATCGCCGGCGTGGGATCGCCCACGGCTCTCTGCAGCGTGATCAATGCACGGACGGAGATTCGATCCTGGTCATCCAGCCGGGCCGCAGAGACCGGGCACGTGAACAACTGGTTGGCGACGAACCCGAAGCCTGTGGGACCGTTGCAGGAGCCGTCCACCAGGATCGACACCTGGCGGAGTCCCGAGAGCGTGTGGCGGACGCGGACTTCCGTCGGCGCCAAACATGACCCGCCCCCTTGTGGACACGGCACAACGGAAAGCGTCGGGTTCAACTCCATCGAGACGAAACCCGACGAGCCCGCGTGCGTGATCCGAATCGTGCCCAGGCCGGATGTGTCCGTCGTGACGCCGGGCGCACCCTGCAAAACGGACGGACTGAGCGCCGTCACCGGCGCCGGTTGCCCCTGCAACACGGTGCAGAACGCGAACCAAAGCGCCATGCCGCCTAACATTCCGAGACGGACCGCCGCCTGATCCATTTCCCCCTCCTCGAAACAAACAAGAAGGCGCAGCCAGTGCGTGTCCCCCAGAAGCGCGAACGGGCTGGAAGGGGCGAATCAGTTTGGAGCGCCAGGAGTGTTTATATGATACACCGCCCGGCTGCTGAGATCAGAAATAATACTTGATCCCGAACTGCATGTTCCGCGGACCCACGCCGTTGCGCAGCCCGCCGATCTGCCCGAAATTGACAGAGCCGAACGCCCCCGCCGGGTCTCCGAACATCGGCGTGTTGGTGACGTTGTTGGCTTCCAGCCGCAATTCCACCCGGTGACCCTCACGCACATACACGCTCTTCAACAGCGCCGCATCGAGCGTGGTGATGCCAGGGCCCCGGTAGTTCAGGTTACGCGGAGCCGAGCCCGGCACATCCGACGCCGGTTGATTGAACGCCGCCCGGTTGAAGTAGCCCGTCAGCCGGTCCTGCACACGTCCCGAGGTGCTCGGATCGCCGATCAGGTTCGGCCTCTGCGTGCCATCCCAAATCGCCCCGCCGGACTGCGTCACCTGCAGAGGCATGCCGCTCTGCATCAGCAGCATTCCGCTCACGTCCCAGCCTCCGGCGATCCAATCGACCACACGGTTCCAGTTGTTGCCCAGCGCCCGCCGGCGGCCAAAGGGCAGTTCCCATGATCCGGTCATCACCAGCCGGTGCGCGATGTCATGAGAGGACAGCGAACGTTCCCCGCGCAGATCCCAGATGTTCTGCAGCGCGGTGGATCCGCCCAGCCACGACACGTTGCCCGAAGTGTGCGAAACGTTGTCGATCATCTTTGACCAGGTATAGTGCGTCAGCATCGTGAAGCCGCGCGAGAAGCGCTTCTCCCACTTAGCCTGCAGCGCGTGGTAATTCGAATCGCCGCGGGCCGGTTCAGCCGTGCCCACGCCCGTGCCGTCAAAGTGCGGCATCGGCCGCAAAGTGCGGACGCGCGTGATGTTGGCGTTGCTCAACTGCGAACGCGTGTCGGTGATCTGTCCGAAAAACGGGTTCGGCACCAGTTGATTCAATGCCGTCCGGCCCAACGCCCAATGTGACGGCGCCAATGGCGACAGCGTGGTGATGGGCATAAACAGATGCGTGCCGCGGCTGCCGGTATAGTTCAACTCCAGCACCGATTGCAGCGGCAATTCGCGCTGGATCGACAGGTTCCAGGAGTGGTATTCCGGATTGCGGTTATAATCCCGCACGATCGTGCTCGCCCCGAAGCCAAGCAAAGTGGCGTCCCCCTGGCTCGATCCCGGCGGACGAAGAATGCCGTTCGGGAACGGATTCGAAATGCGGTTGGCCAGCGTCGCGTTGCCGTCGGTGGTCCAGATCGCCGGCGAATTGATCGTGAAGCCAGTGCCCGGCCTCCCGAACACGGTGGCGCGCGAGACCGTGTAGAACAGGCCGTAGCCGCCCCGCACCGCCGTCTTATTGTTCACTGCGTAGGCGAAGCCCACCCTCGGCTGCCAGTTATTCATATCGGCGTCGAATGGCGAGCGCTGGTTATCGTTGACGAACTTGATGACGCCGCGCGTATCGTAACCCTGCGCGCGAACCGGAGACTGCGCCTCCAGATCCCAATAACTGTAGCGGTTCTGCTGCTCCCAGCGCGGGATATCAAAGTCGTACCGTACGCCAAGATTGATAGTCAGCTTCTGCGTGATCTTCCAGTCATCCTGAAGGAAGAAGCCCCAATAAGCCGACCGCGAGAACGCCTTCGGCTCAATGTGGTAGTTGCTGCCGGTTGCCCATCCCAGAAGCATCGACGCCAGACCGTTGCCCTGGTTGCCCGGGCACGTGAACCGGTCCGCGCAGGTGGCGCCGCGGGCGAATGCAAAGCTGCCCGTCGGGAACCCCGGCTGCAGATAATCAAGACGGTAATACCTGCGTTCCCCGCCCGCCTTCAGATTATGGCCGCGGAACAGCTTGGTCATCGACCCCGACCAGTGATGCACCGACTCCTGCCGGTCCATGATCCAGTACCCTTCAGTGCCCCATTCGCGGAAATCGGCCGGCTGGAAGCGTGGAAACACCAGGTTCGTGGCGTTTTCCTTGACATTGGCCGCGATGCCCAGCGACGTCGGGTCGAAGGAATCGAAAAACGGATTGCGGCCGAAGTCAGAGTAAGTGATGCCGTAACGGAACGTGTAAAGCGTGGTTGGGCTGGCGGCCCAGGTATAGTCCACAACCCCGGCCTGCGTGCGAGTGTTGCTGTTGCCGCCGGTGAAGTAGGCGGGGTTGCCCTCGCCGAACAGATTGGGGTTGACGCCATCGCTGCGCACGTAGCTCCACCGCCCGCCGATGCGATGGGCCTGGTTGAAGTTGTGGTCGCCCTTGACCGTGGTCTGGTCGCCGGTGCTGGTGTTGATCCCCTGGTTGAACCAGTTGTTGGTGTTGGTGAACGCAGCCCCCTGCTGATTCGGTTCGGGCAGGAATGACAGCGCCTTCACCGAAACAGGATCGAACCGGCTGGCGGGAATCATGTTCCCTGCAAACGGCGTCCGCACAATGGCGCCCGCGGCGTTCGTGCCGGTGTTGAACGGGTCGTAGAGTTGCATCAGTGCGCCGCTGGCGTTGAAGGTCTGCGAGAAGTTGCCCTGGCGTTGCAGCATCGTCGGCAGCGTCGCCTGCTGGCTGGTAGGGCTCTCCTGCCACGTCCGTTCATAGGCGGCAAAGAAGAAGGTTTTGTTCTTGATTACCGGACCGCCCAGCACCCCGCCAAGCTGATCACGGTGAAACGCGGGAATGGCCCGTCCGGCGCGGTTGGAAAACCAGTCGTTGGCGTTCAGCTTCGCGTCGCGGACGAAGTAATACCCTGTGCCATGAAAATCGTTGGTGCCCGAGCGCGTCACCATGTTGATCACCGCCCCGCCCGTCTGGCCGTACTCAGCCGAGAAGAAGTTCGTCTGCATCTTGAACTCCTGCACGGCGTCGACTGAGGGCGAGAACTTCAAATCCGTGACCCCCGAGTTCTGCTCAACGGTGGCCACCGTGGCCCCGTCCACCAGCACGTCGGAGGTGGAGTTGCGGCTGCCATTGGCGCTGAAATTCGTGTTGCTGTCGCCGCGCCGTCCGCCCGAGCCCACCACGCCAGGCGTGAGATAGGCGAGGCTCATCGAGTTACGCGCCAGGTTCGGCAACTGCAGAATATATTTGTTGTCGATCACCTGGCCGAGATTGGAGATCGTGGTGTTCACCAGTGCCGCCGACGCAGCCACTTCCACGGTGGTGGTGACGTCGCCCACCTGCAGCCGGGCATTGATCGAACGCTGCTCCTGCACGCCGATCTGGAAGGTTTCGCTGGCGAACCGTTTGAACCCGGATGCTTCCACGGTGAGTTGATAGTTGCCCGGCGGCAGCGCGGTGACCACGTACCGGCCGGATTCATCGGTGACGGAACTAAACGGCGTGCCGCGGTCGCGGTTGGTGACAATGACCTTCGCCGACCCGATCACCGCGCCCGAGTCGTCGGTAACGATGCCGTTAACGCTGCCCGTGAACGATTGGCCGAACAGCGTGGAAATCACACACAGGCCGAGCATGGCCCGGCAGGCTTTCTTTGTTCGCACGAGGAACCCCCTTCGAGACTGCGCTGAAGCAA
>JANRLE010000184.1:0-45109 GCA_033762895.1 Bryobacteraceae bacterium | reverse complement strand
CTCTGAGCGCGCGGCGTTCTCATTCATGTCGATTTGCGCGAAACCCTTGTAGGGGCGCAGCGCGTTCACGTTGACGCCGGGGTTGGCCTGGATGGTGCCCGGCTGAAGCTGGTTCAGGTTGCGAACCCGCTCCAGGTGAGTGCCTACGCGGCCGATGTAGCCGAGAGTGAGGATGGTGTTGAACGGCATCTCGCGCTCATAGGTGGCGTTCCACTGGTGTGCGCGCGGGATCTTGTACACCGGATCCTGCGTCATGAAGTAGAACGGGAAGCCCACGCCCTGGGTGCCGCCCGGATTGTCCACGCTGCCGTTGGCAACCGATACGAAGGGTTGGAACGGCGCCTGGCCGCCGAGGAAGACGTTGTCGGCCACGCCCGGGCGCTGGTAGAACATGCCGTATCCGGCGCGGATCACGTTCCTGTTGTCAAAGGCGTAGGCGAGACCGATGCGGGGCGCCCAGTTGTTTTTCTGCAACTGGCCGTAGGTCTTGCTGCCGCCGCTAAACAAGCGGTTGAAGGATGGGTCGCTGGCGATGGCGACGCGGCCGATGGCGGCGTCGGGCCAGCCGGTGCCGGGGATGATGACTCCGTTAAACCGGTCGCCGCTAAGCACGTTGCCGGTGCGGGAATCCATCTGCACCGCGCTCGCCGGGTTGTAACGCGACGGATCGAAGACCGCCATGTTGCGCCACAAGCTGTAATAGTAGGGCTGCATGATGGTGTAGCGAAGGCCGAGTTCCAGGCGCAGCTTGGAGGTGGCCTTCCACGAATCCTGCACGAACCCTTCGAACATGTGGCCGCGGTAGGGCGTATAGGCGCGTGGTCCGATTTCGGCGTAGCTGTCAAACAGCCCCAGCGCCGCGTTGGCGATGGCTAAGCCGGAACTCGGAGCGCCGGCGCGCGCGTCAGAGAAAATGAAGCGGCCGTTCTGGTTGTTGGTGCCTCCGGGAACGCCGGAGACGTTGATCTGGTCAAAGTCGTTCTGACCCGCGCGCTCAAACACGCCGCCGAACTTCAGAGTATGGCTGCCCATGATCTTGGTGAGATTGTTCGAGATCACATAGATGGGCCCGGCCGATTGCGCCGGGTACGGGCCGCCGTCCACTTCGTTGAACTGGTTGATGGTGATGGTGGGGATCTTGTCGAAGATCTCCTTGCGGTCGGGATAGATGTAGGGATAGTTGATCCCGTAGGCGCTGCGGCGGTGGACGCCGCGCTCGGTTTCAACGCCGATGTAGACACGGTCGACCGAGGCCGACACCAGGAACTCGTTGATGGTGGTGGGGCTGATGGTCCAGATATGGTTGACCGATGCGGTGTCATTGGGCCGCGACCAGCTCTGCACGGCGCGGTCAAACGCGCCGCGGAAACCCTGCAACTCGTTGTACTCGTAGTTCATCCAACGGACGCGGAACGTATGATTGAGAGTGGGCAGAAAGTCCAGCGACAATGTGTCCTTACGTTGATTGGTGGGTTGGGGACGGGCGGCAAACCAGTTGTTGCGGCCGTTCTGGAAGCCCGGGACCTGATCGGGGAAAGCCTTCAACAGGCCCAGGCCATTCGAGCTTACGCGCGAAGCCGGAATGATGTTTCCGGCAAAGGGCTGGCCATTGGTGGGATCGTTCACCACGCGGGTGCCGGTAAACAGCGGATTCGGCGACAACAGTTCACTGAAGTTGCCCGCTTTCATCAGGGCCGTGGGTACCACCGCCGTTGAGGTCACTTCCCGCCGGTAGCGGATGTATTCCTGCGAGAACAGGAAAAACAGCTTGTTGCGGTCCTTATTCAGCTTGTTCGGGATGAATACGGGGCCGCTGACGACGAAGCCGAATTGGTTGAAGGTATTCTGCGGCTTTGCCTGGCCATTGACGTTACGCTGCCAGGAGTTGGAATCCAGAGCCCTGTTGCGGAGGTACTCATAACCGGCGAAGTGAAAATCACGCGTGCCGGACTTGCTCACCATTCGCACCTGCCCGCCCGCGGACCGGCCGTACTCGGCGTTGTAGTTGGAGGTGAGAATCTGCACTTCCTGCACCGTCTCGACGTCGGCGGTGCCAACCGAGGTGCCGTTGGACCGGGTGCGGATACCCACGGCGCCATCGAAGGTGATGAGAAAATCCTGCGTGCGCGCGCCATTGATGGCGAGGCCCGCCGAATCGAGACCGAACGTAAAGCGGTTCATCGATCCCGACCGCACACCCGGCTTCAACTGCGCCAACAGCAGCGGGTTGCGTCCGTTGAGGGCCATGTTCTGAATCTGTTGCGCTTCAATCGTGCGGCCGACGGTGGCCGAATCGGCTTGTACGGCGGCGACCGAAGCGACGACTTCCACCGATTCAGTGACAGCGCCGACATCCAGTTGCACATCCATCGACAGCGGAATGGCGGCGTTCAGACGGTTGCCGGTCTTGACGTATTTCTTAAACCCGGTCAGCTCCACCGTCACGGTGTAGGGGCCCGGAGGAAGGTTCGTGAGAATAAAGTAACCTTCGGCATTGGTTGTAGATTGACGTTCGACACCGGTGGATTCGTTGGCCGCCGTGACCTTGGCGTTCGGAACCGAACTGGCCGAGGCGTCCCTGACATATCCAACGATCTGCGAGGTATCGGATTGAGCAAAAACAGTGGCCGCGGCGATGAGCGTGCAAAGCACACCGGCCGCGAGCCGGTTTGGTTTGGTCAACATAGACTCCCTTTTTTGGTTTTGAAACAAACGAGATAAGAAGCGGCCGTCTGGTGAGGACAGCATGTTTTGCGAGCGACTCCCTTTCGTCCCATTTTACCCCAAACAGGGGCCTAATCGCGTGACAATGCAGTGAAAGGAGGCGTGATCAATGGCGCAGGAAGCCAGCCACAGCGCTTAGCAATTCGTCTGATGGCACCGGTTTGAGCAGGAAGCCCTGCATGCCGTTTTCAAGGCACGCCTTTCTGTTCTCGGCGGCCGAATTTGCGGTGAGCGCGATGATGGGAGTGTGGGCGTAGCCCGGCAGCTTGCGGATCTCGATGGTGGCTTCGATGCCGTTCATCCCGGGCATTTGCAAGTCCATGAGGATGAGATCGTAGGCGCAGTTGCGCGCGGCTTGGACGGCTTCATAGCCGCTGGCGGCGCGATCGACCAGATATCGGCCGCGGCGAAGAACGTGGGAAAAGATGCGCTGGGCGACTTCGTTATCCTCTACCAGCAGAATGCGCGCCGAGCCGGGGAGGGCGGAGGTGTGGACTGGCACCATCTGGCTCTCGTCTGGGACGGTGGCGCTGACTTGAAAGACGAACGTGCTGCCCTCGCCAGGCGCGCTTTCGGCATGCAGTTCCCCGCCCATCAGTTCAGCCAGTTTTTGCGCCAGCGCAAGCCCCAGGCCCAGTCCCGGATAGGGGCGGGAAAGGCCGTTGTCCACCTGCTGGAATGAGTCGAAGATGTGTTCCAGGTGGGCGGCATCGATTCCGATGCCCGTGTCGCTTACCGCGAACTCCAGCGTCACTTTCCCCGGGCCTGCCGGCGCGGCGGCTATGCTTAATTCGACGTGGCCGCTGTTGGTGAATTTCACGCCGTTGGATATCAGATGGGAGAGGATCTGGCGCAGGCGGAGCGCATCGCCGATGACCGTTTCCGGCAGACCGGTTTCAGCCGCCGCATACAACTCAAGGCCCTTGCTGTCCGCCGCGGCATGATGCTCAGAAAGCGCGGCGCTGATCACTTCCGAAAGGTTGAATTCGTTCTCCTCGAGCGTGACCGTGCCCGAGGAAAGCGCCGAATAGTCCAGCGTGGCGTTCAAAACCCCGAACAGCGTTTCCGCGCAGGACCGCGTGGCGGCGACGTACTCCCGCTGCTCCTCGTCCAAATTGGTTTCCATCAGCAGATCGGTCATACCCATGATGCCGCTGAGCGGAGTGCGGATTTCGTGATTCAGCACGGCGAGAAACCGGCCCTTTAGCGCCGTCATCTCTTCCGCGCCGTTTTGCGGCTTTTGATCCTTCACTTGCAATCCCGTCACTCTTCGTTCAGATCGGTTAGAAACGTGGGAAGTTTAGCGAACTCCCCGGGTTGCTTCGGAAAGCATCACCAGCTTTTGCCAGGCGGCCCCGGAGTCGATTGAGTGCCTCGCCAATGCCATGCCGGCCGGCAGGTTCTCGGCCCGCCCGCTCACCACCAGTGCCGCCGCTGCATTCACCAGCACCACCTCGCGCCGGGGCCCTGTTTCGCCCTGAAGCACGGCGCGGGCGATGGTGGCGTTCTCCTGCCGTCCTCCACCCCGCAGCGCTTCCGGCGCCACGCGCTCTACGCCGAAATCCTCAGGGCTCATCGTGAACCGCGTGTAGCCGCCTTCGGCCACATCCCAAACCGCTGTCTCACCGGTGATGGTGATTTCGTCCAGGCCGTCCGAGCCATGGACCACAAACGCCCGGCCGATGCCCAACCCGGCCGCGGCGTGCGCCATCAGTTCCGCCGCCTGCCTGGAAGGCGCTCCAATCAACTGGGCCGTGGCGCTGGCCGGGTTTGACAGAGGCCCAAGCAGGTTGAACGCCGTGCGCATCTTCAATTCGGCGCGCGCCGGCTGGGCGTGCTTCATCGCCGGGTGAATGGCGGGCGCAAAGAGGAATCCGATGCCAATATCCCGAATCGCCCGGGCGGCGGCTTCCGCGGGCATGGCGATATCCACGCCCAATTCCTCCAGCACGTCGGCCGATCCGCATTGGCTGGCCAGAGACCGGTTGCCATGTTTTGCCACATGCAATCCAGCGCCAGCCACAACGAACGCCGCCACCGTGGAGATATTGAACGTGCCTCCGCCGTCGCCGCCGGTGCCGCAGGTATCGATGAGTGGCTCGCCTTCGGGCAGCCGCGGATCCACAATCATGGCCTTGTCGCGCATCGCGCTGGCAAAGCCCAGGATCTCATCGCCGGTTTCGCCTTTCATGCGGAGCGCCACCAGGAAAGCCGCGATCTGGGCAGTGCTGGCCCCTCCCTCGAGGATCGCCGTCATGGCGGTGTGGGCCTGCTCCCGCGTGAGGTCTTCACGGCTGGCGACGCGGTGCAGGAACGGGACAATTGACATGTTATAGTGAGAAGTTCGTCAGTCTTCAGAATACTAAACCAGGCGATACAACTCCGATGAAAATTCATGAGTATCAAGCCAAGGCGCTCTTGGCGCAGTATGGGGTCCCTGTGCCGAGGGGCAAGGTGGCCTTCACGGTGGAAGAAGCCGAAGCCGCGGCCAAAGAGCTGGGCGGCAGCGTGGTGGTGAAGGCGCAGATCCATGCCGGGGGGCGCGGCAAGGGGGGCGGCGTCAAGGTGGCCAAGGACGCCGATGCGGCCGCCGAGGCGGCGAAAAAGATTCTGGGCATGACGCTGGTGACGCATCAGACCGGACCAGAGGGCCGCCTGGTGAAGTGCCTGTTGATTGAGGAAACACTGCCGATCGACCGGGAACTCTACCTGGGCATCGTGCTGGACCGCGCCAGCGGACGCTGCGTCTTCATGGCCTCGGCCGCCGGTGGCATGGACATTGAGGAAGTGGCCGCCAGCACGCCGGAACTGATTCTGAAGGAGACGCTGATTCCCGGCATGGGGCTGATGGGCTTTCAGGCGCGCAAGCTGGCCTTCGGCATGGGACTGACCGGACCCGCGGTGGCGGGCGCGGTGCAGGCGATGACGGCGCTGGTGAAGGCCTATGATGCCTTCGACGCATCGATGGCCGAAATCAATCCCTTCATTCTCACCAAGGACGGCAAGGTGTTCGCCCTGGACGCCAAGATCACGCTGGACGACAACGCGCTGTTCCGCCATAAGGATCTGGTGGGCCTGCGCGACTTGAACGAAGAGGATCCGCTGGAGGTGGAGGCCTCCAAGTTCAGCCTCAACTACATCAAACTGGACGGCAATATCGCCTGCATGGTAAACGGCGCCGGTCTGGCCATGGGGACCATGGACATCATCAAGTACGCGGGCGGCTCGCCAGCGAACTTCCTGGACGTAGGCGGCGGGGCAAACGCCGAGCAGATCAAGAACGCATTCCGCATCCTGCTGGCCGATTCGGGTGTGAAGGCGGTGCTGATCAATATCTTTGGCGGCATCCTGCGCTGCGATACGCTGGCCACGGGTGTGGTGGGCGCGGCCCGCGAGTTGAACGTGAAGGTGCCGATTGTGATTCGCATGGAAGGCACCAACGTGGAGCAGGGCCGGCAGATTCTGGCCGAATCGGGATTCAATTTCACAGTGGCTGACGGCATGAAGGACGCCGCGGAGAAAGTGGTGAGGCTGGCGCAATGAGTGTACTGGTTGGCAAGGATACGCGACTGCTGGTGCAGGGATTCACGGGCAAGGAAGGTACCTTCCACGCTTCCCAGTGCATCGCATATGGAACCAACGTGGTGGGCGGCGTGACGCCGGGCAAGGGTGGATCCACCCATCTGGACCGGCCGGTGTTCGATACCGTGGCCCAGGCTGTGGCCGCCACTGGCGCCAACGCCACCGTGATTTTTGTGCCTCCGCCGTTTGCCGGGGAAGCCGTCATGGAAGCGGCCGACGCGGGACTGGCCCTGGTGGTCTGCATCACCGAGGGCATTCCGGCGCTGGACATGGTGCGGGCGTGGGAGTTTCTCAAGGGGCGGCCCACGCGCCTGATCGGGCCGAATTGCCCGGGCATTATCACGCCGGGCGCCTGTAAGATCGGTATCATGCCGGGACATATTCACATGCCGGGCAGCGTGGGTGTGGTGTCGCGATCCGGGACTTTGACTTATGAGGCCGTGGGCCAGTTAACGAAGCTCGGCCTTGGCCAGTCCACCTGTATTGGCATCGGCGGCGACCCGATCATCGGCACCACGCATACCGACGCCATCCGCCTGTTCAATGAGGATCCGGATACGCACGCCATCGTCATGATTGGCGAAATCGGCGGCGATGCCGAAGAGAAGGCCGCGGCCTATGTGAAGGCGAACGTGAAGAAGCCGGTGATCGGTTTCATCGCCGGCCAGACCGCGCCTCCAGGGAGGCGCATGGGGCACGCGGGCGCGATTATCTCAGGTGGTTCAGGAAAAGCTTCCGATAAGATGGCGGCCATGGCCGATGCGGGCATTACTGTATGTGAATCGCCGGCCGATATCGGCGAGGCCGTGAAGAAGAGGATTTAAGGACGATGGAAACGACTTTTGCGATTATTAAGCCGGATGCCGTGGCTGCTGGCTCGGCGGGAGCGATTCTGGCGGAGATTGAGAAGGCCGGGTTTCGCATCAAGGCGATGCGGATGGCGCGGCTCAGCAAGCCGCAGGCCGAAGGCTTCTATGCCGTGCACAGGGAGCGGCCGTTCTTCGGCGGGCTGGTGGAGTTTATGACCGAAGGTCCGGTGGTGCTGCTGGCGCTGGAGAAGGAAGGCGCCATCAAGGCGTGGCGCGAGTTGATGGGCGCGACGAATCCGGAGAAGGCTGACGAAGGGACGCTGCGCAAGAAGTTCGGGACGAATATCGAGCGTAACGCGACGCATGGATCGGATGCGCCGGAGACCGCGGCGTTTGAGTTGAGCTGGTTCTTCACGGGTTTTGAACTGGCGTAGGCCGCTTTATCGCGGCGGCCGCCCCAGCGTCACAATAAAGTAGTGCGCCCGAGTGTCCCCCACGTTCCGCCATCCGTGTTCTTCATTCGAGGCGATGAAGGCCACCGAACCCGGACCCAGCCGCGATACTTTATCGGCGATGGTTACCTCCAACGTCCCCTCGCGGATCAGCAGCACTTCTTCATGCTCATGGTGATGCGGTGGGTGCGGTGGCAGTCCCGGCGCTAATTCCGTCTGGTGCATCTCGATAGGGAATCCGCCGTGTGTACGGCCTTCCAGCACCGCCCGGGAACGGTTCTCTCCGTTCTTCCGCACAGGCAGATCCTCAAACCGGAACGTCCTGGATGGCAGCCGGGCGTCCTGTGCCCTGGCCGCGAAAGGCGCCATCATGGGCAGCAGCATTGCATAGTCCCGCCGGGATTTTTTCACCAGAACCTCCACGACTACGGTACAACAAGTCTTATGCCGAATCACACCGTCGCCAAGCCGGGTCCAATGATGCTGTTTCTTCTGGTTCTTTCGGCCCACGCCTCAGAACCATTTCCCACCGCCGGCGGCTACACCGGGATCTGGTACTACAATCAACCCTCCAACGATGAGTATGTGTACAAGTACAGCGGCGGATTTGCCACTTATCCCCAACAGCAGTCGCCGATTGCCATCTACGCCAGGGCCGTGAACAAGACGTTCTTCTGCTACGGCGGCACTGTCGAGGGCAAGCGCGAACTGCTGCACATGGTCTCCTATTTCGATCACAACACGGGCATGGCGCCGCGGCCCACCATCCTGTTGAACAAGAAGACCGAAGACGGCCATGACAACCCGGTGATGTCCATCGACGCCGCGGGCCACGTGTGGATTTTCTCCAATGCGCACGGGACGGCGCGGCCCTCTTATCTGCACCGCAGCCGCAAGCCTTACGACATCAGCGATTTCGAACTGGTGCGAACCACCAATTTTTCCTACGGCCATCCGTTCTATCATCCCGGCAAAGGCTTCCTGTTCCTTCACACCTTATATGAGAACAAGGGCCGGAGCCTTTACTGGACCACCAGCGCCGATGGCCGAGCCTGGGAGAAACCGCAATTGCTGGCCCGCGCCGGGCTGGGGCACTATCAGGTGACGGCGCACGCACCCGGCCGCACCGGGAGCGCTTTTAATTTGCATCCGGCTCCAGCCGGACTCAATCAGCGCACGAACCTTTACTACGTCGAAACCAGCGACATGGGCGGCACTTGGAAGACAGTGGATGGCCGCGTGCTTTCCGTGCCGGTCGTGTCCGCCAATAACCCCGCCCTGGTCCATGATTACCAGGCGGACGGGCTGCTGGTGTATCTCAAGGAAGTGGCATTCGATCTCGATGGGCATCCGGTGATTCTCTATCTCACCAGCAGGGGCTACGAATCCGGTCCGAAGCACGGTCCGCGGAAATGGCATACCGCCCGATGGAACGGCCGGCGCTGGGAGATCCGCAGGTTCACCACGTCTGATCACAACTACGACTTCGGCGCGCTCTGGATCGAGGCAGATGGCGCCTGGCGGGTCATCGCACCCACCGATCCCGGCCCGCAGCCCTACACAACGGGCGGCGACATGGTGATGTGGACCAGCCGCAATCAGGGCGCGTCATGGAAGCGCGAGAAACGCCTCACCGCGGCTCGGGAGTTCAACCATACGTATGCCCGCAAGCCGGTGAATGCGCATCCTGATTTCTATGCGCTGTGGGCCGATGGCGATACAAAGAAGCCGTCGGTGTCGCACCTCTACTTCACGGACCGGGCGGGGACGGCCGTCTGGCGCCTGCCGCGCCGCATGACGGGGGCGATGGCGAAGCCCGAACGGATCGGGCCGGGAGAATGACCTCCCGATATCCGGATTCATTGCCAGTGGCAGTGGAATTGCTATAAGCTTATGCTGATATGCATATATATGTAGCGGCTTGCCTCTTCCTTCTCTCTGCCTTGCTGGCCGCGCAGAACGCTTCCTCCACCGTATGCGCGAACTGCCATCTCTCATTACCGAAACCTGCTGAGGCCATGAATGGCGCGGGCCTCTGGACCCCTCCTCCTACCCGTCCCGAGGCGCGTCCTCCCGAATCCATGGTGGGCCCTGTGGCCCTCTGGCGGGGCAGCGTGATGGCGCACTCCGGCCGCGACCCCTACTGGAAAGCCAAGCTGCGGTTTGAACTGGCGGAGACGCCTGCCGCGGCGGACCTGGTCAACTCGGCCTGCCGGCGTTGCCACATGCCCGCGCCGTCGACAGCCGAAGAGGGTGTCACCTGCACCGTCTGCCACCAGATGATGCCGGACAATCTGGGAACCAGGGACTCCTTCACGGGAGGGTTCAAGCTAAATGAGGAACGCACGATCTACGGTCCCCACGCCGATCCTTTCGCAATGCCAATGGCGAATTTTTCCGGCTATACGCCCACCCAAGGGCGGCACATCCTCGATTCGGCGATTTGCGGCACGTGCCACACCGTGATTACGCCAACCCTGGCGGCCGATGGCTCCGCGGCGGGCGAATTTATCGAACAAGGCACCTACCTGGAGTGGCTGCGCAGTTCCTATCCGGCAGAAGGGAAGACTTGCCAATCGTGCCACATGGAAGTACTGAAGGATGACCAGGGGGACCTGGTGGCGCAGTACATCGCCCATTCGCCCAGTGGCGGACGCTTCGGACCGACGCGTCCCCGCGCGCCCTTCGGTCTGCACTTCTTCCAGGGCGCCAACGTCCAGATACTCGGCATGTTACAGGAGCTGTTTCCGGAAGAAACCGATGAGTTGGAACTGGCCGCCCAGCGCACGCGGGAATCGCTGGAAAGCGCGGTCGCGCTGGAGGCGGAAGCGAAGCTTTCCGGTGGAACCCTGCGGGCCGATATCAGCGTGATGAACCGCACGGGGCACAAACTGCCGACGGCATATCCATCGCGCCGCATGTGGCTGCGCGTTGTAGTCCGCGACCGTGACGGCGGTGTGGTGTTCGAGTCCGGCGCCGTTGATTCCAATGGCGAGATCCGCGGCGTTGGTGAAAGTGGCGGCGCGATTGAACCACACCATCGCCTGATCACACGGCCTGACCAGATTGCCATCTACGAGGGTGAGATGCGCGATCCGCAAGGGGGGCACACGGTGACGCTGTTACGAGGCGCGGGCTTTGTGAAGGATAACCGCATCCTGCCGGCGGGTTACGATGCCCGCCGTCCCCTTCCACAAGGTGTCGATCAACAGGGGCTCGCGCCGGTGGGAGTCGAAGCCGATAGCGATTTCCTGCCGGGGTCGGACGGAATCCGCTATGAGATCGCCACTGGCGCCGCGCCGGGGCCTTATCGGATGAGCGTGGAGGTGTTATACCAGAGCATTAAGCCGTCGCATCTGGCCGGGATGAGTTCCTCGCGCAGTGTGGAGGAGGCGGAGTTCCTCAACCTCTATCCGCGGCATACAGCGCCGGCGCTGATGAGCCGGCGGGAGATGGTGGTGACCCAATGAACCTCCTCCTGTTAGGCGCAATGGCGGGGCTGCTGCAGGCCCAGCCGCTGGATTCTTCTGCTCTTACCGGGCAGTATCACTACCGGTACCTGCGCGTCACACAGATGGATGCGGGAGGACGCCTGGCGGTGACGGAGCATGCGGGCTCGGTCACTTTCGACGGCCGAGGCGGCAATTACACCGTCGACGAGCGGGGAGCGGTGACGATGGCCTCACCCGGTGAACCCTCGCTGGCGCTAAGTGCGCGCCTCTCCACCGAAGCTGGAGTGATTGCCGGATCGAGCATCGAAACCACGGGCGTCTACGATCTGTATGTCGCAATCAAGGCATCCGCGCCGCGCGTTGCTCCTTCGGGCCGGTATCTTGCGGCCGCCATCCTCTTCCCGAATTCCCAGGCGTCCGCCGCCCGAAGCGCGACGGCGTCCTTTGATGCCGCCGAGGCGGGACTGCGGCTGGCCGCCGATGGCACCGGAACGATGATGCTTCCGCTCACTACCGGTCTGCCCACCCGCGGCTACAACGTGACGGTTTCGGCCGACGGCGGGCTGCTTATTGGTTCTCCCAACACGGGTGCGAAAGGATTGCTGATTGCCGTTCGCGGATCGAGTGCCAGCCCGGCGGGTCTGTACTGGACGGCGGCGATTGGCGTTGAGCCCCCGCGAGTTAATGCGGCGCTGGGTTCGATGCGAACAGACCGCCGCGGAGGCGCGTTAATCAACCAGCGTTGGAGCACGGCTGGTGGAATCCGGCAATACAAGGGGTCGCGCAATCTTGCGCCGTTCGCCGTGGGGCCGAACGCCTCGCTATTGCTCGCGGCCAACGCCGCATCCGCCGCCGGGTCGCTCACGTTCGCGATCCGGGCGCCGGAGACCACGGGCAGCGGCATCTTTGTCGATCCCAACGGAATCGAGGGACCGGTCGCTCCGGGGGCCCTGGTCTCTCTCACAGGCAGCGGATTGGCGCCCCGTCCCGCGGCCGCCGCTTCGCTCCCATTGCCGGTCACATTGGAAGGTGTTGCCGTGGAGGTAAATTCACGCCAGGCGGGGATTCACTCGGTTTCGCCTGGAGAAATTCGCGTGGTCCTGCCGGCTGATCTGGAGGGCGACCGGGCCCGGTTTGTGGTGAGGCGCGGGAATGAGTCCTCGCGCCCTGTGATTGTTCCCTTGGCGGCCGCCAGTCCGGGGATCTTACTCGGCACTCATCTGGACTATGGCGCGATCACTCCCTCCTCCCCCGCGCGGCCGGGCGAACTGATCATCCTCTTTGCCACAGGATTGGGCGTGCGCCAGCCTTACCTGCGCGTGCGGATTGGCGGGCTGCCTGCCGCGGTCTTCTATTCAGGATCCGCTGGCGTTCCGGGGCTGGATCAGATCAACGTGCGTGTTCCGGCCCGCGTGGCTGCCGGCGCGGCAGTGCCTGTTTCGGTTTCGGGCGGCGGCGCCTTCGTAGACTCCGCGGAAGTGGCGGTGGAACACTAAGATGACCTTCGTATCCACTTACTGGCTGATTGCGCCGGCGGTGCTGTTTGCCGCTGAACCCAACTACACCATCTTTGTGCCGGACAGCCGCACATGGACGATTGGAAATGAGCAGGTGGAAGCGAAGTTTCGGCTGGAGGCAGACGGCAGGTTCCGCCATCTTTCCCTGCTGGATAAGGCGAACGGCCATGTCTGGGAGCCGGCGGGCACGGAAGCGTCTTCGCCCCTGACACTGACGGTGAACGGGCAGCCGCTGGACCATACCACGCAGTTCGAGTTGCGCAACCATGAGGCCGCCGATATGGATCGGGGTGGCACTCGGCTGACGATTACCCTTGTCCCCTTATCCATGCCTGCCGAGGCGAGGGTGGAGATCGAAGTTTACGCCGGGCAGCCATTCATCCGCCATCGGGCGTTTCTGCGAAACAACGGCGGGCCGATGCTGGTGACCGGCGCCGACATGATGCCGTGGCACTTTCAGGCGCCGGAGGGGGTGGTGCGTGCCTTCTTTGTTGGACAGTGGTCCTGGGGCGGCGAACGGTCGAACTTTGAGCCCCACGAGGTGGAATTGAGTTCTCTGGAAGGTCCTGTGGAGGCGTTCACGGGAGCCTACGGGGATCATTCCACGTGGGGCGCGCTCCGCGACGGAAAGGACAACGGGCTGATGCTCGGCTGGGAGTTTAACGGCCGGGCCCGCGCGCACGCCGAGCTTGACCGCTCCAGCCGGGTGCTGCGAATAGATGCCGATATCCAGCGTCTGGCGCACTTACTGAATGCCGGTGAGGAATTCGCTGTCCCCGGCGCTTTCATCGGAGTATTCCGGGGTGATTGGGACGAGGCCGGCTACCGCACCCAGCGCTTTGTGGAGGCGGCCCTGGCAAAGCAGTTGCCAAATAGCGAGTCCAGGCGATTCCCCTACGTCGCTTTCGATTCCTGGGGGTATCAATGGGACATCAACGAACAGGTGTTGATGGATGCCGCGAGGCAGGCGGCATATCTCGGCGTGGAGTTGTTCACCATTGATTTCGGCTGGGCGGAAGTAACCGGAGACTGGACGCCGGACCCGGTTAAGTTCCCCAATGGGCTGAGACCGCTTTCCGACTATGTACACTCGCTCGGCATGAAATTCGGGCTCCACCTGCCGTTCGGGGAGGCGATGGAGACTTCGCGAATCCTTCGCCAGAATCCGGATTGGGCCGTGGTGAGCAATCCTGGCCAGCAGCGAGGTTACTTCGGCGCTGTCGGCGTTTGCCTTTCCCACCGGCCGGCGCGCGAATGGGTGATTGGAGAGATCCTCCGCCTCGTGCGGGAATACAACGTCGACTGGCTGCTGCAGGACGGTGAGAACATGGTGAAGGGATGCCTGGCGCGCAACCATACACACCGGCCGGACGACGGCAACTACTCCAATGCCGTGGAAGGGCTGGATGAAATCATTCGGGAAGTGCAGGACCAGGCGCCGCAAGTAATGTGGGAGAACTGCGAGGACGGCGGCAATATGCAGACCTATAAAATGGTGCAGCAGTATGTCACGTCGATTGTCAACGACAACGCCGACTTTTTAATCACTCGAAAGTCCGTCTACGGGGCGACTTATCCATTTCCGCCGCGCTACACCGACCGCTATATGGAAGTCTCCCCCTGGGACAACTACCGCACTCGCAGCCATTTCTTCGGCGGTCCGCTGATCATCATGGACTCCATTACCCGCTGGCCGGAGTGGATGACGGACTTCATGAAGAAGGAGATCGAAATCTACAAGGCGCTGCGCGGCCACATCAGCGAGGGCAAGGTGTTCCACCTGTCACCACCGCCCGACGGCGCCATCAACGATCACCTGCAGTCCCATCACCTGGCCACGGGAAAAAGCGTGATCTTCGTATTCCGCCAGGAAACGGCGTACGACCATGAAGTGGTGCGCCCGCGTGGGCTCGCCGCGGAAAGAAGCTACCGGGTACGCTTCCAGGACAACGACCGCACCTACACCTCCACCGGCCGCCAGATCATGGACGAGGGCATCATTGTCGAACTGCCCACCCAGTTTTTCGCCGAAATCGTCTACATCGACCCGCTGTAGGGCGCGGGCGGATATACTGGCAAGTCATGGAACGACTTGCTTTTCTGATCGCGCTCACCATCGGCTGCGCCGCCGCGCAGGACTGGAAACCCCTGTTCAACGGGAAGAATCTTGACGGCTGGGAGACCAAAGGGGACGGCCAGTGGCATGTGTTGGGCGGCGGCATTCTGATCGGGCATCCGGTATCCGGCGCGAAGAATCCGTTCGGATCCCAGTGGCCGGTAAACCTGACGGAAAAGGCGTACACGAACTGGAGGCAGACCCAGTCGTGGATCTATACGGTGGCGGAATTCGGAGAATACGACCTGCATCTCGAATATCTGACGCCGGTGGGCGGCAATAGCGGCGTGTCCATCCGCGATAAGACGAGGGGCCAATACGCGATCGGACCGGAGCCCGACTACACGAAAACCCCTGCCCACTGGGGCTACGAGATCCAGATCGCCAACGGTTCAAAGGGCAAGTACGCGAGCGGCGCCATCTACCTCTTCGCCTCGGCGGAACTGGGGCATGAAAAAGAGAACGACTGGAATGCGCTCGACATCGAATCGCGCAACGGCATGATCCGCGTCAGCATGAACGGCCACGAGGTTTCCCGCCATGCCGGTGATCCCAAACGGCCGAAGGTGGGCCCGATCGGCCTGCAGCTTCACGACCGGTTTAACCTGATCATGTTCCGCAACATCCGCATCCGCGAGATCAAAAGGTGAATCCCCTTGCGCGCCTGGATTGCGCGCCCCGCAGGTCTTACTCATCGAGGACGGTCTCCTCGGCATCCCTCGTCGGGCTTTCAAAGTCGATGCGGTAGCCATCGGGGTCCGTCACCGACGTAACCCACAGCCCGTTCCCGACAAATGGCCGTGATGCGGCAATGCCGCGCGACTTCAGATCCCGGTAAATCGCGATGGCGTCTTCGCAGAAGACACAAATGGAAACCCCTTGGCTCAACGGGCCTTGGGGTGCTCCGCCAGGACGGCCGTCGCGCCAGTACTCCTGGAGCATCAGGGCGACCCTGTCCAACTCAAGCCAACACCAACGGATGCGCCCCTCAGGGCTCCATTCATTCGTGAGGACAAAGCCAATCCCGTCCACATAAAACCGCAGAGCCGCCTCAATGTCGGTCACATGGAAAAATGGCACAGCTAACGAGGCGGCATGGCGAGGCTTCGCCTGGCCTGTCGTGGGAGGCTCGCCCCAAGTGTACGGCATGGCGATGACTTTAACAAACGGGTCAAGCTCGCGCAAATGAGACCGTTCCGTCTTGGCGAAGCGCCCGTTTTGCCTAATGTGAAATGGCAAGCGGCGGCTCAGGCCTTGCCGTGTTCGGGGACACGCCATCGGAAAAGGAAAAAATGGTGGCCGCAAAGGCCACACCGGTAGGGCTGAAAGAGCCCGTAGAAAGTTCTTTCGAATGCGTTCCGAACACCCACCGTTCTGAACTCAATCGACCTGCAGTGGGGACAGCAGCGGGTCGAAAACAGCGATGCTATGGCGCGGAGCACAACTCTAACCGTCCACTTTCGCCCTGCTGTCGGTGGCCGAAGCCTGGCCTCGGGCCGGTCCCGCATAACTCTTGCTGGCATCGTTGCGGTGGCCGACGGCGGGACGGCTGGCTTCCCGCGCCGCCCTGATCTGTTCGGGCGTCCGCACATCAGGCTCGGAAGTTTTCACCCGTTCCCTGGCGCGCAGAACCTGGCGTTTATGACGTTTCTGCAATCTCTTGTCCATTGGTTCCTCATTTCCTCCGGTGTAGGAGCCGGCCAAGCCGAGCCTCCTACATGGTCCATCCGACCTAACTCTCCACTTCCTCCACAACTCCGCAGACCATCGCCTCAGTCGTCAGCATGAGTGAGGCGATGGACGCCGCATTCTGGAGCGCCGTGCGAGTCACCTTGGTGGGATCGATCACGCCGGCCCTAACCAGGTCTTCGTATTTTTCGGTGGCGGCGTTGAAGCCGAAGTTTGGATCCGTCTGGTTCCTCACCTTCTCGGCAACGACGGCGCCCTCAGTCCCGCAGTTCACCACGATCTGCCGGATCGGCTCCTCGCAGGCGCGGCGCACGATGTTGACGCCGAACTGCTCGTCCCCGGCGAGTTTGAGTTTCTGCAGCGCCTGGGCAATCCTCAGCAGCGCCACTCCTCCGCCCGGCACGATGCCTTCTTCCACCGCCGCGCGAGTGGCATGCATGGCATCCTCGACGCGGGCCTTCTTTTCCTTGATCTCGGTCTCGGTGGCGGCGCCCACCCGGATGATCGCTACGCCGCCGGCCAACTTGGCCAGCCGCTCCTGCAACTTCTCGCGATCATAGTCCGAAGTCGTTTCCTCAACCTGTCGCCGCAGTTGCTTAATCCGGCCCGCAATGTTCGCCTGTGTGCCGGCGCCGTCGATGATGATGGTGGTGTCTTTATCCACGGTGATACGTCTGGCGCGGCCCAGATCTTCCAACTGAATACTTTCCAGCTTAATGCCAGCCTCCTCCATGATAGCCTTTCCGCCGGTCAGGATCGCAATATCTTCCAGCATCGATTTACGGCGGTCGCCAAATCCCGGCGCTTTTACGGCGCAAACGTTGATGGTTCCGCGAAGTTTGTTCACCACCAGCGTGGCCAGGGCTTCACCTTCGACATCTTCGGAAATGACCAACAGGGGCTTTCCGGCGCGGGCGATCTGTTCAAGGACGGGAAGAAGGTCCTTCATGCTGCCGATCTTTTTCTCGTGGACCAGGATGTAAGGATCTTCGAGGATGCACTCCATACGCTCGGGGTCGCTCACGAAGTAGGGTGAGAGGTAGCCGCGGTCAAATTGCATCCCCTCCACGGTCTGGAGTTCCGTGGTCATGGTCTTGGATTCTTCGACGGTGATCACTCCGTCTTTTCCCACCTTTTGCATCGCCTCGGCAATGATGTTGCCGATGGTGGAGTCGCTATTGGCGGAGATGCTGCCGACCTGGGCGATCATGTCGCCGGAGACGGGCTTGGAAAGCTTTTTCAGTTCCTCCACGGCCACTTCCACCGCTTTGTCGATGCCGCGCTTAATGGCCATGGGGTTTGCGCCGGCCGTCACCGCCTTAACGCCTTCGCGGAAAATTGCCTGGGCCAGAATGGTGGCGGTGGTGGTGCCGTCGCCCGCAACATCGGAAGTCTTCGATGCCACCTCGCGCACCATCTGAGCGCCCATGTTCTCCAGCGGATCCTTCAACTCCACTTCTTTCGCCACCGTCACGCCGTCCTTGGTGACCGTCGGTCCGCCGAACTTCTTTTCCAGAATCACATTGCGTCCGCGCGGCCCGAGCGTCACCTTCACCGCGTCGGCGAGTTGGTTCACGCCCCGCAGGATCGCCTGGCGGGATTGGTCACTGTAAATAATCTGCTTAGCCATGATTAGTTCCTTTGGGATCGAACTACTTTAGCGGGTTTTTTTGCCGCGGGAGTTGCATCGGTCAGAATGCCCAGGACGTCTTCCTCACGCATGATGATGTAGTCGGCGCCATTGAGCGTGGTTTCGCTGCCGGAGTATTTTCCGAAAAGGACCCGGTCGCCGACCTTGACATCCAGGACTCGCAGCCTGCCATCGTCGAGTCTTTTGCCATCGCCCACGGCCATGACCTTGCCTTCCTGGGGCTTCTCCTTGGCCGAATCGGGGATGACGATGCCATTGCGGCTGGATTCCGACTCCTCCATCCGTCTCACAACGATACGGTCATGTAAGGGTCTGAGATTCATCGTGGTCTTCCTTTTTTCGATCGGATGCGGACCGAAGTCCGCTATTAAGAACAGAGCCAGTTGTGACCGGCATGGGTGGAGGCGTCGGCGAGGACTCCCGCGGGGGCCTGCCGCCTGATTGTGTGGACACCTACGCCCGACGGCCCGGCATCCCGCATGATTCCGGAGGCCGCTTTTACGTCATGCGCCTCGCCATGGGCGAGCAGGAGAAGCTGATCGGATTTGATGGCGGACTCGTATTGCTCTATGCCTTCTTTCGGGATGCCGATGGCAGACAGGCCGGCGCCGATCACGCTCAGTCCGCCAGTTGCGGCGCTGCCTTCCAGCGTGCCGGCGACCCATGCGCTCAGGGGGCCGGCAACCAGTACCGGACCGATGCCCGGGATGGCGAAGAAGGCCGAGCCGGCCAGGAGATCCCAGATGCCGTTCCAGAAGCCGCCAGCTTTGCCCCACCGCCTCATTCGGCCACCGGCGGTGTAGTAACCAACCGTGTGTCCGGCGGTATGGTCGTCCCTGCCCACGATGGAAAGTTTCTTCATGTCAAACCCGGACAGTTGGAGTTCCTTCAATACCTCCCCGGCTTGTGAGTGGCTTTCATAAGTGGCTATGACAGCGTTCTTTTCAGACATTTCAATTCTTCCCTTCCGTCCTGAGGAGGCGGACAATTCGCGCCTCCCGATCCGGGCACTTTGTGGACTACTTGGCCGCGAGCGGCTCATCAATCGCGGCGCCAATCATGTCGCCGGAGATCACAATTTCGACGCGCCGGTTCTGCTGCCGGCCCTTTGCGGTGTCATTGGAGGCAACGGGCTGCGTTTTTCCGAGGCCCTTGGTTGTGACCGAGCCGGCCTGCATGCCCGCCTGGGTCAGGTAATCGCGCACGGACGCGCCGCGCTGTTCAGAGAGCCGCTGGTTATAGTCGTCGCCGCCCACGCTATCGGTGTGACCCTCTACTTCCAGCTTCAGCCCCGGGTGACCCGAGACGATGCCGGCTACCTTGGCGAGTTTTTCCCGCGCCAGGGGCCGCAGCGAGTGCTTGCCGGTATCGAACAGGACGTCGGACATATTTACGATCAGGCCGCGTGCGGTGTCGCGCGTCTGGAGTACGGCATTGAACTGGTTCAGAAGCTGAGTTCGCAGTCCGGCCTTCTCAGCCTCCAACTGAGCCTTCTGCTTTGCTGAACGATCAAGTTCCGCGTGGATCTCCGCCCGTTGCGACTCGTTCTGCTGCCTCAGGCGTTCGGCTTCGGCGCCGGCGGCGGAGATTCGCAAGTCGCTTTCTTGTCTCAGGCGACCGGCTTCGATCCTGGCGGCGGTGGCGCGTTCCTCGTTTTCGGACTTCAGGCGATCCGCATCGGCCGCGGAGGCGGCCGTCCGGGCTTCGGTTTCGCGCCTCACCCGATCGGCTTCGGCCAAGGCGGCTGTTGCCTGCGCATCCTTTTCCCGCGTCAGGCGCTCCGTTTCGGCTTGCGCGCTGATTCGGGCTGTTTCGGCATCGCGTGTGACGCGATCGGTTTCCGTCTGCGCGGCTACCCGTCCACTCTCGGCAAGTACTTCGCGTTCCAAAGACTGCCGGCGTTCGGCGCTCAGCGCCTCTTCGTCCTGCCGTTTGACGGCGATCGCACGCGAGTCCTCCGCCGTCTGGACCGCTTCCCGGGCGGTCATGGTGACGGGCTTCCTGCCTGCGTTGCGCGCATGGTAGGCTTCGGCCTGGGCCAGGCTCTTCTCAGCCTTCTGGAAGGTCTCGGCCGCGAACCGGTCCGCGCCGATGGCACGGGCGATCTGCACGGCATTGCGTGCTTCGTACAGCTCCAGCGGAGTCTTCTGATCCAGTTTGAGCGCCAGCGGGTTGGCAAGGCGCTGATACTGGCCGCGCTGCAGCAGTTCATACTTGGCGTCGATCTGTTCGATTTTGCCCTTGGTGTCGGCGCGCACCACGTTCTCCATCACAATCAGGTCGCTGGGCTGTGTGACGGCGTAGTATGGCTCGGCGGTGACCACCAATCCGAACGCCTGCATTTCGGTGGTGACGTTCAGCTTGCTCTTGGTCCCATTGAGCAGGATCTCGCCGAGGTTGGCCGTGCGGCCCTCTGGAGTAACGGCCCACAGCACATAGGTAAGATATTCGGCGCCAAGCTTGTTGGCCGGCCGCAAGTCGTCGAATTCCACTTCGATTTCGATATAGCCCTGTTTGCTCTCGACTTTGGCCTCTCCGCGGGCGCCCGGGAGCAGTTCAGTGCCGCGGAAATCGATCTTGGTTGCTCCGCCGCGGTGCTGGTAGTTGATCGCCTTGGCGGTCCGCGCGGTCACCGTGGCCCGGTAAATGGGTGGAGAGCCCGCCGCCATGCGCGCGGCGTTTTCGTCCTGAATGGGCGGCCCCTGGGCCGATAGAACTCCGCACGCCATCAGCAGCGCGCCGGTCAGTTTGATTTGAAGCACTTGTATTTCTCTTTCTCGCAAGGTCTATTTGTTCGGACTGGTTGACTTACTCGTACGCTCGCGCGCCGAGTGTTTGTTCAGTAGGGAGATCAGGTTCGCCGCCGCCTTGGGGGCGCGCACCGATGTGGTGACGATCTCCCGGTTTTCCAACGGTTTGCCGTAGAGAGTGGTGTTGTCGTCCAGATCCTGGCGCAAGGTGGCGCCCTCCAGGGCGAGACCGGCGAACAGTCCTTGAGACCGCGACCAGGAAAGAATCTCGGCGTGCATCTGAGCGTCAGTTTGCGCCGTGGCGGTTCGCCCCACCGGGCCGGCAGCAACCGAGCCTTCGGCGCCCAGCGTGAACTTGCTCGAAAGCAGCTTCCCGGCGCCCCGCTCATTCATCACCAACAGGATCAGGTCCGTTTCCGAGCCGCCGATCTGAAAACCGACACTGCCGCCCTCGATGCGGACCGTGCCTGGCGCCGACCATCCGACGCCGCTTTTTCTCCGGCAGGACAAGTATCCCTTTCCGTACTTGCCGCCGATGATGAAGGCCGCGGTCTTAAGCCCCGGGACAATCACAATACAGTGAGCATTCGCCAGCAGGTCCTGCGGAATGCCCTTGTCGGGCGTCGCCATGATCTCCGTGAAGACCGCAGCCGCCTCTTCCAGCCTTTTGGCCGGTTCGTTGTCTTGGGCCAGCAGAGGCGCAAGCGCCAGAGTAGCCGCCAGAATCATTTGCACTTATTGAACTCCTCATCCGGTCCGGCTGACCTAACTGGCCTTTGGACCGCACTTTGCATAGTGCATGCGTGAGGCCAAGTCCGGCGTTTGTTGAGCCCATTCGCCGGGCCGAGTCCAGGGCGGAGTTTTTGACGAAATCAGGCGTGGTTCGAATGACCGGGCATGGTCAAATGACGAGCGGCGGTCAGCGGGAACCGGGCGGACGCGCCATCAATTCCTCTTCGTAACGGCAGAAGGCGCCGTCTTCCCGTTCTTCCGGTGTCGGCGGAGCAAGCGATACTCCACTGAGGTAGACCGTCGCCAGCGCAACGGCTGCAATCATAAGTAGCACAACGATGATTGCGGCGATCATATCCCTCCTCTTAATCTCCTACGCCTAACGTCCTCAGAAGCTCGCCGAAGGCGGGCGCGCGCGTCGAGCCATGTGCTTATCCAACCTGATTCGCGACTGCTCAGCCGCCCGGTGGGCAGACCCGGCGTCGGCGAGAGCCCGTATGAAGCTTTCGACGTCGTCATTGGAACCGCGCAGCCTTTCCACTGCATCGGAAAAGGCACGGCTGGTGGCCGCGTATTCGTCCAGAAGTTTCTGACGTTCCGTGTCCAGCATCTTTGGTCCGCGCAACCTGTTGGGCTCACAATCGAATCGCATTCTCGTTTACCAGTCTGGCCAATCCGGCCGCGGCAGCCACTGTCAGCACTATCAGTGCCAGCAACAACAAGAAGCTTTTCAGCCGTTCCCGGCGCTCAGCTTTGCGCTTTGTCCGGGTTGCAAGCTGCTCTTCTTCGTAAAGCCGGTCGGCGTTCAGCGGCGAATTTGCCATTCGTTGGCCTCCAGTAACCTGTTAGGCACGAGTGGTGCCAGATTACGCTAACGCAGAAAGGGCCTCCCTTTCGGGAAGCCCCCTGCCTCCTCCGCCACCTTCATGGCTGTAAGGCCAGAAAGTCGACTCTACCGTCCGAATGGTGAATCCCGGCTTGGACCGGTGATCCTCAGTCAGCGATTGGTAGGCACGCGAAAGCAGTAAGAGCAAGTGACGGGCCAAAACACCCGGAGCCGCAGTAATGGGTGTCCGGTTCGCGGGAGGTGGCGCCTGCGTAGGGCAAACGGCAGCTTATGCACGCTGAGCCCGCAGAAATCGATTCGCTCCACCGCGCGCGTTACTCGATACTCTTCCTGTCCACATGAGCGCCGCATGGAAGGACGATCCCAATTGGTCAAACGGCGAAATATGGTCATGGCGCAGAAACTCCACGCTCCGGTGTCAGGTGCGCAGGCCTCCAGTTTATGGTGTTCGAAGCCCGCTTCAGGCCAGTTGGCTTCCGAATTGCCCAAGCAGTACCAGAGGAGTTGAGACGATATATGGAGAAATCTAAGTTGAATGGGAATGGAAGTACCGCACTTCCGTTCTTTCTGGCGGGTGTTGGCGTCGGCATCGCGTTTTCGCTGCTGTTTGCGCCGCGCAGCGGACCCGTCACGCGCGATCTGATCAGCCGCAAGGTGAAAGACGGCGAAGGTTGGGTCAAGGCCAGGGCCGCGGAGGCGGAAGAGTACGTTCATGCGCAGGGAGTGAAACTTCGTGACCGCGCCGAGGAGGTGGCTGAAGTGATCAGCCAAAGAGGTTAGGGCGCGGGTTGCGATACCGGGTGGCGCTGGAGATGCCAGGTGGGACGAGTGAAGTGGAACCGGAATGGCGATTGACCGGGACAGTATCGATGGCGTGCCGTGCAACTCAGGGACGTGGGCCACGAAGGCAGTTCGCGCGTTCGCTGATGGTTTCGGTGGCGGTCTCATTGGCGGACTCATTTATTGTCTGGCCTTGGCCTATTTGCATCCGGCCCGGCTCGAATCCGCCTGGCTGCGCGTGGCGATCGTGTCGCTAGCTTTCGGCTGTTTCGAGATGTGGCGGGTGACGCGGAATCGGACGCTGCGGAGCGTAAGAGTATTCATGATCTGGACGGCGATTGCCGGCTTGTTCGCACTGTGGGCGCTGGCGGCGGTTTCGTCCACGGATGAACGGCCGGAACAACCGATCAGACCGCGGGTGGCTGCAATGGCGGATGTAAGTGGCGAGAGGCTTGCTACGAACATAGCGGTTGGCCAAATTCGTGAGTGCGGAAAGAAAGGATGCGGATTATGAATTGGGAACAGTTGGAAGGCAAATGGCACCAGTTCGCGGGCTCGGCGAAGGAGCGGTGGGGAAAGCTTACCGACGATGACTGGAAAGAGGTTGCCGGTAAGCGCGAACAACTGGTGGGCCGGATTCAAGAGCGTTACGGAATCGCAAAGGAAGACGCCGAGGCTCAGGCCGAAGAGTGGTCCAAAAGGTTCAGAGAATCGCAGGAGCGCGTCTTGAAATAGCCTGCTGCTGAACTCGCAGTCCTGCCAACGCCCGCCCCTGACCATGCCGGTAATTCACCACGCATCAAGGGCGGGCTTGGCGGCGGGAAACAGGTCCGCGTTTGTGAAGGCGCCAAGTGCAGGACCATCCTGCTGGGGTGCTCAACGCTCCCGACTGTTACCGCTGTCCTTCCAGAACTTCCTTGATGTGAATCAAGGCACTCTCCTGCGCCGAACGCGTCCTGCTCACCACGATCCTCCTCAGAATCGACCCCCTGAACCCTGTAAGTCCCTGCTGGGTAGAGCCTTTCAGGCTGATCAGATAGAAGCCCGCGCCATCGGTCCGTCCGCCCTCCCTCACGCATGCCGTCAGGTCCAGCGCCAGTTGAAAATAGTGGCTGGCGTATAACTGCTTCACTGCAACGACGTGTGCCGAACCCATTGGACCTTGGGACCTGTAGGCGACCGCATGATTCAGGCGAAGCGTCGGCTTCAATCCGAAACTGACCCGTTCCCAGTAGAACAACGATTCGACATCCGCTAGCGTGGCGTTCGGATAATCCAGCATGTAGCGGTTCAATAAAGGGAGATAGACCGGCAGAACCTCAGACCGGCCCAACAAGGATTGAAGCTGTGCATTCACGTCAAACGGATGGTCCGAATCGTGGTAGTTTCCCAGGACGCGATTGCCGCTTTCCTGATATCGCTGCAGCAGGTCCAGCGCCATCGTCCGCACGCGGGAACCCACTTGTGCGGCGGCGCCGGGTTCGGACCAGTCCAGCGATTCCTGAAGCTCATGCATCGCCGTGGCCGGTAACTGCACTTTGCATTTGCCCGGCCTGCACGTTTTCAGGTGTCTGATGTCTTCCGGCTCCAGCGTGAAGCCCTCCAGATCGCTGAGCGCGGGCGGATCGCTGAAACGCCCGGCGCCCAGATAGCCCGGCAACCGCCGCAGCCGGTCCATGTCGAAGGCCAGTTTGACGTATTCCTCCGGGGTGGCATGGACGAACACGGCGCCAAAGACGAATATTTCCGACGGAATTCTGGAGGCAAGCACCTTCGCAACGGCCTTGCCGCCGGTGATCAGCGTGATCTGCGCGTCGCTCAACCCGATCTGGTCTTTGAAGAAGCTGCGCGGTTCCCGCAACGTTTGCCCGCCGCTCAGGAGAGCGCCGTGGAGGAGTACACCGGCCAGAATTATAGCTGATTTAAGCAATGCCGCCCTCACAAGTCCTTGCGAGAGATACCCAACTTGCGCATCATCGCGTTCAGCGTGGTCCGGTGCAGTCCCAGGCGCGTGGCCGCCGCCGTGACCACCCCTCCGCTCTCCCGAAGCACCTTCATGATGTGCTCGCGCTCCACTTGCTCCAGCGTCATGCTGTTGGATACCGGCATTGCCTGCGGGCGTATCTCGGAAAGCGGCGCCCGGAGGTCAGGGCCCCGCGAGAGGATCACCGACCGTTCAATGAAGTTCTCCAACTCCCGGATGTTACCCGGCCAATGCCAGCTTACGAGATAGCGCATTGTATCGGAAGGGAGCCGTTCAATCTGCCTTCCCATTTTCGCGGCATATTTCTGGGTGAAGTGCCGGGCCAGGATAGGTATATCCTCAGTGCGATCGCGCAGTGGAGGCGTCGTGATAGGGAAAACCTTCAACCGGTAATAAAGGTCGCTGCGGAAAAGCTTATCGCCCATCATCTGCGTGAGATTCCGGTTGGTCGCCGCCAGCAGCCGGACGTCGATGGGAATCGTCTTGGTGCCGCCCAGCCGCTCGAACGACTTTTCCTGCAACGCCCGCAGTAACTTGGGCTGCAGGTCCAGCGGGATGTCGCCCACTTCATCCAGGAACAGCGTGCCCCGGTGGGCCATCTCGAAGCGGCCAATCTTCTGCGAGAGTGCGCCGGTAAACGCTCCTCTCTCATAGCCGAACAACTCGCTTTCCAGCAGCCCGGTGGGAATGGCGGCGCAGTTCAACGTGACGAAAGGGAAACTTCTCCGCGGGCTCAGCCGGTGGATGGCGCGCGCGACCAACTCCTTGCCGGTGCCGGTTTCCCCCAGGATCAGTACGTTCGCATCGGTGGGCGCCACCAGTTCCACCTGTCGCTGAACGCGCCGCAGAGCAGCGCTGGTTCCTACGATCTCTTCAAAATCCTGCCTCGGTTCGACATCATCGTCCCCAATATTTTCAAGCCTGTCCCGTTCCCGCAGGTCCTGAACGAACGAGATCCATCGGAAGGGAGAGAGCTTCAACACCGCGGTGACAACCAGTACCGGCACCCTGGTGCCGTCCTTTCGAATCAGCTCCTTCTCAAAGGGCGTGCAGGCTCCAAACCGCAACCCCTCTTCATGCGCTAACTCGTCCAACGGGGCGTATTCCGGCGGAGTAAGATCAGACCACAGCAACCTGCCTGCCAGCAGATCGTCGCGAGTATATCCCATCAGTTCCAAAAAAGCGTCGTTCGCCTCGGGAACACGGTCAAACTCGCCGGAAACGATGCCGGCGATTGTCGGATGCGATGGGATGGGCCGCAGACGGGCGCGGCTGCGGCGTAACTTTTCGTCACTCTCATGGCGTTCGCTGAAGTCGCGCACCACTCTGGCGAAGCCCTGTAACTCGCCGTTTCCGTCCTTCAGGGCCATGGTGATGGAGTTGGCCCAGAACTGCGTGCCGTCTTTCTTCACATGCCAGCCCTCCGTGCCGACGTGACCCTCGCTGACAGCCCGGTTCAATTCCTCCTGTAGTTTGCGGAAAGGATCCACGTCGGGGGAAAAGATTGACACGTGTTGACCGGCTACTTCACTGCACGCGTATCCGTAAATGCGCTCCGCCCCGGCATACCACGCGGCAATGGTCCCGTCCACATCCAACAAAAACAGCGCATAGTCCTGCACCCAGGCCGGGACAGTCTTACCCGAGGGCGATTCGTCTTCGTCTATCCCGAAAGAGTCCTCGCCGGGCTGGGGCTCTGACCTGGCCTTTGTCCGCAGTACCAGCAAATGACGCACCGGCAGTACGTTTCCCTTGGCTATATACTCTACTTCCCGCGCATTGCCGTCCGGACCAACCAGGGGCAGCGTTCCCTGCTGCTCCCCTTCTTCAAGAAAGGCGCGCCAGCGTTCCGAAATCACGCTCTTGAAGCCGGGCGGAGCGAATTCATCCAGAGTACGCCCGATGATCTCGTCCCGTGGCAGACCCAGGAGCTTGGCGGCGCCGGCGCTGGCGTCCAGGTACTGGCGGTCGTTGTCGGCAAGCAGGATAGGCGCGGAAGGGTGAAATACGATGGCGCGGAACAACAGTTCGAGTTCCTTCGGGCCATGTTCCACGAGCCAGCCTGCGGGTCGTGGCTGAGACGCCATGTCGTGTTCTCCTTCACCCCAGAGGAGGCTGGGGAAAGCCGACGGCTTGAACTCAGTTTGTCGCTTAAGTCCCGACCCCATTCTAGCACCCTTACGCGGTTCGATGACCATAATTGGTCACTTCCTTCGAAACTTCTCAAAGTGTGACGCTCCTTGGTCGCGTGACCATGGGCGACCACAACGCATCTTTAGCTCAAGGCTCAAACCGATTGAAATCAGATAGATGACGGTGTACGCCGGCGTCGGCGCCGCGGCCCTGTGTTTGCACCCGTCAGAGAACAAAATGGAATTGGCCCGAAGTCACGAAGCTTCATTCGGCCCTGGGGCCGATAACCGATAAACGCATACACAAACTGCACGGAGGAATCTGTAAATGACCATCGAACGCTTTGCCCAACCTGCTTCCATCGCAGGGGTGGCCCTCCTTATTATGGTTGGCGCCGCCAGCGCCGGTCCCATAACCTATACTACGAACGCTCCCGGTACAGGTTTCAGCGGCGGTAGCAGCCTGACCCTGAACAACTCGTTGGGCGCAGCGGCGACGCTCACCTTCATACCGGGCATCAACATCGCCACCGGCGTACCATCCAACGTCAACTTTGGCAATTTCACACTGGTCTGCTCCACCTGTTCGACCCAAGGGCTGGGGGCGGGCTCGTTCTTCAACCCGTTCACTTTCGACATGGTTCTTACCGACGTGACCAACAGCGCCACCGGGACGTTTGTAGGTACTTCGAGCGGCGGCACAGTTTTCAGCGACGTGAGCCAGATCACCGTCAACTGGGCGCCGCTTCAGCTTGGGCCGGGAGCAAACAACGCGACAAGCGGCAATTTCGGTCCCGCGATCTTTTCCACCACCGTCTTCACCGGGATCGTCGCGCCCAATTCCGGCGCCGTCCCCGGCCAATCCACGATCCAGGGGTTTGTCGACTCCACCGATCTTGCCGATCCCGGCAATGTTCCTGAGCCGCTGACCCTCGCTCTGGTGGGCGGATCTCTGATAGGCATCGGGCTCTTGCGCCACAAGAGGTTTCTGCGCCAATAGGCGCGCGGGAATCGTCTTGACGAAATGTTGCCAAATGACCCCGCAAGGTCAGTTGGAAAGATGCCCGGAAACGCAAGGCCGAAGAAAGAGAAGGACTTCTCCGTCCGCGGAGGATGGACCGGGAAGTGCCCCAATTGATTGATGTAAGGAGTAGAAATATGCCTCTGATGACTCTGGTAGTGACGCTGATTGTCGTTGGTATCGCCCTGTGGCTCGTCAATAACTACATCCCCATGGCGTCCAGCATCAAGACGATCTTGAATGTTGTCGTGGTCGTGGGCGTTTGCGTCTGGCTGCTGCAGGCGGTTGGACTGTGGGCGGATGTAACCAACTTCCGGCTCACACGATGACGATCATCCGATGACCGCCCCGGGTTCCGTCCCTTCTCCGGACGGGTCCGGTGGGACTCTTGAGAAATAAGGAAACAACAAAATGAAACAACTGAATGCAGTCGTGACAATGTTCGGTATCGCGCTGATAATCGCCACATGCGCTCCAAACGCGAGGGCAGACCCGTGGAACAAGAAGACCGTGGTTACATTCTCAAGCCCGGTGGAGATTCCGGGAGTCCACCTCGCCGGATGGGGCGTTCTGCCCGCCGGCACATACGTGTTCAAAATGATGGATTCCCAGTCTGACCGTCACATCGTCCAGATCTTTAGCGAGGACGAAAAGACCATCTACGCTACGATTCTGGCCATCCCGAACTATCGCCTCAAACCTACCGATAAGACCGTGATCACCTTCAGCGAACGGCCGGCCGGCCAGCCGGAGGCTTTGCGTGCGTGGTTTTATCCCGGCAGAAATTCAGGTGAGGAGTTTGTCTATCCAAAGGCGAAGGCCGTCGAACTCGCCAAGGCCGCCAACACCCCGGTCCTGTTCACCCCGGCCGAGATACCCGTGGAGGTAGCCGCGCCAATCAAGTCAGTGGATGAGCCGGTGGTGGTGGAGCTTAAGAAGGCGCCCATCATGGCCATCAAACCGACAGGCGAGGAAGTACAACTCGCCCAGGTTGTGACTCCGCCGCCGGCGGAGACTGAAGTCGCCGCTGCGCCCGCCGCCGAGCCCCAAACCGCCCAGGCCCAGGCGCCGCCGTTGCGTGAGACGACGCTCCCCGACACGGCCAGCGCAATGCCGCTGGTTGGGCTGCTCGGGTTGTTGACATGGGGGGCCGCCCTCGCTGTTCGGGCTGCCGGGAAACGCCTCTGAGCGGGCGTTTGTTGTTGTGCGGCGCGCCAGCGGCTGGCGCGCCGGGCGGAAGGCACAGACCAATAATAAGAGGCAACAGCATGCGACAGAGAGTCATTCCGCTAATGGCGTCTGTGACAAAGCACAGCCCAAATGGAAATCGCCACCATCAGACCACCGCCCGCGGCCTGGCCGTGCTCAATTCGCCGCTGTTGAACAAAGGAACGGCGTTCACGGCGGAAGAGCGAACATCGTTGGGCCTCACCGGGCTGCTCCCACCAGAGATCAGCACGCTTGCCACACAAGTCAGACGAGCTTACATCCAGTATGAGCGGCTGCCGGACGCGCTGAGCAGAAACATTTACCTCACCGCCTTGCACGACCGCAACGAGGTGCTGTTCTACCGCCTCTTTTCTGAGCATCTGCGCGAGATGATCCCCATCGTTAACGATTTGACCGTCGGTTTGGCGATGGAGCAATACCACCACGAGTGCCGGCGTCCCCGGGGCGTGTATCTTTCCATCGATCACCCTGGAGCCATCGAAGAGGCCTTTGCCAACTTCGGCGCCGCCCCCGGCGACATCGACCTCATCCTTGCCACCGATGCCGAGCAGATTCTGGGAATCGGCGATTGGGGCGTGGGCGGCATCGAAGTGTCCATCGGTAAGCTGGCGATTTATACAGCGGCCGGCGGCGTTGATCCCACCCGCGTCATTCCGGTGATGCTCGATGTCGGCACGAACAGGGAAAGTCTGCTCACCGATCCGATGTACATCGGCAACCGGCACCCCCGAGTCCGCGGGGAAACCTACGACAACTTTATCGAAGCCTACGTCAAGGCGGCCTCAAAGCTCTTCCCGAATGCGCTGATGCAGTGGGAGGACTTTGCCCCCGGTAACGGCCGCCGGATTCTTGAGAAGTACCGGGACCAGATCTGCACTTTTAACGACGACATGCAGGGTACCGGCGCCATTACACTGGCCGCCGTGATCTCCGCTATCCGTGTCTGCGGGACGCCGCTGCGCAATCAGCGCGTGGTCATCTTCGGAGCCGGTACGGCGGGTATCGGCATCGCCGACCAGATTCGCGACGCGATTGTCCGTGAGGGGCTCCCCGTGGAGGAGGCCGTCAGACGCTTCTGGTGCGTCGACCGGCAGGGCCTGCTTACCAATGACATGGCCGCTCAGTTACACGATTACCAGGTTGCTTATGCCCGCCCAGGCGCGGAAAGTAAGGGTTGGAAGCGCGACGGCAATGGAAACGGCGTAACCCTGGCCGAGGTTGTACGGCGTGTGAAACCGACAATGCTGATCGGCGCCTCCACCGTATCTGGTGCATTTACAGAAGACTTGGTCAGGGAAATGGCGGCAAATACGGCGCGGCCCATCATTTTCGCGCTGTCCAATCCGCCGGCCCGCGCCGAGGCTCACCCCGGCGATCTGATTGCATGGACCGACGGACGGGCGCTGATCGCCACTGGTAGCCCCTTCGCGCCGATTACTCACAAGGGTGTCACTTACGTGGTTGCCCAGGTGAATAACGCCATGATGTACCCCGGTCTGGGCCTTGGCGCCATCGTCTCACGGGCCCGCCGGATCAGCCAGGGTATGATCGCCGCGGCTGCGAGCGCCGTCTCCAGTATGGTCACGGTCCGCCCGCCCGGCGCCTCACTCCTCCCGCATATTGATGATTTGCGCAGCGTGTCAATGACCGTAGCTGTGGCCGTCGCCGAGGCCGCCGAGGCGGAAGGCCACGCCAGAGCCGCCTTTACCGACATCGTTCAACAGGTGCGGGACGCCATGTGGCGGCCCGAATACTGTCCGGTCCAGGCAATCTGAAATGGGGTTCGCGCGGTGAAGATCGTATTCAGCCGTACGCTGGCGCCGGCGCTCAGGTGGGTGGAGCGGGTGCTGTTTGCGTCCTCGCTGGCTATGCTCGCCTGTTGTGCACTGGCTATCTTCGACGCCTGGACTTTCCAGAGAACCGAACTCGACCGGAGTCCGATGCGCCCGCCCGCCCTCCAGTCTGGGCCGCCAACTCCGCCCGCAGCAGGCGGCGTGCTGGGACGCCTTGAAATTTCGCGGCTCGGTCTGTCGGCAGTGGTGGTTGAGGGGACCAGCCGCAGCAACCTCCGGCGCGCCGTTGGCCATATTCGCGGTACCGGGCTTCCAGGGCAACCTGGCAACATCGGTCTTTCCGGTCACCGCGACACGTTCTTCCGGCCGCTGAAAGACATACTGCGGAACGACACCATCACCCTTAGGACGCCAGGCACTCCCGCAACAGCCGGCCGGACATATCGTTACCGCGTTGTCTCCACGCGCGTGGTGGCTCCCACCGAGGTTTCGGTATTGGAGCCCGGCTCTGGCCAGATTCTCACGCTGGTTACCTGCTACCCGTTTTACTTCGTTGGTTTCGCTCCGGAACGGTTCGTTGTTCGCGCCGAGAGAACCGGCGGCGAAAGCCGATAGAATGTGCGAATGCTTCTTGCCTTGCTGGCCGGCCTGCTCGCCGCGCAAACCTACCAGGTCCACCGCGCTCCTTCAAAGATCATCGTGGACGGCAGACTCGACGACGCGGCCTGGAAACTGGCGCCCGGAGCCGAACTCCTGTTCCCCTGGGATCAGCCCGGGGCTAAGCAGAAAACCTCGGTTCGCCTGCTCTGGGACGACGAACATCTTTACGCGGGGTTCGATTGCCAGGATGCCGACGTGGTGGCTCACTTCGATCACCGCGACGATCCCACCTACCGCGACGACGCCGTCGAGATCTTTCTGAATCCCAATCCGAAGCAGAACTTCTACTACGGCCTCGAGATGAATGCCCGCGGCACACTCTACGACTACTTCTATGCCTGGCCCCAACTGCTGCTGAAACGCATCGATTTCAGCGGTGTACAACTGGCCACCCACGTCCGCGGCACGCTCAATATGACCGCCGATGCTGACACCGGCTGGACGCTGGAACTCGCCATCCCCTGGCGCAATTTCGAAGAGTTGACGAAAACCCTGCCCCCGGCGCGCAACAGCGAATGGACGGCGAACCTCAATCGCTGGGATGGCGTGGAGCCGAAGAGGCGGCTGAGCGTCTGGGCCGATACGAAAACGGAACGCCCAACGCCGCACCAGCCAGCCCGCTTCGGGAAGCTGATCTTTATCGATTGAACAAAGCCCGCCTCCCCGCAAATGAGCGTGTAAAGCCGGGGTGCGCCTCAGCCGATTTCCCTTGTTGAAGCCCCACTAAAGGATTAAGGGAGTCCGGCTTACCTTATGTATCTCGCATTCCTGGCGTTATCGCTTGGCCAGATCATCGCCGTCGTGGCCCTTTTTGTTCTCGGATTCCTGATCGCCACAAGGCGCAAACAGCTATCGTTGATCGGGCGCCAGACCTGTGAAGACGCCCATCAACTCGGACTCGCGGCCATGGAGCGCAACGATCTCGCCGCTGCCGAGAAGCACTTGTATGAGGCCTATGACAAGGCCTCGAGTCTTCGGGAGAACCGTGAGGCGCCCCTCTCGCTCAGTGTTCTCTATCTTGCCAAGTGCCATTACAAGGCCAAACGGTATGACGACGCCGAGCGGTTTGCCGGCGAGGCGTCCGTGCTGCTGGAGGATCACGCCAATCCGCACACCCAGCGGCTCCCGGAAGCCCTTGAGATCCTCAGCGAGATCTGCCTGCAGCGTGGCGATGTGGAAATGGCCGAGCAGCACCTGCATAAGGCGGCTGAGTTCACGCGCCAGCGCTTCGGCGCGAAATCCCCGGAAATGGCCCGGCGGTTGACCGACATCGCGGATTTCCTCGGCCGCACGGACCGTGATGCCGATGCCATTACCTATTATCAGCAAGCCATTGAGATTCACGACAAGTCGGCTGACCGCAATCAACAGATCACCCTGGCGCCCCTGCTGTTGCGGCTGGGGGTGGGGTTGACGCGGGCTGGGCGGCACCGGGACGCCTCGCCGGCGCTGCGCCGCGGGCTCACCTGGGTGGAGCGCTTTCACGGGCCCGATTCCGCCGAGTCCGCCCCGTTTCTCGACGCCCTGGCCGTGTCCGAGTCATTTGCGGGAAACTACCATGCGGTTGCCGATCTGTTGCATCGCGCTGTGCAGTTGCGCCAGCAGAAGTTCGGACCCGAACATCCGGAGGTGGCGGCTTCTCTGGCGCAATGGGCTGATTCGCTACGTAAGCTGCGTCGCTATGATGAGGCGCTCGAAGCGGCTGGAAGAGCACTTCACATTCAAGAAAGAGTGGAAGATCCGGAAAGATATGGTACTCTCGAAATACTGGCCCACATCAAGTATGAATGTGGGGAGCACGTGCATGCCGATGAGTACTTCCGCAATGCCCTTGTCACGCTCCGGCAGGCGGTAGGCGAACAAAGTCTCGAGGTAGCGGAATACCTTGAGAAACACGCCATGATCAAGAAGCGTCTGGGCGAAACAGATGCCGCCCAGGCCATGAACGATCGCGCAGAGGAAATCCGCCGCAATTGGGCGGAGATTCACGCATGAAGCTACTATCCCGCTTCCTGCCGAACCGTTGGTTGTTTCGGCAGGAAACCAAAGCCGGGTTGTCAGCCCTTGATTCAGGTTTCTTTGAGCAGGCCGAGGTGTGCCTGCTCTCGGCGCTGGAACGCGCCGGCAGGTTCCGGCGCAAGGAAGGCCCGCTGGGCCGCGCGCTCTATCACGTCGCGGTGCTCTACGCGCAGTTGCGCGACTACGAAAAGGCGGAACGCTACGGCCGCGAATGTGTCCGCGTGCTGGAATTTCCGCTGAATCCGGCCGTGAAACTACTGCCCGACGCTTGGGAATTGCTCGCCCGGATCCAACTGGAACGGAATGACTTCGAGGCTGCCGAACGCACCGTTCACCGTTCCCTGCAGTCATTAGGGCACCGCTTTGGAGAGCGCTCCGGAGATGTCGCCGAGCGCCACTGGACGTTTGCGCGGCTTCTGTTCCGCTTCAGCCGCTATCATACCGCCGTGCCGCTTTATCACACGGCACTCCGGTCTTATATGGCCATTGAGGGCGCCGAGAGTAACCGGGTCACTGACCTGCTGTTAGATCTGGGGGAGGCGCAACGTAAGGCGGGTAACTGCGTGGAGGCGATTGAGACGCTACAGCGGGCATTACATACCCTCGAAGATCAGTATGGCGCCAGTTCTCCGCAGGTAGCGCCCTACCTCCACTTGTTGGGAGCGGCCTACTCAGATTGCGGGTATCGCGCGCAGGCGGTTCGATGTTACGAACGGGCGCTCGCCATCCATGAGCGAATCCTGCCCGACGATCATCCGAAGGTGGGCCGCGTGCTCTACCGCCTGGCCGAGGCGCTGAACGGACTGCGCCAGTTCCATCCGGCCGACATCGCCGCGCGCCGCGCCGTGGACATCCTGCGCGCAACGGGCGATCCTGCTCTCCCGGAAGCCACCCAGGTGCTGGCCGCCATCAAGGCCGATCGTGGTCTGGACGAACAGGCCGACCGTCTTTTTCAGTCCGCCGTCACCATGCTCGAAGAAAGCGTGGGACACACACACCTGGAACTGGCCGACTACCTGGACCGCCACGCGGCCGTGGTGTGGAAGCTGGGCCGCTATGAAGAGGCCGACGCAATGATGGCGAGGGCGCAGGAAATACGTAAGGCGCTGGTACCCGCCGGAGTGTAGCCGTCAGATTTTGAGAAGAGCCCGAACTTCGGCGTCGGTTGTCTGCGGAAAGGTCTCGTACCAAAGGCTGATCGCCTGGAACGGATAGGGCGTTTCCAGGCATACCACCTCATCGGCTTCACCCTGCAACCGCCTGACGGTATCCCTGGGCGCCACTCCCACGGCCACCACGATCCGGCCCACGCTTATCTGGCGCAGGGCCGCGATTGCCGCGCTCATTGTCGCGCCCGTGGCAACTCCGTCATCGGCCAGGATCACCGTCCGTCCGGCCAACGACAACGCTTCCCGTCCACCGCGGTACACCCTTTCGCGCCGCTCCAACTCCCGCTGTTCTTCCCGCGCCACGGCCTCAATCTCTTCCTCGCTAATACGCAGGGACTCTACGATATCCTGATTCAGTATCCTTACGCCGCCGCTGGCGATTGCGCCCATCGCCAGTTCCGGTTGGCCGGGCACCCCCAGCTTTCTCACGATCAGCACGTCCAGGGGCAGATGGAGCTTTGCGGCGATCTCATATCCAGTCACAACCCCCCCGCGGGGCAGGGCGACCACCATGCAATCGGGTTTTCCGGAATACTGCTCGAGCCTCGACGCCAGCAATCGCCCCGCCTCAGCGCGGTTGCGAATCACGTTTCCCTCGCTTTCAGACTCAATACTTGGGAGTGGTTGCGTTCTGGAACTCGCGGTAGAAGAACGCGATCGCAAGTACAACGAAGTAAACGAACATGAGCGTCGTCATCAGTTTGCCCCACCGGTCCACCGCGTCCAGCTTCTTGGCGACTCCTGACTGTTGGCCAGCCAGTTGCGCTTCGCCCGGCGCGGTGTGCAGATGGAACTCCTGTTGACGGGCAATCATAAAACGGTAAATGGCCAGGGCCGCCACAATCGCGGCCATGACCAGAAGAACCATTCCTGGCATCATGAAAGGTTTCAGATCCATTTGGCAGTTGCTCCTTTCGCACCAGGGAGTAAGCACGCCGATTGCCAAGCGCCTCGTGGGTCTTTTCCGCCCAAAAAGCCCGCGGGGCGCCAAATCGGATGAATTATTGGGGCATCTCACGCACCCACCCGCGCAACCCAAGTCCCGCAAAGCGAAGTTCCATCCGCCGGATGAGCCGCATCCACACCGAATCCGGGTCAGCGTCGAACACCAGCTTGGCGTCTGCCTTCAGGATATGCCAGGCGCCCGTTTCCACTTCGCGTTCCAACTGACCCGGGCCCCAACCCGAATAACCCAGGTACACCCGGAAAGTGTCGGCGCCCGTGGCCGCCAGTATCTGGTTCCGCAATTGATCCTTGCCGGTCAGCAGATAGACATCGGAAAACAGGAGACGGGATTCGGCGGGCCGGGTCTTTGCCCGTAGCAGCGCCAGCACCCCGGATCGCCCCACCGGTCCGCCCAGGTACAGCGGATCCTTACCGGTGGCGCTTTCGGCCTTCACCGGTCCCAGGTCTTCCATCAGCCGCGACAAAGTGGCCTGCGTTTTCCGGTTGATGATCAAGCCCATTGCGCCGGGCCCGCCGTGCCGTGTCAGCAGCACTACCGTCTCAGAGAAGTTGGGGTCAGGCAGCTTGCGTGCGGCGATCAGGAACATGCCGGGCGCCAGATCTTTCGGATCGGCGTGCTCCTGCGCCATTACTGCCGCCGCCAGAATCATCGCCAGGATGATGGGCTTCATCAAGGTCACTCGCTCCAATCCTCATTGTGCTCCTTTCGCGCCGCGCCCGCTATCATGGATTTCCATGACGCTCAGTTTCCGCCTGGCGCGGCCGGAGGAATTCCCGGAACTGGAAAAAATGGTGATCGATGCCTTTGAGCCCATCACCTGGATGAAAAAACTGGAGGAACGCGCCGGTCCGCTCAACGGCATCGGGTGGCGCGCGCGCTGGCAAAGCCGGATGGCGGCCATTTTCGCCACCCAGGCCATCCTTGTGGGCCGCATGGATGACCGCGGGGTGGCCTTCGCCAGCGGGCTGATTGACCAGCAAGCCGCAATGGGCCTTGTTGACATTCTCGCCGTCCGGCAGGAAGAGCAGGGAAAAGGCTATGGGCGCCAGATGTTGCGGGCCATGATGCAGCACTTTCGCGACTCAGGATGCCGATATGTGAATCTGGAGTGTCTAACCGATAACGACGTGGGCAACGCGTTGTATGCGTCGGAGGGTTTTACTGAAGTGGCGCGGCAGATCCGCTGGTTCCGGGAGCTTTAGTCGGTGGCCGTCCACCGCGGCGCTGTTTCTGATATCGTGAAATTACATTAGCGAACGTTCATCATCATGCGCACGCCAGCCTTGTTCTCACTCCTGGCCGCGGCCCTTGCCGCTCAGCCGCCCAAGCCCGCGCCTCCGGTGAACTTCCAGCGCGAAGTCCGCCCTATCCTCTCTGACAACTGCTTTGCCTGCCACGGCCCTGATAAAGGCACGCGCATGGCGGGTCTGCGCCTCGATCTGAAGGCCGATGCCCTCGCCCCCCGCAAGACCGGCGCCGCTATCACCCCGGGCAACCCGGCCGCCAGCCAACTCTACCTGCGTCTCATCGAAACGAACGCCGCCAGGCGCATGCCGCCGTCTTATTCCCATAAGCAACTCACCAAGGCCCAGATCGAAACATTGCGCCGCTGGATCTTACAGGGCGCCAGGTGGGAGGAGCACTGGGCCTTTCGGCCGCCGGTGCGCCCGCGTCCCCCGCTGGTCCGCAATGCCGCCTGGGTGCGCAATCCCATTGACCGCTTTATCCTGGCGCGCCTTGATGCGAAGGCTCTCCAGCCAGCCCCGGAAGCCGGCCGCCGCACGCTTGCCCGCCGCGCCGCTCTGGACCTCACCGGCCTTCCGCCCGCTCCCGAGGACGTGGAGGCCTTCGTCAACGACAAGTCTCCCAACGCCTACGAAAAGTACGTGGATAAGATGATGGCCTCGCCGCACTGGGGCGAACACCGCGCGCGCTACTGGCTGGACGCCGCCCGCTACGCCGACACGCATGGCATTCACGTCGACAATTACCGCGAGATGTGGCCCTACCGCGATTGGGTGATCGGCGCCTACAACCGCAACCTTACGTTCGACAAGTTTGTCGTCGAACAGATGGCGGGTGACTTACTGCCCGGCCGCACGCTCGATCAGCAGATCGCCTCGGGCTTCCACCGCTGCAATGTCACCACCAATGAGGCCGGCGTCATCGTGGAGGAGGTGGAGGCCATTTATGCGAAGGATCGCGTCGATACCACCGGCACCGTGTTCCTGGGACTTACCGTCGGCTGCGCCACATGCCACGACCATAAGTTCGATCCCATCTCCACCCGCGACTTTTATTCCATGGCAGCCTTCTTCCGTAACACCACGCAGAACGCCATGGACGGAAATATTCCCGATACGCCGCCCGTTATCGTCGTGCCCCGGCAGCAGGACCGGCCCCGCTGGGATGCCCTGAACCAGGAAGCCTCCGCGCTCCGCAACCGAATGAACCAAGCTCGCCAGAACGCGGATCCGGCCTTTGACGCATGGCTCAATTCCGCCGCGCGCCGGCAGATCCTCACCCCGCTGGAGTCTTCCGCCGAGGTGATGGCTCTCGATCCGGCCACCGTCGCGGCGAAGGAGGGAATCTCCATCGCCGATTCCGGCATCGCCGGGCGCAAGGCTGTTTCCTTCGCCAAAGAGACTCACCTCGAACTGCCCAACGTCGCCGCCTTCGACGCAGATAAACCCTTCTCCCTCGCCGTGCGCTTCTTCTTCCCCAAGCGGGAGGAAGGCTTTGTCATCGCCAGCCAGTCCGACCCGAAGGAAAAAGGCCGCGGCTGGGTGATCGAAATCGGCGCTCGCGTCCCACAGATGCGCCTGGTAGGCGACGACGGCAGAGCCATCACCATCCGCGCCGGACACATGGAACAACTCAGGCCCGGCTCCTGGAACAGCCTTGTGTTCACCTACGATGGCCGCCGCGAGCAACTCGGTTTCAACATGTATCTGAACGGCCGCGCTATCCCCACCCAGGGCCGCGGCGATCAGAATACGCGCCTCAGCGGCAGCATCAATACCGGCAAACCGCTGGTGCTGGGCGGAGAGGGCAAGCGATTCTTCACCGACGGCGCAATTTCCGGCTTCCGTGTCTTTAATCGCGAAATCTCCGAAGAGGAAGCGCGCCTGGCCGATCTGTGGCCCGTCATTGAGGCCGCCCGGGACAAGCAGACGCTCGCCTCCCATGAACGCGAAGCGCTGCACCTCTATTACCTTACGCACAAGGATGCGGCCTACCGCCAGATGGCCTCCCGATTGGTGACACTGGAAGCCGAACGCCTCGACATTCGCCGCCTCGGCGCCGTGACGCACGTCATGCAGGAGCGTACCGATCAACAACCCTTTGCGCATGTGCTCTACCGCGGTATGTATGACCGTCCCACTGATCGCGTGGAGCCCAACGTCCCCGCCGTACTGCCTCCCTTGAAGCCGTCCTTTCCGAAGAACCGCCTCGGTCTCGCCATGTGGCTCACCGATCCCGGCCATCCTTTGACCGCGCGCGTCGCCGTCAATCGCTTCTGGCAGGAGATCTTCGGTACCGGCATCGTCAAGTCCGCCGACGATTTCGGGTCCCAGGGCACGCCGCCCTCCCATCCCGAACTGCTCGACTGGCTCGCCGTGGAGTTCCGCGAGTCCGGCTGGGACATGAAGAAGTTCTATAAGTTGCTGCTCACCTCGGCCACTTACCGTCAGTCGGCGGCCGCTACGCCCGCCAAGTTAGCCAGGGATCCCGACAACATCCTGCTGTCCCGTGGTCCGCGCTTCCGCCTGGACGGAGAACTGGTTCGCGACTATGCGCTGGCCGCCAGCGGACTGCTGGTTCCTTCCATCGGCGGTCCCAGCGTGAAGCCCTATCAGCCCAAGGGCATCTGGGAAACCGTGGCCATGGTCGGATCGAATACGCGGAACTACGAGCAGGACGAAGGCGACAAGCTTTACCGGCGTTCCATGTACTGGTTCTGGAAACGTTCGGCGCCGCCCGCTTCCATGGATATCTTCAACGCCCCCACGCGTGAAGGCTGCACCGTGCGCCGGGAACGCACAAACACGCCCATACAGGCGCTGGTGACCATGAACGACGTGCAATTCGTGGAGGCTGCCCGCAATCTGGCCGAACGCGCGCTTCGCATGGCGCCTTCCCTCGACGCCCGCATCGACTTTATGACCGCCCGCCTCCTTGCCCGCAGCCTGGATGCCAGGGAGCGCGAAGTGGCCCGCGCCGCCTACAGGGATTATCTCAGTTACTATGATTCACACCCCGGGGACGCCACCAGGCTCCTGTCCAACGGCGCCTCCAGGCCGGATTCCACCTTCTCCCCGCCTGAGTTCGCCGCCATGACCATGGTGGCCAACCAGCTCATGAATCTCGACGAAGTATTGAATAAGTAAGGAAGTCGCGCAATGAAGAACCTGTCTCCCGAGGCCCAGGCTGTACTCAACGAAACCCGCCGCCAGTTCTTCGCCCGCGGCGCGCGCGGCGTCGGATCCATCGCGCTCGCTTCGATGCTTGGCGCTGACACCGGCACCCTGCCCGGCCTTCCTCATTTTCCGCCCAAGGCCAAACGGGCCATTTATCTGCACATGGTGGGCGCGCCGCCGCAGCAGGAAACCTTTGACTACAAGCCCGAAATGCGCAAGTGGTTCGACAAGGACCTGCCGGACTCCATCCGTCAGGGCCAGCGGCTCACCACCATGACCTCGAATCAGAGCCGCTTCCCCATTGCTCCGTCGATCTATCAATTCTCCCAACACGGCCAGAACGGCACATGGGTCTCCGAGTTACTCCCCTACACCGCCCGGATGGCCGACGATATCGCCGTCATCCGGTCCATGCACACTGAGGCGATCAACCATGAGCCGGCCATCACCTTCATCCAGACCGGATTTATGATTGCCGGAAAGCCCTGCATCGGGTCGTGGATCGCCTATGGTCTCGGCAGCATGAATCAGGACCTGCCTACCTTTGTGGTGCTGAACGCCACCCACTCCCATCCCAGAGCCAACGTGCAGGCGATCTCGGCGCGCCTGTGGAGCGCGGGCTTCCTCTCCGCTCAATATTCCGGAGTCGCGCTGCGCTCGGGCGCCGATCCCGTCCTCTATATTCAGAACCCCGACGGCGTGCCGCCCCAGGTCCGCCGCCGCATGCTCGATGCGCTCGGCCAACTGAATACCATCACCCATGAGAAACTGGCCGACCCCGAAACGCGCGTCCGCATCGCGCAGTATGAGATGGCCTTCCGCATGCAATCCTCGGTCCCGGAACTGACAGATGTTTCGAAGGAGCCCGAGAGCACTTACAAGCTTTATGGCGAGGAAGCGCGCAAGGGCGGCACCTACGCCCATAGCTGCCTCATGGCCCGCCGCCTGATCGAACGTGGGGTGCGCTTCATCCAGGTTTATCACCGCGGCTGGGACGTCCACGGCAATCTGCCCGAGACCCTGCCCAGCCAGTGCCGCGACGTCGACCAGCCCAACTACGCCCTGGTGCAGGATCTGAAACAGCGCGGTTTGCTGGAGGATACGCTGGTGATCTGGGGCGGCGAGTTCGGTCGCACCATTTACTCACAAGGCAAACTCACCGCAGACAACTACGGCCGCGACCACCATCCCCGCTGCTTCAGCCTGTGGCTGGCCGGCGCCGGAATCAAGGGCGGAACCGTGTACGGGGAAACCGACGAGTTCTCCTACAACATCACCCGCGATCCCGTTCACGTCCGCGATTTGCAGGCCACGCTCATGCACCAGTTCGGCATCCAGCACGACAGGTTTTCCTACAAGTATCAGGGACTGGATCAGCGGCTTACCGGCGTGGAGCCGGCTCACGTCGTCAAGGGGATACTGAAGGCTTAGCCCAGTAACTCCGCCACCGGCTCCCCGGTTGTATCTTCCAGCGAGTTCGCGATCTTGATCGGGCGCCCGATCGGGCTCATGTACTCCTTGCGCCAGTCGATGCCCATCGCCTTGTAGACCGTGGCGTAGAGATCGCCCATGCTGACAACGCGCTCAGCGACGTTGTAGCCCTTCTCATCGGTTGCGCCGATCACCTGCCCGGTCTTGATGCCGCCGCCGGTCAGGGCCAGCGACCAGCAATTCGGCCAGTGATCCCTTCCCAGGTTGGGGTTGATCATCGGCGTACGCCCAAATTCGCCCATCGCAATCACCAGCGTCGTTTCCAGCAGTCCCCGCTCGCTCAGGTCATCCACCAGCGCCGACAACGTGCGGTCGAGCGTGGGACACAGCCTGTCGCGGTGGCTGGAATCGTTATTGCTGTGCGTATCCCACGATGTGCCGTGATAACCCGCCGCGGTCACAAAGCGGCTGCCCGATTCCACCAGCCGCCGCGCCAGCAGCGCCGATTGGCCGATGGAATCCTTCCCGTAGCGCTCCTTCACCTTCTCCGGTTCCTTGGAAAGGTCGAAGGCGCCCCGCACCGCCGGCGTCAGAATCATCTTCAAGGCCTGCGACGTGAATGCGTCCATGTTCGTGTGCTCAGCCGTTTCGTTCAATGCCCGGTAGCGGCGGTCCACCGCTTTCAGGAAGGCGGCCCGGCTGTCTACTGAGGCTTCCGACATCGACTTCGGCAGGCTCAAATCCGTCACCTGGAAATCCGGCTTGGCCGGATCCGGAATGCACATCGGGTCATAGTCCCCGCCCAGAAACGAGGCCCGGAAGTAGTCCTCATACTGCCTCCCGCGGTCCCACTTGGGAACCAGCACGTGCGGGGGCACGGCGTTGCGAGGGCCCGCTTCCTTGGTGATGATCGACCCGACGCTGGGAAACTGCATCGCCGGATTGATCTCGTGGCCGGTGATCACATAGTGCGTCGCCTGCGGATGATCGTTGCCGCGCGTGTGCATCGATCTCACAACCGCGAGTTTGTCCATCCGCCTGGCCAGCTTCGGAAGCAGTTCGGAGAACTGCACGCCCGCCACGTTCGTCGCGATGGGCTTGAAGTTGCTGTTCACCTTCGGATCGAACGTGTCGATATGGCTGGGACCGCCCTCCAGCCAGAACAGGATCACGGCGTTCGCGCGCGGCTTGAAAGGCTCCTTGTTCGACGCCGCCTGCAGGTAGTCCCGTAGCGTGAGCCCCAAAAAGCCAAGCGATCCGGTGGAAATAAACTGGCGCCGGGTGGCGGGATGTTGCATTTTACGGCCTCTCTCTAGTGATTCTCGGCGAACTCGCGCGAACTGATCAGAGCCCATACGAACTCTCTCAGCCCCGCTTCCCGGCCGCCGCGGGCCGCCAGGATTCCCAACAACTCGGCCGTTTCTTCCTTCGCCGGGAACCGGCTGAGTGCGGCCAGATAAAAATCTTCGATGATGGCGGCATCGGAGGCGCCCGCCCGCAACAATCGTTCGAGGCGGCTATCTTTCGCTCCCAACCGGTCAACGTAGGTGGCCCCGGCCAACATGTGCAGCGCCTGTCCCAGGTTCGGCTTGCCATCGCGCTCGGGGATCGCGCCGCGGTTCGGGCGGCCGTATAATTCCAGAAACCGGGAGTAATACATGTCCGGATCCTTCAAATTGACGGCGCGCGTGCCAACCGGCGCCTGCCCCACCGAGCCACCTTCCGACACCGCCGTCGCAAACGTTTCCGGCACTCCCGTCACCTGAACCACCGCGTCCAGCAGTACCTCGGCGTCCAGCGCTCTTGGTTTCGTGTGCGAGTAATTCAGCCGGTCCGCCTTATTGGTCTCGTTCGGGCGCGCCGAGAGCTGGTAGGTGCGCGACAGGACGATCGTGCGCATCAGGCGGCGCAGGTCATATCCATGCTCGCGGAAGTCCTTTGCCAGCGCCGCCAGCAGTTCCGGATTCGCCGGCGGGTTGGTGGAGCGGAAATCATCTACCGGATCGACTATGCCTCGCGCGAAGAAGTAACCCCAAATGCGATTCACCGCCGCCTCGGCGAAGTAAGGCTGCTGTGTCATCCAGCGCGCCAGTTCCCTGCGCGGATTCGCCTCCGGCTTCAGATCCAATGCCGATCCATCCAGCAGCGCCGGCTCCACTCGCGCCTTCGTCCGCGGATGCACCACCTCCACTTTGCCATCCACATCCTTCGAACTCAGGTCCATGTTGCGCGGGTGATCGAACACCACCGGGCCTGCCTTGAACAGGCTTCCGAAGAACGCCGCCATGCCCCAAAACTGGTCCTGGCTCCAATTTTCGTAGGGGTGATTGTGGCATTGGGCGCAGTCCAGCCGCCGTCCGAAGAAGACCCGGACTTCCTCCGCCATCACGTCCGCCGGCGGACCGATCTGGTTGTAGGGAATGAAGTGCCGGGAGGCGGCGCTGTAACCCTGGGCGGAAAGCCGCTCCCGCGCAACCTCGTCATACGGCCGGTTTGTCTCCACGTTCGTGCGAATCCACTCCCAATATTTCTGGCTGAACTTCGGTGTAAGTCCGTTGGCAAAGATCGCCACGCGGAAGATATCGGAAAACCGGAATGTCCAGTAATCGACAAACTCCGGAGAGCCAATCAGCGCGTCCACCAGTTTTTCGCGCTTTTGCGGATCCCTGCTCGCCAGAAACTCCCGCGCACGCCCGGCCGGCGGCAGCGTGCCCGTCAGATCCAGGCAGACGCGGCGAAGAAACTCCCCGTCGCCGGAAAGGGCCGATGGCACAATCTGGAACCTGCGCAGCTTTGCAAAAACGAAATCATCGATGAAATTTGCGCGCGCTACGGCGGGGTAGGCCGCCACCGGCGCCCCAATCACGCCTACGCCTGCGCTGGTCACCTGGCCCGGAGCGCGGATCAGGATTGCGGTTTCCCCCAGCCGCTTCGCCGTCACAACCCCGTCCGCCGACACCGTCGCCACATCGGAATCGTTGGAGGCGTAGAGCGCCTGCCGCGAATAATCCTCGCTGTGGCCGTCGGAAAAATGCGCCGTCACCAGCAGCCGATGCGTTCCCCCGGCCGGCAGCGCTGCCGACGCGGGATAGGCCTCCAGCCGCACCACGCGGGCGCCCGCCGCTTCCTCTCCGTACACCGCGCCAGACCGGATCCATTCGAGGATCAGACGGTAATCGTC
>JANRLE010000183.1:0-5636 GCA_033762895.1 Bryobacteraceae bacterium | reverse complement strand
CCATCCGACAACGCCCGTTCAGGCGCTTCATGCACCTCCACAAACAGCGCATCGATGCCAACGGCCACCGCGGCCGAGGCCAACGGCTCAATGAACTCGGGTTGGCCGCCGGAGGTCTTCCCCGCCGCTCCCGGCATCTGCACACTGTGGGTGGCGTCGAAGATCACCGGCCAGCCAAAGCGCTTCATCATCGCCAGGCCGCGCATGTCAACCACAAGGTTGTGATAACCGAACGAGGTTCCGCGCTCAGTAAGCAGGATATTGCCGTTGCCCGTGGAGGCCACTTTTTCCGCCGCCAGCCGGATATCGGCGGGCGAAACGAACTGGCCTTTCTTGATGTTCACCACCCGGCCTGTTCTCCCGGCCGCCACCAGCAGATCGGTCTGTCGGCAAAGGAACGCCGGGATCTGCAGCACGTCCACGGCTTCGGCGGCGCGTTCGGCCTGCCACGGCTCATGGATGTCGGTCAGCACGGTGTGTCCCCTGGCGCGAATGGCGGCGAGAATCCGCAGGCCCTCGTCGATGCCCGGGCCACGGTAGGAATCGACGCTCGACCGGTTCGCCTTGTCGAAGCTCGCCTTGAAAATGAACGGCCCTCCCACCAGTGAACCGATCTCATCGGCAAGCCACGCCGCGTGCGCTTCGCTTTCAATGACGCATGGCCCGGCGATCAAGCCCAGCGGGTGGTTATCCCCGAGACTCAGCGACGCGGAGATCCGCATCCGCCTCCTTGCCCAGCGCTTTCTGCCGGTTGCGATACGCCGCGCCGATGAACGACCGGAACAGCGGATGCGGCTCGAGCGGTTTCGATTTGAACTCGGGATGGAACTGGCAGCCGAGGAACCACGGATGATCGGCCAATTCGCAGATCTCCACGTAAGTCCCGTCCGGCGTCTGGCCCGTCAACTGCAGGCCGTGGGAGCGAAGTACGTTCTCATATTCGCGGTTGAACTCGTAGCGGTGCCGATGGCGTTCACTCACTTCCGGCGCGCCGTACGCCTCGCGCGCGAAACTGCCCGCCGCCAGCCTGCACTGATATGCCCCCAGCCGCATCGTGCCGCCTAACTCATCCACGCCCTTCAACTCGCGCAGCTTGTAAATGACGCGGTGCGGAGTGGCCGGATCGAACTCAGTGGAATGCGCCGCGGGCAGGCCGCAGACGTTGCGGGCGAACTCGATCACCATCGTCTGCATTCCCAAACAGATGCCGAAGTAGGGCACCTTGAACTCGCGGGCGTAGCGGATGGCGTTGAGCATGCCTTCAATCCCGCGCTTGCCGAAGCCCCCCGGCACCAGAATGCCGTCATAGGGCTGCAGACGGCGGATGCAATCGGGCCAGGTCAGTTCCTCGGCTTCGATCCATTCGATATTCGCCTTGATGTTATGCGCCAGCGCGCCGTGCAGCAGCGCTTCCTTCAGGCTCTTGTATGCGTCTTCGTAAGCCACATACTTCCCGATGAGCCCGATCGTAACTTCGTCCATCGGATTGCGCATGCGGGTAAGCATGTTGCTCCACTTGCGCAAATCGCGTCCGCCCGAAGGCAGATTCAACATCTTCAGAACGATATCGTCCACCTTCTGATCGGCGAACACCAGCGGCACTTCGTAAACCGAGTTCACGTCGTAGGCGGAGATGACCGCCTCCACCTCCACGTCGCAGAACATGGCGATTTTTTCCTTCACGTCCTGGCCGAACGGCTGCTCGCTGCGGCACAACAGTATGTCCGGCTGAATGCCGATGGCGCGCAGTTCCTTCACCGAATGCTGCGTCGGCTTGGTTTTTAGCTCGCCGGCGGCGGCGATGTAGGGCACCAGTGTGACGTGCAGGTTGATGGCGTTGTCGCGGCCCACCTCATGCCGCATCTGGCGAATCCCTTCGAGGAAAGGCAGCGACTCAATATCGCCCACCGTGCCCCCGATCTCCACAATGATGACATCCACCCCGGCCGCCACTCTGCGCATGGCGGCCTTGATTTCATTGGTGACGTGGGGGATCACCTGCACCGTCTTGCCCAGATAGTCGCCGCGGCGTTCCCGCGCGATGATCTGCTCATACAGCCGCCCGCTGGTCAGGTTGTTCGATTGCGTCAGCGGCGCGTGCGTAAAGCGTTCATAGTGGCCCAAATCCAGATCGGTTTCAGCGCCATCATCGGTCACGAAGACTTCGCCGTGCTGGAACGGGCTCATCGTTCCCGGATCGACGTTCAGGTATGGATCGAATTTTTGCAGAGTGACCCGAAGGCCGCGGCTTTCGAGCAGGCATCCGATGGAAGCCGCCGCGATGCCCTTGCCCAGTGAACTCACCACGCCGCCGGTCACGAAAATGTACTTGGTCATTCCCCTCTCCGCTCCCCCTTTACTTGAAAACGCGAAACATCTTTGAAACCTGTTCCAGATCCTCCGGCGTATCCACGCCCAGGGATTCGTATTCGGTCTCCGTCACCCGGATGCGATAGCCATTCTCCAGCGCCCGCAACTGCTCCAGCCGTTCGCTCTGCTCCAACTGCCCCACGGGAAGGCCGGAATAGCCGAGCAGGAAATCGCGCTGGTAGACGTAAAGACCAATATGTTTGTAGTAAGTGGTTTCGTGGCCCCGGTTATACGGAATCGGGCATCGCGAAAAATAAATTGCGTCGCCCGAACGGTTCGTTACTACTTTCACCACGTTCGGATTGGTGATCTCTTCCGGGTTCTCGATCTTCTTCTTCAGCGTGGCCATGGGCGCGTCAAAATCGTCCAACAGCGCCAGCGTGGCCGCGTCGATGGCCGCCGGGTCGATCAGCGGTTCGTCGCCCTGGATGTTGACGATCACTGAGGCTGATCCCGCGCTTGCCACCTCGGCCACGCGGTCAGTGCCCGACAGATGGTCCGCGCGTGTCATCATCACGCGGGCGCGAAACTGGCGCGCCGCGTCATAGATGCGCTCATCGTCGGTGGCGATGACAATGTCGGTGAGATAGCGCGCCTGCTGGCAGCGTTCCCAAACGTGCTGAATGATGGGTTTGCCGGCGAGAGTAGCGAGAGCTTTTCCTGGAAATCGGGAGGAGGCGAACCTGGCAGGTATGACGCCCAGGATTCTTTGCGGCACACACGAGTATACCATGCGCATCCGGCCTGGGAATCCATTAAACTGAAATTTCGAAAGGCTCCCGAGATGAACCGTTTTTTCATTGTTTCCGCTGCCGCGGTGGCCCTGGCGGCAGGAGCGTTCGCCTGGCAGGTTGCCGCCAGGTTGCCCAAACCCTACCACACGCCATCGGCCACCAACCGCCCGCGCGTGATCCCCAAACCGGAAGGCGCCAAGCTCGATCTGCCCGCCGGTTTTCACATAGACGAATTCGCCGCCGGCGGTTTCGAACGGCCCCGATTCATGCTCCACGGCCCCTCCGGCGAGATCCTGCTCAGTGACGCCGTGCTGAATGGCAAGGTGCATGTCCTCGTCGACCGGAATAAGGACATGAAAGTGGATGACCGCAAAGTGCTGCTGGAGGGCCTGGACCGCCCATACGGACTGGCCTTCTGGAAGGATTACCTCTATGTCGGCGAAACCACCTCGGTAAAACGGTATAAGTATGACAGCAAGTCGCTGACTGCCGGCAGGGGCGAAGAGATCGTCAGCATGAAGGATTTCGGCAAAGGCCACTGGACACGCAGCCTGCTATTTGACGCCAGGGGTGAAAAACTCTACATCGGTGTGGGGTCGGAATCGAACGTCAGCCCGGGTGAGCCCGAGCGCCGCGCCGCCATCAATCGCTGCAACCCGGACGGTTCGGGACTGGAAGTGTTCGCCGCCGGCACACGCAATCCCATCGGGCTGAAATGGTATCCCGGAACCAGCACTCTGTGGGCAGCCGTGCAGGAGCGTGACGGCCTGGGCGACGACCTGGTTCCCGACTACTTCACTTCGATCAAACAGGGTGGATTCTACGGATGGCCGTTCGCCTACATCGGACCCAACGCCGATCCGCGCAACGCCGGCCAGCGCGACGATCTGGTGAAAAAGACAATCGTGCCCGATGTTCCCCTCGGCGCCCACGTCGCGGTGCTCGATTTCATCTTCTACCAGGGCAGGCAGTTCCCGGCCCGGTATCGCGGCGGGGCGCTGCTGGCGTTTCACGGTTCCTGGAACCGTTCGGAAAGGACAGGATATTCGGTGTCCTTTGTCCCATTCGCCAACGGTAAGCCCACCAGCGCGCCCCTGCCCTTCCTGACGGGTTGGATGCTGGCCAGGGACAGGCAGGAAGTGTGGGGCCGTCCGGTGGCCATCATGGAACTCCCCGACGGTAGCATTCTGGTATCCGACGACGGCGGGAATAAGATTTGGCGCATCTCCTACAAGGGCTGATTGGGCTGATCGCGGCCACCGCGGCGGCGCATGCGGCCGGCTTTTCGCACCAGTTGCATCTGAAGCTGAAGCCGGACTGCCTGAGTTGTCACACGAAGGCCGCCACCAGCTCCAGGCTGGAAGACAACCTGCTGCCGGAAGCACAGGCATGCGCGGGTTGCCACAAGGAATCGTCCATTGCCCCGCCGCGCGCGCTGCGCCTGAAGAAGTTCGACCACGCCTTCCACCTGAAGATGGGCAACATTGCGCCCCTCCTGTTGGCGGCCGTGAAAGGGCAGGCCTACCTGGAAGATCCCGTGCCCTCCGGGTTCGTTCCCTCACTTGAGGCGGCCAGGACGGCATGTACGGCATGCCATCGCGGAATGCCCGAATCAACAGCCATTTCCGCTTCGAAGGAACATTTTCCGCACATGGCCGATTGCCTGGTCTGCCATAACAAAATCGACCCGCCGTTCAGTTGCGAGACCTGCCATCTTGACGACAAGACCCTCAAGCCGGCGTTTCACACCAATGACTACCTGGACAGCCATACGCGTAAGAACGTGGTGAAACAGGGTTGCATGAACTGCCACGGCCGTAAGTTTACCTGCCTTGGCTGCCACTGACGCGGCTTACTTCACCACCAGCGTAAATTCCAGCCCCAGGATCATGGCCGCGGTGGTGACCCGCACCTGCGACACCGTGAAGTTCTTCAGTTCCTGCTGGTAGGGACGGTTCGAAGGCTCGCGCTCCATGATTTTGCGCACCTCGTCGGAAACCCGGTACTCGAACTTCTTCGGCAGTTTGTCGCGGATCGCCTCCCGCACCTTGCGGGAATAAAACGTCTCCCGCCCGCCGCTTTCCACGTACACGTCCTTCAGCCGGATCGCGCCTTCCTGGAAGTATGGTGTCGCCATAATGTCCAGGTCGAATACATCGCCCGGCCCCAGGCAGAAGCCGAACAGGCTCGCCGCGTTCCTGCCGGAGAACTTCGCCTGGATCCGCAACCGCCCGTCTATGCCGCCCAGCCGTGGATTTTCCAAGAACGCGAAGTTGCACTTCGATTTCGGATCCCCGTGCACCCACAGCCTCCCCTGATCGGCGAACATCTGCTGGGCCAGCACTTTTTGCATCGCCGTGTATTGGATCTGCAGTTCCACACCGCCGCCCATGGCCGGCAGCCATCCCAGAATCGTCAATATCGTGAAATGCCGCAAACTCGCATGTTAGCGCAAGGCGGGGAATAGCCGCGTCCCCACCGGGCCTTCCTTCCACGAGTAGGGAGCGCCAATGTGGCACCGTTCGTGAGGAC
>JANRLE010000182.1:0-11198 GCA_033762895.1 Bryobacteraceae bacterium | reverse complement strand
GTCTACGAGGGTTGTCCGGACGGGTAGAATGGGAGATAAAGCGTATGGGCGTGATCATTGACGTCGAAAAGAATCCGGCGCTGATGAAGTGGCGGCGGGAAGCGATTGCCGAAGGGATCGCCGAAGGGAAGTGCAGCCTGCTGCGCGACCTCCTCCAAACAGCAGCCTGGAAGGCGTGATCGGCAAAAAGCTCTAGATATCTTTTTCTCCCGTATCCATTCCCATCTGCGACAGCCGGTAGCGAAGCGCATTCCGCGTCAACCCCAGCAGCCGCGCGGCCTGACTCTTGTTCCCGCCCGCCCGCTTCAATGCCTCACGGATCAGGGACTGCTCGTACTCGTCCAGCGACATGCCCTCGGGCAGGAAAACGTCGCCCACCGCCGCCGGCGCACGCCGCGCGGGCGCCAGATCCAACCGGATGTCTGCCTCATCGAGCGCCTGCCGGGAGCATAGCACCAGGCTGCGTTCGATCACGTTTTCCAACTCGCGCACGTTGCCCGGCCAGTGGTAGGCCATCAGCTTGTGAATGGCCGCCTCGGTGATGACCTCGCACGGGCTGCCAAGATCGCCCGCCAGTTTCGCCACAAAATGGCGCGCCAGCGCCGGGATATCTTCGGGCCGGTCCCGCAGCGGGGGAATGTTGATGGGCACCACGTTCAGCCGGTAATACAGATCCTCGCGGAAAGTCCCATGCTCCAGCGCCGCGCGCAGGTCCACGTTGGTGGCCGCCACCACGCGCACATCGATCTTCAGCGTCTTGTTGCTCCCCAGCCGCTCAAACTCGCGCTCCTGCAGAATCCGCAGCAGCTTCACCTGCACGTTGGCGGGCACGTCGCCAATCTCATCCAGAAACACCGTGCCCGTATCGGCCTGCTCGAACTTGCCCGGCTTCGATACGGCCGCCCCGGTGAACGCCCCTTTCTCATAGCCGAACAACTCGCTCTCCATCAGGTTCTCCGGAATCGCGGTGCAATTGATTTTGACGAACGGCCGGTCCCGGCGCGGCGAGTGAAAATGTACGGCCCGCGCGATCATGTCCTTGCCAACGCCGCTTTCGCCGCACAGCAGTACCGTGGCCCGGGTGGCTGCCACGCGCGCGACGGTGGCGAAAATCTCCTGCATCGCCCTGGACTGCCCGATGATGTTGCCGAACTGATACCGTTTGCCAAGTTCTTCCTTCAGCTTCCGGTTCTCATCGCGCAGAGCCGAAACCTCCAGCGCCTTGTCCACCACCTTCATCAGGTGATCCAGCGAGAACGGCTTGAGCAGAAAATCCACCGCTCCCGACTTCATCGCCTCCACCGCCGTTTCCACGGTGCCGAAGGCGGTCATCACAATCACCGGCGTCTCGGCGTTCTGGCGGTGGATCAATGTGAGCAACTGCTGGCCGTCCATGCCCGGCAGTTTCAAATCGGTGAGCACAGCGTCGGCGCGGTCGGCAAACCGTATCGCCTCCTCGGCGCTGCCGGCCTGATCGACTTCATACCCGCCCGAAACAAGCTGCAGCTCAATCACGCGGCGCAGTTTTTCTTCGTCCTCAACAACCAGAATTCGTTTTTTCATGCGGTGGATTCAGGCGGCTCCAACGGCAGCAGCACACGAAATACGCTGCCCGCCCCGGGCTCGCTTTCTACCGTAATCTTACCGCCGTGTTCGTCCACAACCTTGGCGCAGATGGCCAGGCCCAGCCCGACACCTTCGCGCTTGGTGGTGAAAAAGGGATTAAAAATGTTCTCGCGGTGCGCCGCGTCCACGCCGGATCCGCGATCAATCACCGCAATCTCCACCAGTCCATCGACCACGCGAGTCTTCAGCGTCACCGCGGACCCGGGCGGCGATGCCTGCACCGCGTTCAGCAACAGGTTATACGCCACGCGCTCCATCAGTTCGCCATCCATGCGGAACGGCGGAATGTCCGGCGAATAGTTCTTGTAAATGGTCACCGGGAAAGGCGGCTGGTGACGCTGGATCTGATCCACCGCCCGGTCAAGCGCGCCGTCCAGCGGCTGCGCTTCCAGGTGCAACTTCAACGGACGGGCGAAATCCAGAAACTTCGTGATCAGCGAGTTCACACGGTCCACCTCACTGCTGATGAACCCGGTCAACTCACGCGCCACGCCGTCGCCGGCCGGCACGCTTCTGGCCAGCATCTCCGCCGACGCTTTCACCGTTCCCAGCGGGTTGCGCAACTCGTGCGCCAGCCCCGCGCTCATCTGCCCCAACGCCGCCAGCCGTTCACTGCGCCGCATCGCCGCCTCGGCTTCCTGCAGGTTGCGGTTGGCCTCGGCAAGCTGGTCGGCAGTCGCCTGATTCTGCTGCGCCGCCAGGCGGTTCTCTTCGGCAAGCTGGTAGGCGAGGAATCCGACAACGGGAAAGAAAATCATCCGCAGCGACAATTCCCGATAGCCTTCGGCGTCGATGACAAAACGGTCGGTGAGAAAGAACGGGTGCGCAAAAAGCATGTACGATCCGCAGGCAAGCGCCGTCACCACCAGCGTTCCGCCCACGCCGAGCGTGGTGGCCGCCGAGATCACCGGCAGCAGTTGGATCAGGTAATAGCTGCTGCGAATGCCGTCGGAAAAGCCAATGACGAGAAAGCCCAGCACCAGTTTCAGCAAGATCGCAATCAGGTTTCCCCGCGCCGTTCCAAGGTAGGCGACGCGGGCTTCGCTCAACTGCAGAGCCGCCAGCAGCCCGAGAAACGCCAGTTTATAGGGATTACGATCGGGACTCGCCAGGGCCAGCGCCGGGAACAGCAGCAGCCATACCAGATCCTGCGTGCGTATGGGTCCCTGTCTCGAGTCCGGCATGTCCCTCCTGATTGTGCCAAAATATAGTCTTAATTTTTGTGTCCCGCATGAGCCTTCCAGAAACAACCCATCCGACCGAGGACTTGAGCCTTCAGCAGCTTGAGGCTGCCGAGAATCCCGAGCCTTCCGCGTTCGGCGCAATCCTTTCCGAATTTGAGCAGGAGCACAAGGCCGAAACGCCGGCCGAGACCCTGCATGGAACCGTGGTCACGGTGAACGCCGAATCCGTCGTCGTCGATATCGGACGAAAGATGGAAGGCGTTCTTCCCGTCGCCCAGTTCCAGGACGCCGCCGGCAAGGTGAGCGTGAAGCCGGGCGACGTACTGAACGTCGTGGTGCGCGGCCGCAATCCCGAAGGCTACTACGAACTGTCCACGCTGAAGGTGAAACGCCCAACCGACTGGACGGGCTTTGAAACCGCCTTCGCTGAAAAAGCGATCATCGCCGGCACTGTCACCGAAGTGGTGAAAGGCGGCTTGCGCGTGGATGTGGGGGTACCCGCATTCCTTCCCGCCTCTCGCAGCGGCACGCGCGATCCCATCGAAATGGAGAAGCTTGTCGGCCAGGAGATCCGCTGCCGGATCACCAAGCTCGATACCGCCGACGAGGATGTGGTGGTCGACCGGCGGGGCGTATTGGAGGAGGAGGCTGCCCAAGCCAAGGAAAAGGCGTTCCAGAGCTTGCAGGAAGGCAGCGTCGTGCATGGCACCGTGCGCACGCTGATGGACTTCGGAGCGTTCGTGGAATTGGGCGGCGTCGATGGCCTGCTCCACATCTCCGATATTTCCTGGAATCGCGTGGCCAAGGTAGGCGACATGCTCTCGGTGGGCGACGCTGTGGAGGTGAAGATCCTCAAGATCGATCCCGCCACAAAGCGCATCTCGCTGGGCATGAAGCAACTGACTCCCGAGCCGTGGGTAGAGGCGACTCAAAGCCTGGCGGCGGGCCAGAAAATCCGCGGCAAGGTGGTGCGTCTGGCCGACTTTGGCGCTTTCGTCGAAATCAAGCCCGGCGTGGACGGTCTTATTCCGCTGTCGTCCATGGCTTGGGGCAAACGTATCCGCAAGGCTTCCGATGTGCTGAACGTGGGCGACGTGGTGGATGTGGTTGTCGTGGATGTAAAGCCGGCCGAGAAGCGCATTTCCCTCAGTTTGAAGGAAGCCCTGGGCGATCCCTGGCAGGATGTGGAGACGAGGCTTCCGGTAGGCAAGGTGGTAGAGGATGTGCCCATCACCAATCTGGCCAAGTTCGGTGCGTTTGTCGATCTGGGCGAGGGCATCGAGGGCATGATCCATATCGCCGACATTACCAGCGAGAAACGTTTGGAGCACCCCAAGGAGATGTTGGCCACGGGCCAAAAGGTCCGCGCCCTGATTCTGGAAGTGGACAAGGAACGCCGCCGCATTCGGCTGGGCATGAAACAGCTTGAGCCCACCGTGGTGGACAAGTTCATTGAAGAGCACAAGCTCGGCGACACGCTGAGCGGGCGTGTCATCTCCGTTTCCGGCGAGATGGCGAAGGTGGAGGTGTCCGAAGGGATTGCCGCCACATGCCGCCTGCCCAAGGACGAGCCCAAACAAAACGCCGCGGCGGACGCGCCCAGAAACGCCGATCTTTCCTCGTTGACCGCAATGTTGTCCGCGCGGTGGAAGCAGGGCGGCGCGGGCGAAACCGCCGAGGCGCCCAAGCTGCGCACCGGCGAGGTTCGCTCCTTCCGGATCTCAAAGCTGGACGCCGCCGCCAAACGGATCGAAGTGGAACTCCAGTGACTACTGGCCAACCTGCTGAATCTGTACGGCCTGTCCCGCCACGTACATCACCGCCGAACGGAAGCGGGAGAAATTGCGTGCGATGACGAGCGGCACCACTGCGCTGCCGGAGCCCGATGCCGCTCCGGTCAACCGCACCCAATCGGCGCCTGACGAAGCTGCCCAGGTGCATCCCGTCGGCGCCGTTACGGCAATCGAATAGGCGCCTTCCGCCGCCGGGAACCACGAACTGGTGAAGCTGAGCCGGTAGGTGCAGAAAAGCGCGGCCTGGCTAATGACAAACGTGCGCCCACCCACCTGGATCACCGCCGTGCGGTAGGGGCCGGTATTGGGATCGAGCGTGAAGCGCAGCGTGGCCGGACCTGCCCCGGTGGTGTTGCTCAACCGGACCCAGGAAGCGTTCGCCGTCGCCGCCCACGGGCAGTTGGCGGGACTGCCGACCTCAAGCGAGTAACTGCCGCCTTCCATCGGGAACCACGAGCTTGTCAGATTCAAGGACACCGTGCAGGACGACACCGGCACATAACCGCTGGACTGGTTGATCACCGCAGCCTGCCCGGCAAGGGAAATGGTGGTGGTGCGGGCTGAGGACCAATTCGTTTCTGTCGTGAAACTGATCACGCCGTTTCCCGTTCCCGTGGCGCCGCTGGTGAGACGAAGCCACGAGGCGCCCGATGTCGCGATCCAGGCGCAACCCGCCGGCGCTGTGACGCCAATGGTGTAGGCGCCGCCCGACGAAGGGAACCAGGAATTCAGATAGCTGAGCCGGAATGAGCAGGTCAGCGCCGCCTGCGTGAGGGTGAAAGTCTGCGTGCCGATGGTGATCGTACCGGTGCGCGCGCCGCCGGTGTTCGCTGTCACCGTGTAGCGCAGTGTGCCCGCGCCCGTGCCGCTGGCCGAGGTCAATTGAATCCACGGCGTGCTGGTTACACCTTGCCACGCGCAGCCCGCCGGCGCCCCGACAGCCAGACCGTGCGTCGCGGCGTCGAACGGGATGGCCGCGCTTGCCGCGCCGAGCGTCAGCGGGCATTCCCGAGGCAGGTTCTCCGCCCCGCGCGTCTGTGTGATGGCGAACTGGATTCCCGCCAGCGTGATGGAACCGGTACGATTGGTCGAATAGGGATTGGCGTCCATCACCAGGGTGACGGTGCCGCCTCCAGTCCCTGACGTCCCCGACCGGATGTTCACCCATGGGAGCGAGGAGGATGCCGTCCATGGGCATCCCGGCTGCACGTAAACCGCGATGCTGTAAGAGCCGCCGCCCGCCGGGAACCACGAACTGTACGAACTGAGCGAGGGCGTGCAGACCAGCGCCGCTCCCCCCAACTGGTTCACGGTGAATGTGCGCCCGTCCATCCATAGCCCGCCAGCGCGGAAGGCGCCGGTGTTGCGGTCCACCGTGTAGTTGATGGTGGCGCGGCCGAAGCCGCTCGATGCCGAAGTAAGCCTCATCCACGAACTGCTGGACTGCACCTGCCAATAACATCCCGGCGGCGCCAGCACATCCAGTGAGTACCAGCCTCCCAGGGCTGGGAACCAGGACCCGGAGGCGGCGAAGTTGACCGTGCATGGCTGGACAGGCTGCGGTGGACCGGCTTGCTGCAGGACCCAGATGCCACCCGTAGCCGCCCACACCGAGCCGCCCCTCTGCGTGCCGGCATTCGGATCGACGACAAAGGTGAGGGTGGCGCTGCCTGTCCCCGAGGCGGGGCTGACGTGCAGCCACGTGGCCCCGGTGCTGGCGAACCAGGAACAGCCAGGGGACGTCGTAAGACTCAGATTATAGGTGCCGCCGGCCGCCGGAAACGTTCCCTGAGCCGCGCCAAGCTGATAAACACACCCGCCATCGGCTTCCCGGCCGGCAGGTTCGGTCTTGACAACGCCGCGGATCTCGCCGCCCTCGCAGTCGAGCCTTACATAGTAAGTGGTGTCAGGCTCCAGCCACATCGGAACCACTTTGTCGTTGGCGATCAGCCCGGCGCGGCGGCCCAGTCGAAACCTGCGGCCGCGGCCTTGCTGGAGTGCCGCAAAACGTTCGTCGGACTCCTCTCCGGGCGCCACTTCGGGATCGATCGCGGCGACCAGCGGATACATCTCCGGATTCCGGCTCGCTTCCACGCGGCAAGCACCAGGCCCCGGCGGTTCGTAGCGAAGTTCGACAGAACTGCTGGTGGCGGTGTATTCAATCTGCCCCCATGCGGCAAAGGTGGTAAGCAGGAGTGCGAAAAGGAGTCTCATCACCCGGCTCATCGGCCGGGGTAGTCCCGCGTTTGAACAGGAGTAGCGTGGCGGCGAAATTTCGACTAGGAAGACCGCAGATGCTGATTAAAGAACTCCACGGTGCGCTTCCACGCCAGCTTTGCCGCCGCCTCGTCATATCTGGGCGTCGTATCGTTGTGGAATCCGTGGTTGGTCCCCTCATACATATGGGCGGTGTAAGTCACATGATTGGCCTTCAACGCTTCTTCATACGGCGGCCACCCCTTATTGATCCGCTCATCGAGCGAGGCGTAGTGCAGCAGCAGCGGAGCCTTAATCTTCGGCACGTCCGCCGCCGGCGCCTGGCCGCCGTAGAAAGGCACTCCCGCTGCCAGATCCGCCCCGAGCCTTACGGCCAGGGCATTTACAATCCCGCCACCAAAGCAGAACCCCACCGCGCCAATTCTACCGGTGCAATCGGCGCGCGCCTTCAGCCACCGGGCCGACGCCAGAAAATCCTCGAGCATCTTACCGCGGTCCACCTGACCGAATAACTTTCCGCCGGCCTCATTGTCGCCGGGGAAGCCGCCCACGCTGGTCAACCCATCGGGAGCGAAGGCGAGGAAACCCTCGGCGCCCAACCGCCGCGCGACATCCTCAATATAAGGATTGAGCCCGCGATTCTCATGGATGACAAGCACGCCCGGCGCCTTGCCCGCCTTGGCCGGACGGACCAGGTATCCCTTGATCTCCCCATTGCCCTGGGGCGACGGCACGGCCGCCCGTTCGGTCCTGATCCGCGGGTCGTCCTTGGCCACCTGGTCGGCCCAGGCGTAGTTCGGCGCCAGACTTTCGAGCAGCGCCGCGGCAGTCACGCCGCCGGTGGCGTACTTCTTGGCGCCGTCCAGAAACTCGCGCCGGCCAATGTCGCCGTGGACGTAAAGGTCAAACAGGCCCAGCAGTTCCTGGGGAAAATCAGAGGCTTTCTTTCGCTCCATGAAAGGGACGATACCACACACTCGGCTATCATGGACGCTAATGACCGACATTTGCCTCCGGTACCGCAAACTCTATGCCGGCGCCGTCGCCGATATCCTCGACAAACACGGTTACCGCCATCAGGTGCTTCCGTTTACCATCACACCGTTCACGAAGGCGAACCAGGTGGCGGGCCCGGCGTTCACCGGGCGAGGCGAAGCCACCGAGGACACCTCGCACAACGACACCACCACGCGGCTGGCCATGCTGGACAGCATCGAACCAGGCACGGTCTCGGTGTGGTCCTGCGGCCCCGGCACAAACTGCGCGCACTGGGGCGAAATCATGTCTACGGCGGCCCGCCAGCGCGGCTGCAACGGCGCGGTGATTGACGGCGGGGTACGCGATGTCGATTTTATCGACGCCATGGAGTACCCGGTCTTCGCCAGGTTCAAGTCCCCCGCCAGTTCCATCGGGCGCTGGAACATCCTGGAATACCAGATCCCGATCCGTATCGGCGGCGCTACGATCACCCCCGGCGACTTTGTCTTCGGCGATACCGACGGCGTGGTCATCGTGCCGAAGGCCATGACGCTGGACGTGCTGGAAGCGGCCGAAGATGTATTCCGCCGCGAAGGCGGCATGCGCGAAGAACTGCGGCGGGGCGTGGCGGTGAAGGACGCCTACGAAAAGTACGGCTCCCTGTAGCGTCAACGTTCCCTGTCAATGTTGAATGACGCCCCACATCTGGCCGCCATGCTTAGGGCTTGACCACGTCCCGGCATACTGCCCGCGATAGAACAGCACCCGCGCGCTATAGGTGCTCATGCCCGGCAATCCAACATCGGTCAACATGATCACGGCGGTATCACCGGCCCAGCGCACCGTCACCGGAACCGGGATGCTGATGTCTTTTTTCCCGATCTGCGAATGGATCAGCCATTTGTCGCCGGCCAGGTGGGTCACCTTGGTGACTTTGTAGCGATCCCCGGAAATGCGCGAGCCAACGGAGAAGCTGCCCACCAGGGTGGCGTTGGTCAGCATGGTCTCAAACTCGCGCTCCAGTTTCGCCTGTTCGGAAGCGGGGTCCTGCCTGGAACAGGCGGTGAACAGCAGCAGGGCGGCGGCAAGAATTCGGGGGCTCATATCCGTTACAGTCTAATCTATGCAACGACGAAGCTTCCTGAAGACGGCGGCGGCCGGGCTCGCCGCGGCGCCGCAGGTGCGAACCCAGCCGGCCAAACGCAACATTGTTTTCGTCCTCACCGACGATCACCGCTACGATTTCGTGGGCGCGCTGGGACACCCGTGGTTAAAAGGCCACACGCCGAATATGGACCGCATGGTGAACCACGGCGTCACCTTCAGAAACGCCTTCGTCACGAGTTCTCTCTGCTCGCCCAGCCGGGCCAGTGTGCTCACCAGCCAGTACATGCACCAGCACCGGATCTCAGACAATTTCTCTCAACTGGATCCGCGTATTCCCACGTTCTCCCAGCTCCTGCAGAAAAACGGCTACCGCACCGGGTTCCTGGGAAAGTGGCACATGGGCGGGACGGCCGACGATCCGCAGCCCGGCTTCGATCACTGGCTGAGCTTCCGGGGCCAGGGCGAATATAAGGATCCGCCCATCAATCGCAACGGCGTTCGCAGCAACGCCAAGGGCAATATGACCGATGTGCTGACCAGCGAGGCCACGCAGTTCATCCGGGACAACGCCGCGCGCCCGTTCTGCCTTTACCTTTCGCACAAAGCTGTACATTCGCCCTTCACGCCACCGGCGCGCCACGCCAACCTGTTTGAGGGACTGACGGTTCCCCGCCCCGCCAGCATGCTCTACAAGGAGGAATATTACCGGCAATGGCCGGAGTGGGTACGCAAACGCCGCTTCACTCGCCATGGCGTGGACGGCATGCTCGATTCCGATGAGAGCTTCGATACGCACTACCGCCGGTACTGCCAGTCGCTGATCGGCATTGATGACAGCCTGGGCGAGGTGTTCCGGCAACTGGAATCGAGCCGGCTGCTGAACGACACGCTGGTGATCTACATGGGCGACAACGGCTACATGTGGGGCGAACACGGGCTGATCGACAAGCGGGCGATGTATGAATCGTCGATTCGCGTGCCGATGATGGCGCACTGCCCGTCGCTGTTTGGATCGAACCCGCGGACGGTGGATGCGATGGCGCTGAATCTGGACATCGGGCCCACGATTCTGGAGGCGGCGGGCGTAAAACCGGCCACTACGATGGTGGGGCGTTCCATGCTGCCGCTGGCCACGGGCCGCACGCCCGAAGACTGGCGAAAAGAGTTCCTGTATGAATACGCGTGGGAACAGGACTTTCCCTACACGCCGACAATCGTGGGCCTGCGCACCGACCAGCACAGCCTGATGAACTACCCCGGGGTGTGGGACATCTGCGAACTCTACGACCACAAGAAAGACCCCGAGCAGATTCATAACCTGATCGCCGATGCGCGGATCGGAATGCGCATGCGCGGCCGCTACGTCAATCACGTGAAAGATCCGGAAACGAAGCGGCTCACCGAGACGCTGCAGCAGCGGCTGGCGCGAGTGCTGGAGCAGACCGGCGGCGATCCCCGACTGGCCGGGATGGCGGGCGCCGACGATAAGTTCGCGTATTGAAGCGTGGGGGCTCATGACGGGTGGCGAAGCTCATATTCGCGCAGAGCGTTGTTGACGGCGTCGCGCGCGTCGGGGAATGGCTTGAGCGCGAAGCCGAGGATGCCCATGATCCAAAGAGTTTGCGTTCCATCTCAGCCTTGGCGGCTGCTTCGGCCTTCTTCGAAGCCTTTTCGGGCATGGGCGGCTCGCCATGGCAGATACAGCGGTACTTATGGCGGCAGGTGAGCGGGGAGGCTACGTGACGGTTAATCACGTAGCGCCCGGGGAGCCGTGGTGAGGAGTTCAGGCCGCCTGACATGAAGGCTCCTCTCCGGGGATGGCGTGCGGCGCGGTGGGTTCGTTTATATGATCCATGCGGCGCGAGGCCTGGGCTTCGGCGAGGTGGCGCGCGACGCGGTGGTATTGGCGAAAGAGCCGGGTTTGCTGACGGTCGAGGTTGACGAGGACGTGCGAGTGATCGCTGAGGCTTTTGAAGCCCAACGCCCAGAGGCCTTCGGCATCCATGGACTGGAAGGTGTGTTCAATTTCGGGCTGGAGGATGTCAATCTCCATGTCGAGGACGGAGAGGCCGTGGGTGATGGAGTTGGCGGCGGAGCCCATTTTTCCGGCGTCGGAGACGGGGCCTTTGGACCTGGCGCCGTTGCGGCGGTTTGCCTCCAGTTTGCGTTGAGTAACTCGCATGGTGTTCCTTTTCTGCGTCCCCGGGTTAGCGGGGTGGTGTATCGTTGCGTAGCAGGCAACGCTGGAGAAAAATTAGCCGGTGGGGGAAGGTCACCGGCGGGGGATTTTGGT
>JANRLE010000181.1:0-1819 GCA_033762895.1 Bryobacteraceae bacterium | reverse complement strand
GAACCCCAGTGTGTTCTACCGCAACATGTCCACCACGGTAAAATTCAGACTTGAGATCTTCACCAAAGAGCGGAACACCGTTTCCGAAACCCTGGAGTGGAGCAAGTAGCATCCTATCCGTGCTGATGCTGGCCGCCTGCGCAGAAGCGCCGCCAGTGGTGACGCTGCCCGACATGGGCCGCCTTTCCGACTTCCAGCTCATCGACCACACTGGGGACGAATTCTCCAGCCGTCACATGCGCGGACGCATCTGGGTGGTGGATTTCATCTACACCACCTGCCAGGCAGCTTGTCCCCGCATGAGCCGCGAGATGAAGAAGGTGCAGGATGCGATCAAAGACGACGATTCCGTCCGCCTGCTGTCCATCTCTGTGGACCCGGAACACGACACGCCTCAGGTTCTCACCGCCTTCGCCAAACGTTACCAGGCACGCCCCGGCCGCTGGATCTTCCTTACCGGCGACAAAGCCGTGGTCCGCCAGTTGCAGCGCGAAGCCTCCATCGATATGGACCCCGAACAGATTGAACAGTCACACAACAAGTGCTTCATTCTGGTGGACGCGGCGGGCAACATCAGAGGCACCTACGAGAGCGATCCCCCGGAAACGGACCTGTTGCTGAGAGACCTCCGGATGCTGCAGCGTTACCCCGCCATGCCTACCGCCCTGCCCCAGTGATTTTCTGGAGCAGCAGAATGACAGTGCCGGGCTATCGCGCTGAGACACTGTGGTGGCGAAAGTGAGTGGTCCTTCGCTTGGCATGCTGTCGCCGCGCTCGACCCCGATATGCCCGGCCGCGACCTCCGCCCGATGACGGCCAGCCTCAGGGAATCGATGGAGAATCGCCGCATTCGGTGGCGCGCCGCACCCGGGAAATCGGCATTCGGGTGGCCTTCGGGGCCATGCCGGCCGACATCCGGCGCATGGTGACGAAAGAAACGGCTTGGATGTTCGGGGTTGGGGCCGCAGTGGGATTACCTCCGGCGCTGGCGGTGGGACGGCTGGCGAGGTCGCATTTGTATGGCGTCACCGGGCAGGATCCGGTGGTGATCGCCGTCTCGGCGGCGTTGCTGGCCGCCATCGCTCTGGCCGCCGCGCTGATTCCGGCCCGCCGCGCCTCCGGCGTAGAGCCGTTGAAGGCCTGGCGCTACGAATAGCTGTGGTAAGTTCTTACCTATGCGCAAGGTGTTTGTCGCGCTTTACGAAAACGCTCTGCGTTTTGCCATGTTCGCCAACATGCCGGTGCGCATGCCGTTCCAGCGCGTTCTCGAACAGTTGATCGCGTTGAACAACCGGACGATCGAAGGTCACACCACCGGCGACGACATCAGCCCCGCATCGGAATTTAACCTCTATTCCTGGCGCCAGGAGGAGATTCCCGCTGACAGTCTCATCGTGGAGATCCCCAAACCCGGCATTGTCATGGCCGTCCATCGTGATGCCGCAAAGTCGATCGGATCCAGTTCCGACATGGGCGTCACCATGCAACTCCGTCGGCTGCTGGAGCGGGGAGAAGGAAAAGCCGGCGAACGCCTGCAGCGGTTTCTGCAGGACCCCGATGCCGAATTCGAAGCGCTTCCCTACGCCAGTTTCGATGTCTTCGTCAGTTACTCCACAGCCGATCTTGAGCTTGCCCGCGAACTGGTGGAAGGTATGCAGCGGCGCGGGCTGCGATGCTTTCTCGCCAGCCGCAATCTGGAGGCGGGCCGCCTGTGGCAAGAGGAAATCCGGCAGGCGCTGGTACTTTCCCGGGTGGCGGTACTGGTGTTGACGCCGGCATCCATTCGCAGTTCCTGGGTGATGTGCGAGGCCGGGGCGTG
>JANRLE010000180.1:0-35776 GCA_033762895.1 Bryobacteraceae bacterium | reverse complement strand
GAAGCATTTTCAACGCCTCCAGCGGTGCGGCATGGCTCTCATCTTCCAGGCTTTTTGGCTAAGCCTTCTTCAGCTTGTCCCGCTGCTCCTTCAGAACCGCCTTGCGGCTGAGTTTGATTTTGTTGCCTTCAAGCGCCAGCACCTTGACCAGGATCTGGTCGTCTTCGTTCAACTCATCGCGCACGTTCTTGATGCGGTTCTCCGAGATTTCGCTGATGTGCAGCAACCCGTCGGTGCCGGGGAAAATTTCAACAAAAGCGCCAAAGTCGACAATCCGCACCACTTTGCCAAGGTACGTCTTGCCCACTTCTGCAACCGCGGCGATATCGGTCACCATCTGCATGGCGCGATCGGCCGAAGTTCCGTCGGTGGCGAAGATGTTCACCGTGCCATCGTCATGCACGTCGATCTTCACGCCCGTTGCGTCGATGATGCCACGGATCACCTTGCCGCCCGGCCCAATCAGTTCGCGGATCTTGTCCACCGGGATGTGCGTGGTGTAGATGCGCGGAGCGTAGGCGGAAAGCTGCTTGCGCGGCGCGTCGATCACCGCTTCCATCTTGTCCAGCAGGAAGAGCCGCGCGTGGCGGGCCTGTTCCAAGGCTTCGCGCATGATGGCCGCGGTGACCTTGGTCACCTTGATGTCCATCTGCAGCGCGGTGACGCCCTGGCGCGTGCCGGCCACCTTGAAGTCCATATCGCCGTAGTGATCTTCGGCGCCCGCGATGTCGGTAAGCACCGCGTACTTGTCATCCTCGATCACCAGGCCCATGGCGATGCCCGCCACCGGCGCCGTGATCGGAACGCCCGCATCCATCAGCGACAGGATGCCGCCGCAGACCGAAGCCATCGAACTGGACCCGTTCGATTCCAGAATGTCGCTGACCAGGCGGATGGTGTAGGGGAATTCGGATTCCGGCGGCACCACGCTGAGGATTGCGCGCTCAGCCAATGCGCCGTGTCCGATCTCGCGCCTTCCAGCGCCGCGCATGAACGACACTTCGCCCACGCTGAAGGGCGGGAAGTTGTAGTGCAGCATGAAGCGCTTGGAAACTTCGCCTTCGCTCAGCATTTCCATACGCTGCGCGTCGTCCTTGGTTCCGAGCGTCGCCGTCACCAGCGCCTGCGTTTCGCCGCGGGTGAACAGCGAGGATCCGTGCGTGCGGGGCAGCAGCCCCACTTCAATATCGATGTTGCGGATTTCGTCGAACTTGCGGCCGTCGGGCCGCCGCCGGTCAATCAGCATTTCATCGCGGAAGATCCGTTCCTTCAGCCAGTCGAAGATCTTGCCCGCTTCTTCTTTCTGTTCGTCGGGATGGCTTTCCTTGCAGGCGGCCTTGAGAGCATCAATCTTCTTGTAGGAATCGATCTTGCCGTGCTTCTGGGTGTTCATGGCGTCGGCCAGGTCCACCCGGTATTTCGCGGAGATCGCCGTCACCAGTTCCTGGTTCAGGGGCGCTTTTTCGAACACCCGCTTGGGGCGTCCGCACTTGCCCTGCAACTCACGGATGCCGGCGATGATCTTCTTGCAGCACTCGTGGCCGAACTCGATGCAGTCCACCACACGGGATTCGCTTGCACCAACACCAGCAGCCTCCACCATCACGATGCCTTCTTCGGTGCCAGCCACCACGATGGTCAGCTCCGCGGCTCTCACCTGGTCATAGCTGGGTTCGGCGATCATCTCACCGTTCACCAGCGCCACACGGACGCCGGCCAGAAGATGATAGAAGGGAATGTCGGAAATCGCCAGCGCCGCCGCCGCGCCCATCACCGCCATGGTGGAAGGATCATGCGCCGGATCGGCCGACAACACCATCGCGATGATCTGCGTGTCGCAGGAGTAACCTTCGGGGAACAGCGGCCGCACCGGCCGGTCAATCAGCCGGCTGGTAAGAATCTCTTTTTCCGACGGCCGGCCTTCACGTTTGATAAAGCCGCCCGGAAATCGTCCGGCGGCGTAGGTATATTCGCGATAATCAACAGTCAGGGGGAAGAAAGCGGCCCCGGGCTTGGGCTCCTCATTGGAGCATGCCGTCGCCAGCACCACCGAATCGCCAGACTTGACGATTACCGCTCCGTCGGCCTGTTTGGCCATCTTTCCGGTTTCAAGAGTGATGACCCGGTTACCCAGGTCTACCGATACACTATGCGTCATTGGAAGTCCTCCAAAATCTGACCGGGAGGCACCGGGCCACCCGGCCGAGTCGGGAAGACTGAATAGGAGGAACTCTCTCTAGCGCCCGCAATACATTCAACTACGTTGCCAAACGGTCATTGATGTGCGGCGGGGGGTTAGCGCGATCTCCGGATACCGTCGGTCTGTACGAGACTAACGGCGGATGCCCAGGCGCTGGATCAGCTCCTTGTAGCGCTCCGGAGAGCTGCTCTTGAGATATTTCAAAAGGCGGCGTCTCTTGGCCACCATCGTCAGCAGGCCGAGCCGGGAGTGATGATCCTTCTGATGCTTCTTGAAATGCTCGGTGAGCTGCACGATGCGCTGGCTCAGGATGGCAACCTGCACTTCTGGAGAACCTGTATCCGACTTGTGGACACGATAGTTGGAAATCACCGTTTTCTTAAGGTCAGTTGCCAGCGCCATGATCTGTAATGCGTACTCCTCGCGTTCCTATTTCTCAGTCTTATCCTGGATTGAGATTACCACAGCACGCAAGCGGCGTGCCAGTCAAGGCATCCTTGCCCTGTGCTTGGGGCCCTCTCGCGGCCGAAGGTCTAAGGCGCAAAACGCCCGTTGATGTCGATCACCACATCGGTGGTATTCGTCACGAACGTATTCACCGCGCCTCCCGTTCCCGCCGGCACGATCGCCGCGTTCGCCACAATCGCACCGGTGGGCGAATTCAGCGTCGATACGAGCGGTTGCGCCGCCCCCGTGGGCCAGATCGTCAGGAATCCGAGCGGTCCCGCGGGAACCACCGTCACATTCACCGAGTAGGCTCCGGCGCCCGCGGCGATTCCACAGGAACTGGCGGTAAACTGAAACGCACGTGAGGTGTTTCCCGCCAGCGTCGGCGGTCCAAGCGATCCGCTGGTTCCCTGCCCGGCGCGGGTATCGGCCACCCGGCAGGGCGTCTGCGGATAAAAGGACAGCCCGCCGCTTCCCGGAGCCGCGAAGTATCCGTTGATGTCCAGCACCAGATGAGTCTGGTTGGTGGCGAAGAAATTGACAGCGCCGCCCGGGCCAGCGGGCACAATGGCGGCATTGGCCACGATCCCTCCAGTGGGCGAATTGAGGGTCGAAACCAGCGGCTGGGGGGCGCCCGCCGGCCACGCCGTGAGATACCCCAACGGCCCGCTGGGGACCACGGTTACGTTAAACGAATAGGCCGCGGCGCTGGACGGAATGCCGCAGGCGCTGGAAGGTATCGGGAACGTCCGGGTGGCGCCGGCGGCGAGCGCCGGCCCGCCGAATGTCGCGTTGCCGCTGCGTGTATCGGCCACCCGGCACGGCGTCACCGGGTAGAACTGCAGCGTCGCGCCCGCCGCAGGCGCCGCAAAGTAGCCATTGATATCGATCACCAGGTGGGTGGTGTTGGTGACGAATACGTTGATTGCGCCGCCCGTGCCGGCCGGCACAATCGCCGCGTTGGCGACGATGCCGCCGTTCGGCGCGTTCAGGGCGGATACCAGCGGCCGCGCCTGGCCCGCGGGCCACGCCGTAAGGTAACCGAGCGGCCCGCCCGCCACCACCGTCAAATTCAGTGAGTAGGCCAGCGCGGTCGACGGAATCCCCGGGCACGGGCCCGACGGTATGGAGAACGTGCGTGTGGCGCCCGCGCTGATCGCCGGACCACCAAACGCGCTCGCGGCGGCGCGCGTATCGGCGACACGGCACGGCGTAACAGGAACGAAACGTAACCCGCTGGTGGGCGCCGGCGTTGCGCCGGTGAATGAGGCGGTCACCGATCGCGGAGCGTTCATGACGACAGTCTGTGGATTGGCCTGCCCCGTGAGCGCACCCGTCCAGCCGCTGAACTGGAACCCGCTGGCCGGCACGGCCGTAAGCTGCACGGCGGCGCCTGCGTTGTAGAACCCGTCTCCCGAACCCGGGCTCGCCTGGATCTGTCCGGAGCCGGAAACACCGCTGCTGAGCTGATGCTGCGTATTGAAGTTCGCCGTGTAGGCCGTGTTGCCGGCGGGTGTTGTGATCGTCTGCGTGAGGGCCCCGCCGTGGCTCCAGTTGGCAAACACATAGCGTGTGGCGCCGGCGGTCTGCGGAGACCCGGCACTGATGGTGTGCTGGCTGCCCGTCGTCCAGGTGAACGTCCTGGGCGCCGTGTAGCTGACCGAATCCACCGCAATGGTGCGGCCCTGCGGGCTGGTGTTGATGGTCACGCTGACGGTCGATGCGCCTCCGGCAGCCGGGTCAAAGATGATCGTGTCGTAGGTGAAGCTCTGGGCAACTCCGCTGATCACGACGTTGCTCACCGTGACCCGCACCGTGGAATCGGTCCCGGGATTGGTGCGCGCCATCGACGGCTGCCACACCAGCGTGTTCTCGCCGTAACCATTCTGCAGGGACTCCTTCGTCACCGAAACGCTGACGCCGCCGCGCGTCATGGTGATATTGGCATTGGAGAAATTCGCTCCAGGATAGGAGAACGACCATCGCGCCGGAAGCAACTGGTATGGGAGGTAGCCCTTCGGGGGCCAGGCAACCCAGTTATCACGCGTGCCGGGGCGCGGCGATGAGAACGTGGCATTGTCGATCACCCAAAGCGCGTTGGCGCGCGGGTACGGATTGGCCTGTGCCGCATCGCCCGTCCCCATCGCCGTTGTCTGCGGATAGAACAGCCAACGCCGGTGGCCCACCGCGCTGTTATTCGATCCCGCGTCCTCAATGTAGCCCGCAACGCAGCCCGGATCGGCATTGCCAAACCCCGAAAGCATGCAGATATTGGACTTGCCCGCCGCTTCGGCGCCATCGGCGTTGTAGCACGCCCAGGAGGTGGGCGGCGTGTGACTGAGCGCCTGATTGCGGCTCATCATCATCGCCGCCTGCTGGTTCTTGGCGCTGAAGGTGGAATTCAACGTCACGCCCATTGGCACGCCGGCCATGCCCCGGAAAAAATTGATGCGCGTGATGACCGCGTTCAGCCAGGCCTGCGACACTCCGCCCGCGTTGCAGGACGCCACGTTTCCGGTAAAGCCCATCGCCACGTCATTGGTGGGGGCATAGGTTCCGTTGTAGAGATCGCGGATGGCGGCCCGGTCGTCCGTATTGAACCAGTTGCCGGTGGCCGCGCGGTCCGGTTCGTCCAGGTTCTTCTGGATCACCGCGCCTTCGGGCGCCAGCGGGGCCGGGCCAAGTTCGATCACCTGCGCGCAGGCAATCGCCGCGCTGAAAATGAAACACAAAGATAGCCGCGAAGATCGCGAGACAAGTAAATAAGCTGGGGTTTCCAGGATGTCCAAATTGACCTCCCGGGGAGATTTTTCGATTATACCAGAAAAGAATTTCGGCGCAATTCTTACGCGCTCAAGCCGTGGCCACCAGATTCACCCCGGCCGCCTGCAGCAGCCGGTCCTCCAGCGAATAATCGAGCCGGTTTTCTCTCACACGGTTCTTCAGATACCACCGGTAGGTCTCTTTCAACCCCTCGGCGAAAGGAACGGGCTTGAATCCCAGCACTCGCTGCGCCTTTGAGATCACCATCGTGATGGCGGGCAGATCGAATACGGCGCCGAAGTAATAGGGCGGGGACAGCGGGTGGCCGCCCGCCTGCAGAATCCGCTCCCGCGGGATGCGCACCATCGACGGTTTTGTCCCGGCGGCCTCAGCCAGCGCCGCCACCATCTCAGTCTGCGTCAGCGGCCGCGGATTGGAGATGTTGAAGGCATGACCCACCGCCGAGGGCTCCTCCAGCACCTTCATGCAGGCCGCCACCACGTCCTTTACGTAGATGAACTGCATCAGCCTGCGCCCGTCGCCGGGGATGATGATGCTGCGGCCCTCGCGCAGCCGATCCCAGAAGAACGCCTCGCGATAGTAAGGATTGCCAGGTCCGTAAATGAATGGCGGCCGGAGCGTCACCACCGGAATCCCGTAACGCTGGTGCATGCGGAACAGCATCCGCTCCGTTTGCGCCTTGTTCCGGATGTAGGTGTCCGGATGGTCATCCGGCGCCAGCGCGTTCCCCTCGTGGTGGTTCAACCCGTCGCCGTAAGCCGAGACACTTGAAAGGAATACGTAGCGCCTGATCTGATCGCCGCAGGCTCGCACCGTCGCTTCCACTTGCGAGGCGTTGGTGCCGCCGCGGTCCCAGTCATACACGTTGTCGTAAACGGCGTCGAAGTGGTGACCGGCAAGCGCCGCCTTCACCTGCGCGGCGTCCCCGCGATCGGCTTGCAGATTGCCAACCTTCTTCCCAAGGTCATGCTCAGCTTTGCGATGCATGATCCAAACATCGTGGCCGGCCTTTTGCAGACTCTGCACCAGAAGCCGGCCCACGAAGAGAGTTCCGCCGATTACGAGAATCTTCATATTGGGCTAGTCGTAATACTCCAGGCCCAGGTGCGTGATGAGGTCCTCGCCCCGCATCCACCGCAGCGTGTTCTTCAGCTTCATCAACTGGATGAAGATGTCATGCTCGGGGTACAGGCCGGGGGCCGTCATCGGCGCCTTGAAGTAGAACGAGAGCCACTCCTGGATGCCCTTCATCCCCGCCCGCTGCGCCAGATCCATGAACAGAATGAGGTCCAGCACCAGCGGCGCGGCCAGAATCGAATCCCGGCACAGAAAATCGATCTTAATCTGCATCGGGTAGTTCAACCACCCGAAGATGTCGATATTGTCCCAGCCTTCCTTGGCGTCGCCCCGCGGCGGATAATAATTGATGCGCACGGCGTGATAGAGATCCTTATACAGATCCGGGTAAAGGTGCGGCTGCAGGATGTGATCCAGCACCGACAGCTTGGTCTCTTCCTTTGACCGGAACGAACCCGGGTCCTCCAGCACCTCACCATCCCGATTGCCCAGGATGTTGGTGGAGAACCACCCGTTCACGCCGAGCATCCTTGCTTTCAGTCCAGGCGCCAGCAGCGTCTTCATGTACGTCTGCCCGGTCTTAAAATCCTTGCCGCACACCGGGATTTTGTTCTTGCCCGCCAGATCCAGCAGCGCCGGAATGTCATGTGTCAGGTTCGGCGCCCCATTGGCGAACGGCACGCCCGACTTCAGCGCCGCATAGGCGTATATCTGGCTCGGCGCAATGTCGGGATCGCTTGCCTTCAACCCCGCCTCAAACGCTTTCAGCGATTCATGTACCGCAGAGGGCTTGTGGAATACTTCCGTCGACCCGCACCAGATCATCACCAGCCGAGAGCAGTCGTTTTGCTTGCGGAAGTTGGCGATGTCCTCGATCAGCGCCTGCGCCTTGTCCATCTTCGAGCCCTCTTTTTTCACATTGGGCCCGTTGATGCGCTTCACATATTCCTGCTCAAACACCGCCTTCATCGGCTTCACCGCGCTTAACGGCTCTTTCAGCTTCTTCAGGAAAGTCGCGTCCAGAACCTGTGCTTTCGATGCGGCCTGATAAGCGCTGTCGGGGAAAATGTCCCACCCGCCGAACACCAGGTCGTCCAATGAAGCCAGCGGAACGAAATCCTTGATCATCGGCGAACGGCCCTCAGTCCGCTTACCAAGCCGGATGGTGGCCATCTGCGTGAGCGAGCCGATCGGCTTTCCCAGTCCTCGCTTCACCGCTTCCACACCTGCCATAAACGTGGTGGAAACGGCTCCAATGCCAGGAATGAGTACGCCTAGTTTGCCGGTCGCGGGGGCGATTCTTACGGTCGATTTCTTAGCCAAAAGGAACGAACTCCTGTATGATTCGGGATCGGCGCGAGACCGCGGGGATGGGCCAGGCGGAGCACCCCCGAGGGGCCCTCCGCACAACCAGGGTTCGCCGTGGGGTGGTCAACGCCAAATGTTATACTATCACCTTGAATGCCCGTCCGCGTGGCAACAACAACGATCTCCGCTGTCCTCGCCGACGACGAAGAACTGGCCTGCGAGGAGTTGTCCTACCTGCTCAGGGAGTTTCCCAACCTTGAGGTTCTTGCCGTCGGACGCAACGGGCTGGACGCCCTGGACCTGGTGGAAGAACATGAGCCCGACGTCCTTTTCCTGGATGTCCAGATGCCCGGTCTCGACGGCATCGGCGTGCTCCGCCAGTTGCGCGAACGCCGCGGCTATATCCCCTACGTCGTCCTGGTGACCGCGTTTGAATCCTATGCGGTCGAAGCCTTTCGCCTGGAAGCAATCGACTATCTGCTGAAGCCTGTTGACAAGGAACGGCTCGCCGAGAGCATCGACCGCGTGCGCCGCTACCTCGCCGACAAGCAAATCGAACCACCTCCCCCCGACGCCGCCGCCGGCGCTGGCAAGCCCGCCCTTCAGCGCAACAAAGTGCTGGTGAAGAACGGACAGCGCAATTTTATCGTCGACGCGCAGGACATCATCTACGCCACTATCGAAGACGGCCTCATCACCGTGGTCACCTCCCAGTTTGAGGGCGAATCCAATTACCGCACCATCGAAGAGCTGCAATCAAACCTCGACCCCGACGTTTTCTGGCGCGCCCACCGTTCCTTCCTTGTCAATATCAACCGCATCCGCGAAGTGATCCCGTGGTTCAAGTCCAGCTACCAGTTGCGCATGGACGACAAGAAGCAGACCGAAATTCCCGTCAGCCGCGTCCAGACCAAACGGCTCCGCATGTTGCTGAAGTTGTAGGGCAGGCTTCCATCCCATGGCCGAACCCCTGATCGAATGCGTCCCCAATTTCTCGGAAGGACGCAACCCCGCCATCCTCCAGGCCATCACCGCGGCGATCGAAAGCGTACCGGGAATCCGGCTGCTGGCCCGGGAAAGCGATACCGACCACAACCGTAGCGTCGTCACTTTCGCCGGCCCGCCGTCAGCCGTGATCGAGGCCGCGGTGCTGGCGGTGGCCCAGGCCGCCCGCCTCATCGACCTCAACGGCCATCGCGGCGAACACCCCCGAATCGGCGCCGCCGACGTCGTCCCGCTGGTCCCTCTGCGAGGCATCTCGCTCGAGGAGTGCGCCGCGCTGGCCCATACCCTCGGCCATCGCATCTGGAACGAGGCAGGCGTCCCCGTCTATTTCTACGAGGCCGCCGCAATGAATCCTGAACGGCGCCGCCTTGAGAACATCCGCCGCGGCCAGTTCGAAACACTGCGCGAGGAGGCGCCACTGAACCCCGGCCGCGCCCCCGACATCGGAGGTCCCCATCTCCATCCCACTGCCGGCGCAACCGCCGTGGGAGCGCGCAAGATCCTCATCGCCTGCAATATCAACCTCCACACCGCCAACGTCGAAATCGCCAAAGCCATCGCCAGAACGATTCGATCCTCCTCGGGCGGCCTGCCTCATTTGAAAGCCGTGGGCCTGTTGCTCGGCTCCCGCAATCAGGCCCAGGTCTCCATGAATCTCACCGATTTTGAACAGACCGGCCTCCATACCGTCTTTGAAGCCGTTCAGGCCGAAGCCGCCCGCCACGGCGTGGAGATCGCGGGCATGGAGATGATCGGACTCTGGCCCCGCCGCGCCCTGCTGCTGGCGGCCAAACATTTCCTGAAACTGGAAAATTACAAGGAAGGCGGGTTGCTGGACGATCTTTTGATATCCTGAAGGCGAGTTAAGGAGATCCCCACAATGCCCAATCGCCGCAAGTTTCTGAAGTCGGTTTCCACCGTCCCCGCCCTTGGCGCCGCCGCCTCCACCACCGCGGCCGCCGCGCCCGCCAAACGCGATTACTTCAAAGAACTCGGCCTGCGGACATTCATCAATGCGGCCGGCACCTACACCACGCTCACCGCTTCACTGATGCCGCCGGAAGTCGTCGCCGCCTACGAGTACGCCTCCAAGAACTTCGTTCACCTCATCGCGCTCCATGACGCCGTGGCTGCCCGCATCGCCCAGGGCATCGGCTGCGAAGCGGCCATGGTTACCTCGGGAGCCGCCGGCGCCCTGGTGGTTGGCACCGCCGCCTGCATCACCGGGAAGGATCAGAAAAAGATCCAGTTGCTGCCCGACACCACCGGCATGAAGAATGAAGTGATCGTGCAGAAAACTCACCGCTACGGCTATGACCATGCCGTCCGCGCCTGCGGCGTGAAGCTGATCGAAATCGAAACCGCCGAGGAGTTTGCCCGCGCCGTCAATGACCGCACCGCGATGACATTGTTCTTCAACGATGCCGATCCCCGCGGCCAGATCAAAATCCAACAGTGGATCGAACTCTCGAAAAAGCACAATATTCCCTGCTTCAACGACGCCGCCGCTGACGTGCCCCCGCTTGAGAATCTCTCCAAGTACACGAAGATGGGCTTCGACCTGGTGACCTTCTCCGGCGGCAAGAACATCCGCGGCCCCCAGAGCGCGGGACTGCTGCTGGGCCGCAAGGACCTGGTGGAAGCCGCACGGCTCAATTCGTCTCCCTACAGCGACAGCATTGGCCGCGGCCTGAAGGTCAACAAGGAAGAGTTGCTGGGCATGATGGTAGCCATCGAGCGTTACCTCAAGCTCGATCACGACGCCGAGATGAGAGAAGCCGAACGCCGCGTGAAGTTCATCGCCGACAGCCTGCGGTCCATCTCCAGCGTGAAGACCGAGGTGCAGGTGCCGCCCATCGCCAACCATGTTCCCCATCTCCACATCCGTTGGGATTACGCCAAAATCCCGGTGGCCGATGTGGTCAAACAGCTTCGCGATGGGGACCCGTCAATCGAGGTGGTGCCCGGCTCCCGCGAGGATTTGGTGGTGAACCCCTGGATGACGCAACCGGGCGAAGCGGAAATCGTTGCCCGCCGCATCCGCGATATTCTCAAGAAAGCCGGCGCTTAAGGCCCGGTCCGACGGATCGGGCCGGTCAGCAGCAGTGCCGCCTGATCCGCCGCCGCTTTCACCAGCGCTCCCATTTTCGGATGTTCCGGTACGATATCCGGCACAATCCCGTGCTCCGCCATCGCCTCTGTCATGAGCGGCCCGATGGAGGCCGTCAGCATGGGGCCGCGGAGGCTGCGCAGCACATCTTCGGCCAAGGCCATTCCAGCGGCAACGCGAAGCAGATGTTCCAGTTGGACGGAGGAGGTAAACAGCACCACGTCGCAGGCGCCGCCCGCGATCCGCTTAGCGGCTTCCCGCAACGGACCCTCATCCTCGGGCAGATCCCAGCGGTAAATCGCGAATGAACTCACTTGCCGCCCCTGCCCCTCCAGCGCCGAGGTCAGTTCCGGATTCGGGCGTCCGTACTCCTGCACCGCCAGGCGCCGCTCATTGCGGCCGGAAAGCACATCGACAATCTCACGCCAGGTATTCGGCTCTGGAATCGTCACTCCCACGGGCACACCCCAGGCCCGAAGAACCGCCGCCGGCTTGGGTCCGCGAGACACGGTGGTGACGGCAGCAAAGGCCGCGGCCAGCCGCGTCTCCGTGTATTCATCCGCCACCACTTCAGCAAGGAATTTCAATCCAGTGCCGGTCATGCAAACCACCAGGTCAAACTCCCCGGCAACCAGACGGCGGGCGAACGAGAACGCGTCGCGATGTTCTTCCAACGCCCGTTCCCGCACCGACGGCGCGATAAACGGATCGCCGCCCTGCTTCCGGATCAGGGTTTCCATCTCCCGGGCGCGCCGGCTTTCGAGACTCAATACGCGAAGTCCGGAGAAAGACATGTCATTTCCAGCTTAGCCGCCCGCGTCATTGCCCGTACTCAGGCCGCCGCCTGGCCCTCGTCCAAACACAGCATCAGCATCCCTTCCCGCTCAATCACGGGAAACGTGCGGACTGCCGGAGCGCTTGTGTCGCATGGCCTCGACACTGCTCCACTATCCAGACAGATCCGCCAGTTGTGCATCGGGCAGGTCACCACCTCTCCGCCGACAATTCCATCCGCCAAAGGGCCGCCGCGATGGGGGCAGCGGTTCTCCAGTGCAAGGAAACGCGCGCCGGTGTTGAACACCGCTACGTTCAACGAACCTAGCTGCACACTCCGCCCCTCCCGCGGAGGGATGTTTTCAATGGGCGTCACTGCGATCCATTTCATACGTTCACCATTTCCATAGGCTGAATCTGCACGAACTGGGCGGGCCGTGGATTGTTCCGCTCCAACCATGCGTCGTAAGACCGGTCCTTCGATTTCTTCAAGCGGTCCAGCAGTCCCTGGCGCGCCTCCGGTGGAGCGTACACCGTCTCCCGGCGGATCTTCTCCATCCCCAGACGTTCCACAAAGTCGTAAGTGCGTTCCAGGTAGTTAGCGCCCTCGCGGTAATACTGGAAAAACAGCGCGCTCGCTTCCAGCGCGGCCTCCGTGGTTTCCACGGTAATCAGAAGATCCGCCTTGCGAACGCCCTTCCCCGCCGCGCCGCCCACCACCACCTGCCAGCTTCCCTCCTGGCCGATCAGGCCGATATCCTTCACCGTCGCCTCAGCGCAGTTCCGCGGACAGCCCACCACCGCCATTTTCACCTTGTGCGGCGTATACAGATTCTCCAGCCGCGTCTCAAGTTCAATCCCCGCCTGGATGGAATTTTGTGTTCCGAACCGGCAGAAGTCCGTCCCCACGCATGTTTTCACCATGCGTACGCCCTTTGCATAGGCCTGGCCCGACGGCATCCCCAAGTCTTGCCAAACCCCCGGCAGATCTTCCTTTTTCACACCCAGCAGATCGATTCGTTGCGACCCGGTCACCTTGACCATCCGGACGTTGTACTTCTCGGCCACATCGGCGATCCGGCGAAGCTCCGCCGGCGTGGTGACACCGCCGCGCATTCTGGGAACCACGGAAAAGGTGCCGTCGTTCTGAATATTGGCATGCACGCGATCGTTGATGAATCTGGCCGACCGGTCCTCTTCATGATCGCCGCACCACACCACGTCCACCAGGTAACTTACCGCAGGCTTACAGACTTCACATCCTTTGCCGTCGCCGTAGATATCCAGCACCTCCTGAACGGATTTCAGTCTTTGGGACCGGATGATATCCCGCAGCTTTTCCTGCGCGAAGGGCAGGCAGCCACACAGGACCTTCTGCTTTTCGTCCTCAAACTCCGGCGCCACCGCCTTCAGCACCCGCGTGCAAAGTGAAGCGCAACTGCCGCAGCCGGAAGACGCCCTGGTGCGATCCTTCAGTTGGGCGAGTGATGCGATCCCATGCTCGTGAACCGCGGCGATGATCGTGCCCTTGCTCACGCCCATACAACCGCAGATGGTTTCCGCATCCGCCATGGCAGCCACGTCCACGCCATGATCCGGCGCGGCGGGAGGAAAAAGGAGATGCCGGCGCAGGGACGTCAAATCCGTTCTTTCGCGAAGCCATTCCATGTAGCGCCGGTCATCGGCGATGTCGCCAACCAACACCACTCCCAGCAGCCGGTTGTCCTTCAAGAGCAACTTCTTATAGATGCCCAGCGCCGGATCTTCGTAACGGACGCTCTCCACCCCTTCCCCTTCGTACAACTCGCCCGCCGAGAACACATCCACACCCATGATCTTCAGCCTGGTGGAAAGAACGGCGCCTTCAAACCGTGGCCCACCGTTACCGGTGATTGCCGCGGCCAGAACCTTGCCCTGCTCATACAAAGGCGCCACCAGCCCGAAGACCTGGCCGCGATGCTCCGTGCACTCCCCCACCGCGTACACCCCGGGCGCCGAGGTTTGCATGAAATCGTTCACCACGATTCCGCGCCTCACCTCGATTCCCGCCTCCTTGGCCAGTTCCACGTTCGGCTTGATGCCAGCGGCAACCACCACCAGATCGGCTTCCATCTCCTCACCGTCCTGAAAACGGAGCCCTTCCACCTTACCGTTGCCCAGCAGCGCCGAAGTCTGCCGGTTCACCATGACACGAACGCCGAGGTTCTCAATCTTGCGCCGCAAATACAACCCGCCCAACGGGTCAAGCTGGCGTTCCATCAGGTGGCCCGCCAGGTGGACCACCGTAACCTCGCAACCCTGAACCTGCAGGCCACGCGCGGCTTCAAGCCCCAGCAGCCCCCCTCCAATCACCGCCGCGCGGCGCCCTGGCCGTGACTTTTCCATCAGCGCCCGCGCATCATCCAGAGTGCGGAACACATGCACATTCTTCTTGTTGGAGCCATCGATGGGAGGAACAAACGCGCTCGAACCAGTGGCCAGAATCAGATTGTCGAACTCCGTTTGAGAGCCATCGTCCCCCACCACCTTTCGCAACACTGCGTCCACAGCCGTCACCCGCACTCCCAGCTTCGCGCGGATGCCATTCTTGCGGTACCAGTCAATATCGTTCAACACGATGTCATCGAACGTCTTCTCACCCGCCAGCACGGACGAAAGCAGGATGCGGTTGTAGTTGACGTGCGTCTCGTCGCCGAAAATCGTGATCTCAAAGTCGTGACGATGCTTCAGGATCTGCTCCACGCAGGCCACGCCCGCCATCCCGTTGCCGATGACAACCAGTTTCTTCATGCACTCACTCCTGTCCGTTCCACCCGCACCGCGCACTGTTTGTAATTGGGTTCGCGTGAAACCGGGTCGAAAGCGCTCTGTGTTACTTCGTTGACGTTGGTTTCAAAGTAATGGAAGGGCATGAACACCTGTCCCGGGGCGATGATTTCGGTAAGCCTCAACTCCACGCCTCTCACCCGGCCGCGCCGCGAAACGATGTCCACCCGGTCGTGGCTGCGCAGCCCGATCCTCCCCGCGTCCCGGGGATTCATCTCCAGCCATGCCTGCGGCGAAAGACGTTCAAGAATCGGCACTTCCTTCGTCTTGGTGCGGGTATGCCAATGCTCCACGGTCCGCCCGGTGTTAAGCACCAGAGGAAATTCGCGATTGGGCTGTTCGGGATACGGCTCCCAGTCCACGGCCACCAGCCGCGCTCTTCCGTCTTTGGCGCCGTAGTTACCGTCCGCATAGAGCCGCGATGGCGAGAAATCCTTCTTGCCCTCGGGAAACGGCCACTGCACGGCGCCCTGATCCGCCAGTAACTCATAGCTGATTCCCGAATAGTCGCAAAGCCGCCCGCGGGACACCCGCCGCCATTCGTTGAAGGCGTCCTCCGGGGCCGACCAGTCCGGAAAAAGATCCTGCCGGCAGCCCAGCTTTTCCGCCACCGCCAGGAAAATCTCGAAGTCCGTCCGCGCCTCGCCTGGCGGCTCCACCGCCTTGTTCACCTTGCTGACCCGCCGCTCGGAGTTCGTGAAAGTTCCTTCCTTCTCTCCCCAGATCGCCGCCGGCAACACCAGGTGCGCCAGTTCCGTAGTCGGCGTCGGATGGTAGCCATCCTGCACCACGAGAAAATCCAGGTTGGCCAGTCCCTGCCGCAGCACTTCCTGATTGGGAAATGAGACCATCGGATTGGTGGCGATGATCCACAAGGCGCGAATTTTGCGCCCCACCGCCGCTTCCACAATGTCCGGATAGGCCAGCCCGCGCCGGGCCGGAATCCGCGCCTCGTCGATTCCCCAGATTTCAGCCAGTTCCCGCCGGTCCGCCGGGTCCTCGAACTTCCGGTAGCCTGGCAGAGCCGAGGCGAACCCGGCTTCGCGCGTGCCCATTGCGTTGCACTGGCCGGTGATGGAGAATGGCGACGCCCCCGCCCGCCCGATCTTGCCCGTCAGCAGCGACAGGTTGCAGATGGCGTTCACCGTCTCCGTTCCCTTGGTGGAATGATTCACGCCCATCGTCCACCCGATGAAACCCGAGGCCGCGCGTCCGTAGAGAACCGCCGTTTTGTAGAGTAAGTCCACACTGATTCCGGTGATCTCTGAAACCACGTCAGGCGTATACCTGCCCAGTTTTTCCCGCAGTTCTTCGAAACCGTTGGTGTGCCTGGCAATGTAATCCCCATCAATCAGGTTCTGTTCGATCAGGATGTAGGCGATCCCGTTCAGCAATGCGATATCCGACCGCGGCCTCAACGGCAGATGCAGATCGGCCATCATCGCCGTCTTGGACACGCGCGGATCGGCTACAATCACCGTCGCCTCGCGGTTCGCCTCCAAAAAGCGGCACAGGATCGGGTGATTGTCGGCGATGTTCGCTCCGATCAGTAGAATCACATCGGCCTTCTCCAGGTCTTCGTATGCTCCCGGCGGGCCGTCGCTGCCGAACGAGACCTTGTAACCCGACACGGCGCTTGCCATGCACAGCGTGGTATTACCGTCGAAATTCGATGTACCGAGCCCCAACTGCACCAGCTTGCCGAGTGTATAGAATTCCTCCGTCACTAACTGCCCCGTGCTCAATACGCCCAGGGACTGCGCTCCGTAACGCTCCTGCACCGCGCGAAACCGGCGGGCCATCTCATCGAGCGCCTCTTCCCACGTCACCCGCTCCAGTTTTCCCTTCTTCCTCAATAGGGGATACTTCGCACGATTGTCCGCCTCCAGGATGTAATGTTCGGAAAGCCCTTTCGGGCAGAGTTTCCCGGCATTCACCGGGTGTGAAGCCATACCTCGCACCGCCACCGCCCGCCCATCTTTCACGCCTACCTGCATGCCGCAGCCCACTGAGCAGTATCCGCAAGTGGTAGTGACCCACTTTTCCGGTATCTTTCTTGCCGAGGTGTACCCCATCTCGGCATCGCGCGCGTAGGCATACTCCGCGCTTAGATTCTCCAGTCCGATCCAGCGCTTCAGATTCACGCCGCCACCTTTCCCGCCCCGGTGAACGAAGCGGCGATGTTCTTGGGAACCACACTGACAAAGAACAGCCAGCGGCCCATCCACTCCCCGGCCAGCGCCAGCAGCAGCGTGGCTGCCGCGCCCGCCGGAGAATGCACCTGGAGAGACAAAACAAAACCCGCCGCCACCAGCAGGGCCATGCGCAGCAGATACCATCGACGCAACCGCGTGGATAACAGCAGCCCCGATGCGCGAGGCTCAAACTGTTCCGCGCGGGCCAGCCACAGGAATTTCAAGGCCTGTGTGACTAACTGAACCGCGGCTCCCGCCGCCGCCGCGTATCCCAGCATTCGGACGTCGCCGGCTCCCAAGGCCCGTACAAAGAGCGGACCCAACAGGAACGCGGTGGCGAAGAACTCGGCCGGAGTATAGGACGTGTTCCAGGCCGGCCGCGCCCTCACCATGTAAATCCGCGCCGAACACCAGACGCCCAGAACGCCGCACAATGCCGTCAAAAGCCCGGCCCCTGCGCGCCCGGGCAAGTCCAGCAAGAGCAACCCCGCGAACAGCGATGCGGCGCCCGCAAACGCCGAAAGGCCCAACACCTCGCGGCTCAGCCATGAACGTTTCCAACCGCGCAGCGCACGCCATGCATACACCGGTCTGCCCAAGTGCAGCGTGGATGCGCCCAATGAGACACCCGCCACGCCCAGCGCCGCCATCGCCGAAAGCAGCAGGCTGCTCGCGGTTCCCGCCAGATCAAGAATCCACAACGCCACAAACGCGCCCACGCTCAGTTGCGTCAGCACCAGCATGAACACCAGCGGCCAGTGCGGTTCCTCCAGGCCAATTCGCTGCGTATCCACTCTGCCTGTATCCGGCAGAAGGTCAACCGGCCGCGTGATGCGCGTGGTGGAAATGCTGTCATCGGCCGAGGGCAGCCCCGGCACGTCCGCATCAAGATAGTTCTGCCGCCACCCCGCGGTTTCCACAATTTCGATCGCGATGGCGCCTTGCGGACAGGCCGCCACACAAGCCGGGGCCATTCCATCCGTCAGCCGGTGGTGGCACATATCGCACTTGCCAACCACGCCCCGCTCGGGATTATACTGCGGTACGCCATAAGAACAGTTCCACGTGCAGTATTGGCAGCCGATGCAAGTATCCGCGCTATGGTCCACAATGCCCGTCAGCGTGTCCTTGGTATATGCCTCCACCGGGCAGCCTTCCAGGCATGAGGGCTCCAGGCAATGGTTGCATCCCATCGAAAGGTAATAGCGCTGCGTATAAGGGAAGTGTCCGCCCTCAATTTCGCCAACCCGCCGCCAGTTCAACGCCGCGGGATTTCCATTCTGTTCGTTGCAGGCCACCACGCAGCACTTACATCCCACGCACTTGGTCATGTCGAAATGAAACCGGTACTGCTGTCCCGGCTGTAGCGGAACCTGGGGAATCAGCGGCGTGCCGTGAATCTGCACCAGCGCGTCCGCGCCTCGCGTCCGCTTGCCGATCACCGGCGTGTACAGAAAGCCGGCGTCCCCTGATCGCGCGCGTTCGAGCAACGGAAGGCTCATGCGGCCACCTCACTCAATTCCCGCTCCGCCATTCGTACGCGCAGCCGCACTACCTCGCCGATGATCCAGACCGCAGGCGATTCCACCTCCGCCTGGCCATCCGCCACCGCCGCCAACGTCGACTCCACCACCCTCTCCCGGCCGGTCGAAACCCGCTCGACAAACGCCACCGGCAGATTCCGCTCCCGCCCGGCGCGGATCAGATCCTGCGCCACCACCGCGCGCTGCGCCACTCCCATCAGCACCACCAGCGTGTCCACACCCCGGTAGGCCGCCCAATCGAACGTGTCCCGGCTCTCCCGGTGCCCGGCTACAACGGCGAAGGAGGCAGCCACTCCGCGATAAGTAAGTGGAATGCCGGAGAGGGCCGGCGCCGCCAGGGCGGATGAAACTCCGGGAATCACTTCCACGTCGAACCCGTGTTGCGCCAGAAACTCCAGTTCTTCGCCGCCGCGCCCGAACACCATCGGGTCACCGCCCTTCAGCCGCACAATGGTCCGCCCAAGCGCGCCGTAATGCAGCAGCCACCCGAAGATCTCCCGCTGCACGGCGTCCTGCTGTCCCAGCGCCTTGCCCGCGAAAACATAGGTCGCGCCGGGATTTCCCAGCGCAAGCACTTCCGGTGAAACCAGGCGGTCGTAGATCACGACGTCGGCGGCCTTCAGCACTCGCAACGCTTTCATCGTGATCAGTTCAGGATCACCGGGGCCCGCGCCCACCAGATACACTCGCGTCATACCGGTACACATCTCCTGCGTTCACCGCCGCCAGTTCATTCGTGGCCGCAAGACGCACGAATCGCGCCGGATCATTCAAAACGTTGTTTGCTCAGCGGAGAGCGAAAAGGTGGGAACGTGAACGGGGTTCCTTGGCACAAAGGCTCCGGAAAACCCGTTCGTTTCGCAGGCGAGCTATCTTCAGTCTACGGATTTCGGCGCCTTGCGTAAAGGGGTACGCGCAAAGGAACTTTTTATGGGGCCGATAAACCCGTTACGCCGCTTTGAACTGCCGCGTATGATCCTCCAGGAATCCGATCACCTGGTTGCGAACGCGGAAATACTGCGGGTGTTCCAGGACCGCCGCCCGGTCCCGCGGCCGCCCGAACGGCATGGTCAATTCCAGCCCCACCCGTGATTCCGGACCATCCGTCATCAGCAGGATGCGGTCCGACAGGTACATCGCCTCGTCCACGTCATGCGTCACCAGAACCACCGTCTTACGCTCCCGCTCCCAGATCTCAAGCAGCATGTCCTGCAATTCGCACCGGGTGATGGAATCCAACATCCCGAACGGCTCATCGAGCAGCAGAAATCGCGGCTCCAGCACCAGCGCCCGCGCGATCGAAACCCGCTGCTGCGTCCCCTGTGACAGATCCGCAGGAAGTTGCGGGGCAAACTCCTCCACTCCCACTAACCCCATATACTTGCGCGCCAGTTCCTTCTGCCCGGAAGCCGTAAGCCTGGGATGAGCCTGCCGCGCCGCCAGCATCACGTTTTCACCCGCCGTCAACCATGGCAACAGACAGGGTGATTGGAACACGAATGCACGCTCCAGCCCCGGCTCGGTCACCTCCCTGCCGTCCACCACCACCCCTCCGAACGTCGCCCTCTGCAGCCCGGCGATAATCGAGAGCACGGTGGACTTGCCGCAGCCGGAGTGCCCGAGCAACGATACAAACTCACCCGGCGCGATACGGGCGGTGAAGTCCTTCACCACCGTGTGCGCGCCCGACGGCGTCTCAAACACCTTTGTAAGTGATGTGATTTCCAGGGGACGAATCATGCTCTCACCTCCGCCACTACTTGCGTCACCGCGCCACTGTCTTTCCGCGCCGGCGCGTCCGCCGGACGCGAGTTGCCTGTGAGGAACTCGATTACCCGCCCGCGAATGCGCACCGCCGCCTCATCGTGCAACAACATCTGCGCCGTCCGCGGCTTTGGCAGATTCACCGGAACCGCCGGCCCCAGCGTCGCTCCCGGCCCCCTGCTCAAGGCCAGGATGCGGTCTGAAAGCAGAATCGCTTCGTCCACGCTGTTGGTGATCAGGATCGCCGTCACCGGCCGGCCCACGGAGCTGCACAGTTGCGCCAGTTCCTGCTGCAGCGTAGCCCGCGTCAACGCGTCAAGGGCGCCCAGCGGCTCATCCAGAAACAGCACCTGCGGCTCCACCGCGAATGCCCGCGCGATCGCCACCCGCTGTCGCATTCCGCCGGAAAGCTGCGTTGGCCTTTTCCCTCCAGCCTGGCCCAGCCCCACCATCTCCAGGTAACTCTGCGCATGACTGGTCTGCTTTGACTTACTCCATTCCGGATGCACCGCCTCCACCGCCAGCCGCACGTTCTCCAGCGCGGAGAACCACGGCAGCAGCGAGTAGTTTTGAAAGACGAAGGCCGCTTCCTTTGAGAAACCAGTCACCTCCCGCCCGCCGATGGTCACGCTGCCACGGTCGGCGCCGCGCAACCCGGCCGCGATGCTCAGCAGCGTGGTCTTTCCCGATGCCGAAGGGCCCACGATGGAGACAAACTCGCCCTGTTCCACCGAAAGATTCACACCCTGCAGCACGCTGCGCGATCCGTAACTCTTGCCGATCCCCTTCAATTCAATGTAAGCCACGAGCCGCCTCCTTTATACCGCCCTCAGCCTGGCTTCCGCCATCCCCATCAACCTGTCCAGCACAAACCCAATCAATCCGATGGTGACAATACACAGAAGGATATGCGAGTAGATCAGGCTGTTGTACTCCTGCCACAAAAAGCCGCCCACCCCCGGCGTCCCCGTAAGCATTTCACCCGCCACAATCACCAGCCACGCCAGTCCTAAGCTCAGCCGGTAGCCCGTAAAGATGTAGGGCAGCGTGGCCGGGATCATGATCTTGGTGAAACGCTTCCACGGCGAAAGCTGCAGGACTTTCGCCACGTTGTGGTAGTCCTGCGGGATCGACCGCACGCCGCTCATCGTGTTCATCACCGTCGGCCACATCGAACACAGCGCGATCGTGAACAACGCCGCCGGTTCGGACTGGCGGAACAGGATCAGCCCCAGCGGAAGCCATGCCAGCGGTGAAATTGGCCGCAGCACCTGAATCACCGGATCGAACATGCGGAAAAACAGCGACGACGAGCCAAGCAGAAAACCCAGCGGCGTGGCGATGGCAATCGCGATGAAATATCCCTTCGCCACGCGTACCAGACTATATCCCGTCATCCGCAGAATGCCTTGATCCATCTCGCCCCGCTTGGCAAAGGGCTCCAGAACATAGAGTTTGCTCTCCTCCCAGGTTTTGGCCGGCGAAGGCAGTTCCTTCGCCACCGTCGCGCTTAGAAGGGCCCACAGCAGACCCACCATCAGCACACCCACCATCGGCAGGCAGATTCCAATCAGGATCTTCTTCATTCGATTGTTTCCTTCCGCTTATGCCGCCACGTTGTTCACAGCGAACGCCCGGGCGTACCGTTCCGGCTCCTTCGGATCGAAGATGCCATCGGCCAGCTTCACCGGCTGCATATCCGCAGGCTTCGGCGCTACGCCGATCTCTTTCATCGCTTCCATGTAGAGATCCGGCCGCATCACGCGGTCCACGACGCCCTTGTAATTCGGAGCGGCTTTCACCATGCCCCACCGCCGGAACTGGCTCATCCACCAGTAGCCGAACGTCTTCATCGGCACGTTGCAGTCGCGCCTGGAAAAGATCATGTAATTGGGATCCTGCTCCACGCGCCCGTCGCCATACTCATACTTGCCTAACAGGCGCCCCAGAATGATCTCCTTTGGGCAATTGATGTAAGTAGGGCGCGAAATTACTTCGGCCACCGCCGGACGGTTCTCCATTTTGTCGATGTGGACGCTGGCCAGATGCAGAGCTTTCAACACCGCCTTCACCGTTTTCGGATTTTTCGAAGCGAATTCCTCGGTGAATGCACAGACTTTCTCCGGATGGTCCGGCCAGATCTGTTGCGTGGTCACGGCCGTGAATCCGGTCCTGTCGGCGATCGCTCTCGCATTCCAGGGCTCGCCCACGCAGAATCCGTCCATCTTCCCGACCTTCATGTTGGCCACCATCTGCGGCGGCGGAATCGTGATCAGGCTGATGTCCTTGTCGGGATGAATCCCCCCCGAAGCCAGCCAATAGCGCAGCCACATCGCATGCGTTCCCGGGGGAAACGTCATCGCGAACGTCATGATGTTGCCCGACGCCTTCGCCTTGTCCACGATGGGTTTCAGTTCTTTCGGCGACTTCACCTTACCCAGCGAACTGCTCAACGTGATCGCCTGGCCGTTGCGATTGATCATCCACGGCACGATCATCGGTTTCACGGGCGACCCCAGCAGCCCCATCGTCGAGGAGAACGGCATGCCCAAAAGCATGTGCGTCGCCTGGTTCTCCCCCAGCGACAACTTGTCCCGGATGACGGCCCAGGAGGCTTCTTTCGAAACCACCGATTGAATTCCGAATTTCTTGAAGAGCCCTAACTCGTGCGCCATCACGATCGAAGCGCAGTCGGTCAGTGCAATCATTCCGAAGCGCATGGATGGGTGCTCCGGAGCATCGCTCGCCCATGCCCCGCCTGCCCACCCCGCCGGCAACCCTCCCAACAGCCGCGCCAGCGGAGTCGCCGTGACGGATCTTAGTACATCTCTTCTTGTTGTAGTCATGGGTCTGTTTCCTCCTAGAACGTGTACATCAGTTGAACATAGGGAAAGCGGTAGTTTTTTCCCGGCGTTGTCTTCTTCAAAAACTCGCCTGACCAGAGGTAGGCGTAGCCTGCGGCCACACTCACTGTCTTGTTCATTGCATACACGGCCTGAATGTCGGCTTCGTGCCCCACATGCGTCCCCGCCGTTCCGGCCGCCGAACGGGCCACTGCCAATCCCGCAACGCTGTATAGAGCGTCAAACCGGCTGGCCAGCCATATGTTGTGGTAGTTCGGCGTCAGCGTCAGCTTCTTCGTCGCCTTTAATTCCATGCCGGCCCGCAGCGCGCTGACGTTCCGCCACCCCACCTGATCCGCAAGACCAATCTTGTCGTGCGGCGTGGGATACAACTGATCGAACGTGCCCCGGCGCCCGTCGCCCGGGTCTTTGTCTCCGCTCGCGTACTGATACTCGGCGATCAGCCGCGGCTTCCATCGCGCCTGCCCCAGCGTATAGCCAAGCCGCCAATGTCCCGCCCACGCCCCGACGTCATCGGAAGCCCGCGACCCCCGCTGCATCGCCATCTCCACGCTGTAATCCAGACTGGCCGGCAGCAGCCCCACAAATCGGAATCCAGGCGTGAAGAAACTCATCCTGCCCAGCGGTCCGCCTAACTCACTGGCGATGCCCCGCGAAAGGCGCCAGAACACATACGGTTCCAGTAATCCCTTGGGAACGATCTTATCGATCTTGCCGTAAATGCCATGGAAATTGTCGCCATCCCGGCGGCGGTTAAACTCGCCGTCCCGGATGTTGACCACCGAAGCGGCAAAGGCATCCACACGGACGTTGCCGTGGTGGAAGGAACCCAGCACCGCGTCAAACGTCCGCGCGTTGTTCAGCCAACTCACGTGTCCCACCAGCCGCTGCTCGCCGTACACCATCTCCTGGCGTCCCACCCGCAGGGCGAAGGTTTTCTTCTCCGCGTCGCCCAACTCCACGAATGCCATCCGCAGATCCAGCGAGTCTTTATGCGGCGGAACCGCCCCCGCATTTCTCCCGAAAACACGCGCATCCTGTGCCTGGAACTGGAACTTCATCCAACTGAGCGGGGCCACCCGCATGTTTAGCCTGACGCGGTTCAACAGGTAAGCGTCATCATTGCCGGCGCGAAATCCGCCGTTCGTGAATCCTTCCAGCCGCGCCCGGTACTCCCCGCCGAAGCTCAGCCATTTGGGAAGTTGCCGGTTCGCCTCCGCCATGGTGGGAAACTGCATTCCCTGCGGTACGGCGTTGCTTTGTTGTCCATATAAAGAAAGCGTCCCCACGGCGAGGGCCGCAAGATATCTTCGCATGCATCACTCCTTCGTTAGTCACGAAAACGGCATGCGGACACAGCCCGCCTCAGGCGCGTTTCGTGCGCTTCATCTGATGGGTTGCTCATCGGAGAGCGGCAATAAGGAAGGAACGGTAACGGGGTCCCAGGCCTAAAGGCTCCGGAAAACCCGTTCGTTTCGCAGGCGAGCTATTTCCAGTCTACGGATTTCCACCCTCTTCGTAAAGGGGGTTGCGTAAAGGAAGTTTTTATGGGGCCGATAAGCCGGCTTCCAGCCGTATTTCCACCTCTCGCTCCACAAAGCCCCACTCCGCGGTGGCCCGCAGCCGCACCAGCAGTTCGTCGAACGCCGGCGAATGCTCAGGAGCGAACTCGAACCACGTCAGAAAGTCGAACGGTTCCCCAATATCGCGGCAGTGGTGCAAACGGCGCGCGATCGCCGGCAGGTATTCCTGCCCTATCGCGATATGCCGCGAGGTTTCCTCGAAAATCAACCTTCGTTCATCTTGCGGCAGGTCCCACCACAACGCCGACTTTTTGATCGGAATCAAGGCCGCGCAAACCGCCTCCGGCCGGTTCAACGCAGGCTGGCGGGCCCGCAACGCCGCCACTTCCGCCCCCGTGGAGTACCGTACGTTGCTCGTGAAACCCCGCAACACCCAGTCGATACCCGGCCCTGGCGGAGCCATGTCCGCGTTGCCGACCTCAACGCGTTCCACCGCCTTCAATCCTTCTCCTCGATAAGCGCTCATCCGGGTGACCTTCCACGCCCCCCGTTTTCCGCCCATAAATAGAAACAGGTTTTGCATTGGCTCCCGTCAGTTTAGGGCTTCCGCAATCCGCCGTAAAGATCTGCACGGCAAGGAAGTTTTTATCGGCCCGATAAGCGCGTCAGGAGATCAACCGCCTCCTGCCGCACTGCCGGATCGGCGTCCTGCGCCGCCTCCGATAAGTAGCGCCGCGCGCCCGCCGCATCCCCGCTCGCCACCAGCGCCGTACCCAGCCCCAGTTTCGCCCGCCCGAAACCCGGGGCCGTCTTCAGCGCCTCACGGTATTGCGCCGCCGCCTCTCCCCACGCGCCCCGGATCGCATAGAGGTTCCCCAGCATTTCACGCGCCTGGGCGAATCCAGGATTCACCCGAATCGCGTGTTCCACGTGCACTTGCGCCTCGGCATACTGCTTGCGCGACGCCAACAGGAAGGCCAGGTTGAATCGCGCCGAAGGAAAATCGGGATTGATCGCGATCGCCTGGCGGAAATGAAACTCCGCCTGCGCGGCATCGCCTTTCGACCCCACCAGGCTGGCCAGATTCGCGTGGGCCTCAGCGTAGTCGGGATGCAGCGTGATCGCCTGGCGGAAGGAAGCTTCTTCCCCGCGCACGCCACCCAACGAATTGTGCGCGTCGGCGAAGTTCGGATCCAGGCGGATCGCTTCCGCAAAGGCGGCGATCGCCTCCGCCGTTCTGCCCGATTCCCGCAGCGCTTCTCCCAGTTCGTGGCGGGCCGTGGGGTTTCGCGGCGCCAGCCGGACAGCGTTCTCAAGCGTCTGAAGCGCTTCCGGTAACCGGCCCTCGCGGCGCAATGCGGATCCCAAGCTGGCAAGGGCGGGCACAAAGTTGGGATCGCGCGCCAGCGCCCTGCGGTACCATTCGATCGCCCGGTCGCGCCGGTTGCGGCCGAGATGCGCCTGCGCAAGCTCGAAGTAATACTCGGGGCGCGCCGGCTTATCTTTTTCGATCGCCGCCTCCAACGCCGGAATGCCCGCATCGAGGTTACTCTTCTGCACCACCTGCGCCAGCGCCAGGTGCAGCGCCACCTCCCTGTTCGATGGCGGCCCGGGCGGATAGTAAAGAACCACTTCGCCCTGATAAGAAGTGCGTCCTTCGATTTCGCGCCGCTCGGCCCGCGGCGCGGTGAGGTTCGCTCCCGGACGGCGCTGAATCAGGTGGTCGGTCATCACCGCATGGACCACGTCTTCAGTCCGCCGCTTCGGCATGTGGCAGCCGGCGCAGTCTCCCCCCCCCGGATGGGCTTTGGCGCGCGATTGCATGTCATGGCAGCGGCGGCAGGCAGCGGCGTAATGGCGGACCGCTTTCTCCCCGCGCGGCGCATCGTGCGGATTGTGGCACGTCGTGCACAACAGCTTTCCGCCACTGTTGAGAAAACAAGCGGACTTTCGGAGCCGGTACACCGAATTGACGATTTCGAACTTGTCGTCGTGGCCCGTTCCCGGAGCATGATCGAAGTGCAGAACGAAGTTTTCCAACGGCTCGCCTGGCCGGTAGGAAAACGCACCACGCCCGATGCGCACCATACTGTTCGGCAGAGCGAAACTGGTGGTCTCCAGGTGGCATTGCATGCAGACTTCCAGTTGGCGCTCGGGCGAGAGGCGTGCCGGATTAACGATGGCCGCCTTCACGGCGGCAGTGTCGGGTTTAGCCTGCTGGGCCACCTCCACGTGCGCCGCTCCGGGCCCGTGGCAGCGCTGGCAGTCTATGCCTTCGGGGAGTTCGCCGGGGAACAGGGGCTCATGGCTGGCCGCGCTGGCGCCGGCTGCAACAGCCGGATAGCCGTTGTGGCAGAACATGCAGTCGAAGCTGATGTTCCGCCGGAAGTCCAGGTGCCCGGGCCGGTCATAGCCGGGGCTCATGCCGAAGACGCCGCCGTTTTCCGCATACCAGCCAACCGGCAACTCCACCAGGCGATTCTCCGGCGTGCGGTGAATGTAGCTGCGGGCGTGGTTGCCCGAACCCATCACGTAGTGGATCTCTTTTTCGAGGATGTTGGTTTCCCTGCCATCAAAACCAATCTGGTGCCGTTTGAGGAAGTAACGGCCGTCGCGGCGGCTGAGTTCGTAATAGCGGTTGGAAGGCTTGTGAAAGAAACGCGCGCCCTTCGTAAAGTCCTCCGTCATGTTGGCAGGTGTGGCGCGGAAGAAGGATCGCCCCATGCCCGTGTGGCGATAGGAGGCGGCATGGGCGGCATGGCAGGCGGCGCAGGTTTTCGCATCGGCATACGCCGCGCCGGACGTCGCCGCGGGCTTGTTTGAGGAGCAGCCGGCCGCCATCATGGCCAGGGCGATCAGGGATACGGGACGAGACATGCGCTCTCACGATGGTATAGGTTAGACATGCTCTGGCGCACCATCGCCTTGTGCCTGATGGCCCAGCAGCCCGAGTTTCGCGTCGACGTGGACGTGGTGAATCTGGTGGCCACCGTACGCGATTCCGCGGGCCGCGTGGTGTCCACGCTTTCCGCCGATGACTTCATTCTGGAGGAGAACGGCGTGCGGCAGCAGATCCGCTACTTCTCCCGCCAGAGCGAACTGCCGTTAACCATCGGGCTGCTGGTGGACACCAGTTTCAGCCAGCGCCGCCTGCTGGAGAGCCAGCGCGCCGCCGCCCGGGCGCTGTTCGCCAACACTCTGCGGCCGGACAAGGATCGGGCTTTTGTCACCCAGTTCGACTTCGAAGTGAGAACGCAGCAGGACCTGACGGCCTCGCGCGAAAAACTCAGCGCTTCTCTGGACAGGTTGGAGACGCCACCTTCACAGGTGGAGTATTCGCGCGCGAAAACAGGAAAGCGGCGGCCCACCGCGGGCACGAAAATCTACGACGCGGTATCTCTGGCCTGCGACGCGCGGCTGCGCGGTGTGGAAGGGCGCAAGGCCATCGTGCTGATCTCCGACGGCGTGGACGTGGGCAGCACAAAACGGCTGGAGGAGGCGATTCAGTCCGCGCAACTCGCCGATGCCATCATCTACGCGATCCGGTATTTTGATCCGGCGTCCTACCGTCCGCTCAGTGGCGGCCCCGAATCGGCGCCGGCCGCCTTTGGCGCCGAAGCACTCAAACGGATCGCCGATGGCACGGGCGGGCGCATGTTTGAAGCTGCCGAGTCCAAGGCGCTCGATCGGGTATTCCGCGAGATCGAGGAAGAACTCCGTAATCAGTACAGCATCGGCTACTCACCCGCCAACGGCGGCAGGGGCTTCCGCGCAATCCGGCTGCGGGTCAAGGATGAATCGCTCAACGTAAGGACGCGGCCGGGCTACTACCGGTGAGTGGCAATTCGCATACTGATCGCCGTAGCGCGCGGCCGAATAGGTGAAGTACAGCGCGCGCCGGTAGTCCGCGGTTCGATTCGCCCCGCCGCGGTGTGGCGTGAGCGAATGGAACAGCACCGCGTCGCCAGGCTTGAGATCAAACACAAGAGGCTCTATCCCGCGTAGCGCCTCCTCAGGCACGGCGCCCATCGGCCGCCTTCGTTCCTGAAAATGGGCGTGGTGCAATGCCGGGTAGAATTCCACTCCGCCATTGGTGGCGCCCGCGGGATCAATGGCCAGCGTCACGGTGAGCAACCCATCGGCGGGCACAGGCAGTTCCCGCCAGGCAGTATAGTCCTGATGAACCCTTCCGCCCGGAGCGCCCGGCGCCTTAAACAGAACCCAATCCGTCATTAACAAGGCGGCGTCCTGCAGCAGCAAAGCGGCCGCCGACACAACCCGTTCATCACGAGCCAGCGCCGCATAGACGGGCGAAACATCGATCACGGGATCGAGCCGGTCCAATTCCTGGCCGGCCTGCAGCCTCATGGCTTCCCTCCGCCATGAATCCGTCTCCTCCAGGGAGAATAGCTCGCGAAGGACCACATAGCCTTCGCGGCGGTATTGACGCAACAGGGCGTTCATTGCCCGCTTACCTCCGACGTGACCAAAGAATAACACCAGGGAGGGGGCCACGCAATCGGCCCATGCGGGTTTTAGTACTGATTCTGGATGCGAATCAGGCTGCGGTCGATCGAGGCGATGGTGGGACGGCCGGCCAGTCCCATGGCCCAGGCAAGCTCATCGCGTAACAGCCGGATCACACGATCGACGCCCTCGGCGCCAAAGGCCCCCAAGCCCCACAGCGGCGGACGGCCGATAAGCACTGCTTTTGCTCCGATCGCCAGCGCCTTCAACACGTCTGTGCCGCGCCGGATGCCGCCATCGATCAGCACCGTTCCGTTGCGGCCGATGGCGTCGACGATCTCCGGCAGCACTTCTATCGTGGAAGGCGCGCTGTCCAAATACCGGCCTCCGTGATTGGAGACCACCACGCCGGCGGCGCCGTGCAGCATGGCGAGTTTCGCGTCCTCGGCCGTCAGTATGCCTTTCACCAGCACCGGCACCTTTGCGTAGCCGCAAAGCTGATCGACGAAGGACCAGTCGAGCGATCCCTGAAAACGCAGCGGCAGTCCGTAGGGACCGCTCTCCGATGTATGACCGCGCTGGCTGCGGGCCGTACGGCGCACCGGGCTGTCCTCCAGGCGGTTCCGCTTGTCGCGTTCCCGCGGCGCCTGGTAAGGGCCGTCGGCGGTAACCAGGATCGCCTTGCATCCCAGTGAGACCGCGCGCTCCACTTTTTGGCGCGTGGCCTCGAGCGTGGGGCCGGTGTAAAGCTGGAAGAACAGCGGCGCCCTGGCCGCTTCGGCAATCTTCTCCAGCGGGAAACTGGAACTGGTGGACACGCACATCACCGCGCCCGCCGCGCCCGCTCCGCGCGCCGTGGCCACTTCGCCTTCGGCGTGAACCAGCGAATGCGTACCCGTGGGCGCCACAAGAATCGGCATCGCCAGCTTCTGCCCCAGCACTTCGGTGGAGACGTCCAGGCTGTCGACCTTCACAAAGTAGCGTGGACGGAGTATGATGCGCTCAAAGGCTTCGCGATTGCGTTTCACCGTCCACTCGTCCCAGCCGCCGCCGGTGACGTAGTCCCACGTTGCCTTGTTCACATGGCTGCGGAAGATGGGTTCGAAGTCAAAGAGATTGACCATCTCTTCCAGCTTCGGACCGCTTTGCTGCGCCAGCAGCGGGGAGGCCGATACGAATGCGGCGAGGGATTGAAAAGCGTCGCGGCGGGTCATCGTTACCGGAGCATACGCCACGGTGACGGCGGGCGCAACGGGAGGAGGCGATTATGCCGGTACTGCAATATCTGGATGTGGTTCTTGGAATGGCGGTGGTGATGCTGATTCTGGCGACGGCGGTGGCGGCCGCCTCGCAAACCATTCTCACTTCGGCGCTGGTACGCGCGCGGCACATGGTGGATGGACTCGATGGCTTGCTCGAACGATCGCTGGGGGCGGATCTCAGCAAGGGAAAGCTCGCCGAGTTGTTATCCGACCCCAGGATCGGAGAGAAATCAACGCTTTTCTCGCTCGTGAAGCTGGTGAATCGCCGGTTCAGCAAGTTCAAGCTTTCACCTCCCGAAGACTTGCGGCGCGAAGAGTTTGTGCTTCTGTTACTGGAGAAACTCGAAGGAAGAGCCCTCGGCTTCGATCCCAAAGCGGCTCTCGGCGCCATCGGCGAGCACGCCCTGTCAATCGAAAAGGAGTTCCCCGGACTGCCGGCGCACGAATGGCGAGCCAAGGCGATTCTGAAGGTCGCCACCGAATCCGGCGCCGGACTTACAGAGGAGGCGCGCAAGAAATTCGCCGGTCTGGTTGGAAGTATCTTCAGTGCTTTTGACAACACCATGGACCGCGTGGCCGACCATACGGCCAAGGCCGGACGCCTGTGGGCGATCGCCGTGGCGTTCCCGATCGTCTTCGGGCTGGGCGTGGATAGCATCGACCTGATGAAGCGGCTCTCGATGGACGGCGCCTCGCGCGAGATGCTGGTGGAAATGGCGCGCCGTGGCGACTTGGATGACGGCGCAAAGAAAGAAGCCCAGCGAGTGCTCACCACCGGCCGCCTGGACATTCTGCCACCCGATTCGGACCCCAGGCACCCGCTACGCCGGCCCGGCGTTTGGATCACGTGGGTGCTGGTCAGCCTGGGCGCGCCGTTCTGGCAGGAAATGATCCGCAGGCTCATCGGTTTCCGCACGCTGATCGGCCAGAAGGAAGAGCAGGCCCGCAGTGTGCGGGAGGCCAGCCAGACAACTGCCGCCGGCTAATCGAGCGGCACCTCGAAATAGAGCAGTTCCTTACCCGTCGACGCCTCCGCGATGCCCCGGATATACAGAATCGCTCCCTTACGGTGTCCGGTCTGAAAGTAGACAAAGCCATGGGCGGCGTTGCCTTCCGGCACCATCTTGGCGTGGAACGCCAGCCCGTCGATTTCCGGAATCGCCAGCTTGTTCTTTTTCTTGCGCCGTGGAATCGGCAGTGGCGGCCCGCCGAAATTCGGACGCTGCGCGCCTTCGAGATAGGGCACATCCCCGGCCGGCGTCTGATCGACGTTACGCCGCTCCGGGGTCACGTAGGTCATCTCCATGTTCTCCAGCCGCAGCGTTTTGCCTGTATCGTTCTGCATCACCACCAGCACCGGCAGCACACCATGGTCGTAGGGGTTCACCTTTCCGAACGCCGGCTTGGACTGCTCTGCGGAAACGTAGGGCACCGCGGCGATGGTGAGCCCGCCCGCCGACTGCTTGGTGGGATAGGACGACGCCGGCTCCACACGGAACCGCTTGTCCTTATCCGCGCCCGGAGCGGATATACTCAGGAGGAGAATCAACCATAACCCGCGCGTGATCATTTATTTCCTTTACCGCTTCCTGGGAATTCTTCTCTCACCTTTGATCGTACTGTATGTGCTGTACCGGGGACTGCGCGACACCCGCTATTTCAGCGGACTCGACGAGCGCTTCGGCCACACACCGGTCTCTCATGATGCGACGATTCCCGGCGGCATCTGGTTGCACGCCGTTTCAGTCGGCGAAGTGCTCACGGCCGTGGAGTTGCTGAAGCAATTGCGTGAGGCCATGCCTGGTCAGCCGCTGTACGTCTCGGTAACGACGCTGGCCGGCCGCGCGCTGGCCAACGAACGGCTGGCCGGCCTGGCGGATCTGGTGTTCTACGCGCCCATCGATCTCTGCTGGATCGTGCGCCGTGTGCTGCGCCGGCTCCGCCCCCGGTTGCTGGTGGTGATGGAAACCGAGATCTGGCCCAATCTGTTTCGCGAAGCAAAGCGCACCGGCTGCGGCCTGCTGATTGTCAACGGCCGCATTTCCGACCGCGCGTTTCCGAAATACCTGCGATGGAAGTGGTTCTTCGCCGCCGTCCTCACCCATGTAGACCGCGTGCTGGCCCAGAACAAAATCGCGGCCGAACGTTTTATCGCACTGGGAGTGGCCGCGGACCGGGTTGTCATCGGCGGCAATCTGAAGTACGACTTCCGCCCGTCGGAGGCGCGCGCCCCGGAAGCGGTCACCAATCTGGTGCGCGCCGCCCAACCCCGCGCCGTCTGGATCGCCGCCTCCACCATGCCGCCCGCCGAAGCCGGCGATCCGGACGAGGATGACGTGGTGATCCGCGAGTTCTCCAGACTTTCCGCCCGTCTGCCCTCGACACTGCTGATGCTGGTGCCCCGCCGTCCGGAACGCTTCGAGGAAGCCGCAAGCAAGCTGGATCAGGCGGGCGTGCGCCATCTGCGGCGCTCAAAGCTGACGGGCGATGAGGCGCTGACGCTTCCCGCGGTGCTGCTGGTGGACACGGTGGGCGAACTCAGTTCCCTGTTCCCACTGGCGGACGTGGTGTTCATGGGCGGAACACTGGCGCGCCGCGGCGGGCATAACATCCTGGAACCGGCATTCTTCGGGCGGTCCGTGGTGATCGGCCCGCACATGGAAAACTTCCCCGACATTGCCGAAGAGTTTCGCGCCGCCCAGGCCGTGGTGGACATCGGGACGGGCGAAGAACTGGCCGCCACTGTGGAGCGGCTGCTGGCCAATCCCTCACCGGTTGGCGAACGGGCGCGGAAACTGGCCGAAAGCAAGCGGGGCGCCACGGCTCACGCGGTGGAGGCTCTCCTCGACGCCTACCAGCATGCGCTGCCTGTCCGGTTGCGAACCCTGCCCGCTCAGGCGCTGCTCTATCCGCTGCAATTTGCCTGGCGCGCCGGCGTGGTCATCGACCGTTGGCGCAAGCGGCGATCGGGGGGCAGGCTCGCCGCCCGCCTCATCAGCGTGGGCGGCATCGCCATGGGCGGAGCAGGCAAGACCCCCATCACGGCCTGGATCGCCGAACAGTTCTCCCGGCGCGGCATTCGCGTGGCCATCCTCACGCGCGGCTACGGCCGCCGCACCCCGGAAAAACACCTCATCCTCCAGCCTGATGAAACGTGTCCGGTTTCCCGCACCGGCGACGAACCGCAGATCCTGCTGCGGCGCGGCCACGCCGTCGTCGGCATTGGCGCCAACCGGCTGGCGACAGGCCGGGAGATCGAGCAGCGGATGAAGCCCGAAATCTTCCTCCTCGACGACGGCTTCCAGCATTGGCGCCTCCATCGAGATTTCGATCTCGTTCTCCTGGACTCGTTCGATCCCCTGGCCGGCAACGCCGTCTTTCCCTCAGGCAGATTGCGCGAGCCCCTCAGCGCGCTCAGCCGTGCATCGGCCTTCCTCCTCACCCGCGCCGCCCCGCCTCTGCCCTGGTTTGGACTCGAAGAGAAACTGCGCGCCATCAACCCGCGCGCTCCCGTGTTCTACAGTCACACCGAACCCATGGAATGGGTGGCAATCGGTTCCGATGAGCGTTACCCGGCCAGGGAGTTCCCGTGGAAAACGTCGGCGGCGTTTTGCGGACTTGGCAATCCGGCTTCGTTCTGGAGTTCTCTGGCAGGCCTGGGCATCGAGCCGCGCTTCCGCTGGGCGTTCCCGGACCATCACCACTACCGCCCCCACCAGGTGCGGCGGCTGGCGCTTCAGGCGCGGGATGCGGCGGCCGGGGTGCTGCTGACCACCGAGAAGGATATGCTCAACCTGCCGCAGGAAGCGGCGAAACTGGCCTCGCCGCTGCGGATCTTCTGGCTGAAGATGGACGTGCGGATCAACCGCGAATCGGAGTTGATCCAGTTGCTGCTGGGCGGCTGACAGCTACCCGATATCAAACTTCTCCGGATCCGATTTAACATCAATCGATAGATGAGTGGAGTCAACTGTCCATTTGTTCATTGTTCGCAAATTCAGCATTGACATCTCCGCTTCATGCCAATATCATCGCCTAGGTGGTTCATTATTCGTGAATCGCCGGGACCAAGAGCGGATGGTGCAGTCACGGTCGTCGCTCACCACTAGTGTAGTCCTCGACTGAAACGGTTGAGTGTTAATATCGACAAAGACTAAAGGAGCCTACATGCCCCCCCGCGAGTGATTTCGTAACGAAGGTCGGCGCTGGGATATTGCTTGGGTCTGTGTTCATCATGCCCCTACCTACACGATGCCAGCAAATTGTGTACGAGGAAATGCCCGCGCACGGTCTGACCCTGCTAACACCTAAATCGGCTGACTTTCAAGAAGCCGTCAAACAACTATCCGGCGGAGACGTTGCGGGCCTGTCGCGCGTTTTGCCGTATTCAGTGATAATCAAGAATCAGTCACAGAAAGCTGTGCTCGCCGTTGCGCTCAGGTACGGTTTCTTCAACCCGGACCACAAGCCGATCGCGCACGTAATTCGCCACCTGCCACAGGCGGGACGAGTATTGATTCCATCCGGTGGCGCCTTCTTCGCCTCACCAATTGCCCGCCTCAACACTGCAGTCAAACACGGACGTGTGACCGAAGTAGATCGGGTCGAATTGGAGAAGGCCATCCGTGTTGAAGTCAGGCCGCTGGAGTCACAATCGGTAGTGACATTTGCGCTGGATTCGATTCTCTTCTCCGACAACATGTTGGTCGGGATGGACAAATCGGGAATGCTGAACCATTTGCGAGGCTGCAGCCGTGCCGAAGAGGAACTGAAAGGGCAGATCAGATCCCTTACCGGTGCACAGCTTAGGGATTATCTGGAACGGCTATCAGAAGACAGGGTAGCATTCAAGGCGGAGATGAGCGAGGTTGAGAATTATCAACTGCACCTGAAGACTACCGCCAGAGCGCTCATCGCACTTCTAAACCATCAGGGTGAAGCGAGGCTGAAACAGGTAGCACTCAGTCCCCCGACACGCTGTGGCATTCAGTTTGCCTCGGTCAGCAGGTTGTCAGCACGACGTGCTGGGGGTACGGCGGAACCTCGTGCTTCGCTTACAGTCAAGGATCCTCGGGTAACTTGTCGTGCAGTTGCGCTGGAGCGTGCAGCAACGGGTACAACATCTCGGCAGGGTATTACCTGCTTTGGGCTGGGTGCTCAGTCGGTTCCGCCGGACAGTTACAGGGTGGCGGACTCGGAACCTTCAGCGTATTTGTCAATGCAACGGCCTTCCCGGGCGGAGGCTGGGCTGTCGGCGGTGGAGCGTCTCAGGACTGCAATGGCTATCGGGTGGTGCAAGAGATCGACGAAGCCTGCTTCATGGGAGGCTAGAACGCCAAGTCGTTCCAGCGCTGCGGGAGCAACTCAACACTAGGGTGAAGCCGGCTGGCCGAAGGGCGTAGATCCTCCACTCCGTTCGGCCAGCCGGCCTTCATTGCTGAGATTCTGCACCCTCAGCTAAACCGCACTCTACCCGATATCGAACTTCTCCGGATGCAGCTTGTCATCGGAAGTCACCAGCACCGGCCGCTTGAACATGCCTTCAAGCTCCTCCAGGTAATGCGTATCCTTCGATTTCAACGCCGCCCCCACGCTCGGATGCACGCGAAGCATCACTTCCTTGCTG
>JANRLE010000179.1:0-17375 GCA_033762895.1 Bryobacteraceae bacterium | reverse complement strand
GGCGAGGCGCACTCCGGAAGCGAGCGGAGCCCCTCCCACGGGAACCAGCGGGTTAAAATTACGTTGCGCCATGAGATGAGTGCCCTTCGTGCCAACGTAAGCGGTCTCGATCAGCATGTTACCCGGCAGTTCGCGCTGAATGGAAAAATTATACTGCCATGCGTTGTCTGTCTTTACAATCCGCTCAGTGCCGCGCACGGAACGCTCCTCGGTTGGACTGACGGGGAATGGCACCAGGCCCGTTTTGTGTCCCGGGTTCAAATAAGTCCAATTATCGGGCACGTTGGGCGTGCAAAGTACGCCTCGTGAGCAGATGGCGGTGATCTCGGTGTAGGTAGGCGGATTCTGGAACGCCTGCTGCGCGATCTGGCCTGTGCGCAGATCGAAGTAAAGTCCCGCGCCGGTACGGACAACCCACTTATCGCCGATGCGCCAGGCGATGCCGATGCGGGGCATGAAATTGTTATAGTCGCCGTTGACGGTGTTGTTGGGAACACCATCGATGCCGCCCTGGACAAGTCCGGTGCTGGCCATTGTGCCGTCAATGCCGCGGTAGCGGTCCGGCCAGAAATTGAGCATGTTCAGGTTGTAGGCGGCGGCCTGAAAATCGGCTTCATAGCGCACGCCCCACGTAAAGGTGATGTCCCTGCTCACCTTCCAGTCGTCGTTCAGAAAGAAGCTGTGCAGGTGGCTGCGGAGTTTGAGCTGTCCGCCAATGTTAACTACGTCGGCAGCACCGGCTGTCTTAGTGAATGGAAGCGTCAGCAGGAAGTCTGCATATTCGTCGCCGCGAACGCCACCCTGTCCCGTTCCGATGTTCTGGAATGTAAATCTGCCGCGCGTCTGCAGGTTGTTTTGCGGATTCAGGAGCGAAGCCTGCGTTTCTCCACCGAAGCGGAAATTGTGCTTGGATTTCGTCCATGTGAAGGTCGCACCGCCGGTATAGCGGTCAATGAAATCCGACCAGTGGGCCTGATTCCCGAAGTTGATGTAGTTTGCGATCTCGATGCGGGGCATACCGGCTGCTTCGCCGGCAAAGGTCACCCCGGAGATGGGTTGTAACCCGACCGAAGTGGGGTCGGTCCGGTTCTGACCGAAGGTGAACTGATCGGTGTAGTCGCCGCTGGTCCTTGTTTCCAGGACAAACGTCGGTGAAAAGAGATGGGTGTGGGTAACGCCCCATGTATGCTTCTCCCGGTTGGCGTTATTGCCAAAGCCAGGCAGCCCAAGCCCGAACGGCGCCAGGTCCTTCTGGAAGCTTTCAAACCAGCGGCCGTTGATGGTGTCTTTGTCACCAAAGCGATGATCGATACGGACGGTGTACTGATTCAGATCCGTGGGCTCATTCTGGAAAGCTTCGAAGTTGCTGGCAGATCCGTCGGAGATATTGGGCTTCGGGAAAAAGGTATCGGAGATCTTTTTCGATGTTGGGTTGATGCGCGAGGCGGGAATGGTGTTGTTGGGGAACAGGGCGCCGGCCTGCGGGTCGAAGATCGGCGTGGGGAAAACACCCTCGCGCTGCGCGTCGGTGGGCGTTCTGACGCGTAGGCGGGCGCCGCCGCCGTTGCCGTTTCGCTGCCGCGAGCTTTCCCATCCGGCGAAGAAGAACGTGCGGTCCTTGATAATCCGTCCACCCGCATTCGCGCCGAACTGGTGCTGAATGTTAGGGCGGCGCTGCGGGAAGAAGAAGGGCCGCGCGTTGAACTTGGTATTGCGCAGGAACTCATAAGCAGAGCCATGAAAGGCATTGGCGCCGCTGCGCGTGGTGACGTTGATCACCGAACCGGAGTTGCGGCCGAACTCGGCGCTGTAAAGACTGGTGAGCACCTTGAATTCGCTGAGAAACTCGATGCTTGGCGTGCCGTCGCCGTCGGGCGCGTTGTTGAGCTGGTTGGTGGTGGGAACGCCATCCACCAAAAGGTTGTTACTGCCGCGGCGTGCGCCGTTCACGCTGACGCTATCACTGCCCGTGCCGCGATTATCGGCGTTCATAATGGCGCCCACCACGCCGGCGGAGGTGCCAAGGATCTGGGTGAAGTTACGGGTGGCCAGCGGAATGGAAGTGATCGTCTGGCCTTCCACCACGTGGCCGATGGTGGCCTGTTCGCTCTGCAGGAGAGGGGCGGAGGCGGTGACCGAAACAGTCTCACTGACTGCGCCGACGTTCAGCGTCACATCGACGCGCGCGCGTTCAGACGTGTTGACGCGAACGTCTTCGATCAGGTGGCGTTGGAAACCGGTGCGTTCTACGGTGACGCGGTAGCGGCCCGCCCGCAGCACGGGCAGCAGAAAATTGCCGTTGGCGTCGGTGGTAGCGCGGGCTTCGGCGGCGGTGTCAAGATTCACCGCGACAATATTGGCTTCGGGAACAACGGCGCCGGTGTTGTCGGAAACGGTGCCGGTGATGGATCCAGTGATTTCCTGAGCCGGGGCCAGAGACGCAGCCAGGATAGAAACAACAAGAACGCGCCAGAACGGGCTTAACATAAATGACATGCTCCCCTCTAAAGGCAACGAACGTTGGTCCATTCTGCCTTTATCCGGGACGCGGTGTCAAGACGATTATTGGGCGTATTCTTCAAAGAGCCGCTTGACGCCGGCCGAGGTGGCGTCACCGGGGTGGATCACCACTCGGTAGCGGAAACGGAGTTCTTCCCCCGGTTTCAGGATCAGGCTGCCGTCGCGGCTTTTGTCCTTTTCAAAGGCGCTGACGCCGAAGATGTTCGCGGCGAAGATGCCATATCCCCGTGTGTGCCAGTAGGTGGGATGGCGCGGATTGGAGGGATGGTCCAGGATCGCGATGCCCAGCTTTTCGCCCTTGTATTCACCGGAATAGTCAGCCCAGTTGGCGCGCTTGCCGCGAACCTGGTTTTCGGTTCGCCCGCCGCTGGAGTTCGAGACCAAGCCGGTCCGTCTGGGTTCGGTGGGCCGCGCGTCGCCCTTCTTCGCAACGGGCAGGTAGTCCGGGTCGGGCTCTTCCAGCCAGGCGGCCACACGGACGCCGAACGAACCTTCGTGCGTATCGCCGAACTTCACGGTCTCCACGGCGCGCAGCAGGATGTCGAAGTCAATCATGCGCAGCGACGGATGAGAATAGAACGTCATCCGGCGAGTGTCCTTCATGAGGTCTCGGCCGCCGGGGTCAAGCCAGGAAAGGGTGGCTTCCACCGTTCCACGCTTTTTCCCGCTTTCGATCCGTGTGACTTTGCGGACGACGATCTTTCCCTTTTTGCCGGGGTTAAAATCTTCGTTCGCCCAGTAATTGAAGCCGTTCAAATCGGCATGCGCAAAGGTCAGGCCGCGGTGGTGCGGGTGATCGCGGCTGTCGCCTGGAGAGTCCTCCAGCGGGAAGCGCCGCGTGACGACCGTGCCAGAGGCGGCGCGCAGAGGATAAAGAAAGGGCTTGGCCACTTCCGGCCCGATAAAGAGAGCGGTGAATGGCTTGCCGTCGATGTCAACGGCGACCCGATCGGCCAGCTTCGCCACCTTCACCTGGGCGGCGGCGGAGACGGAAAGGGTCAGGATGGCGAAGCAGATCCGTGTCGTCACTGATTACCTGTAAGTCTTGTCGTCCACTTTGCTGAGATCGACGTTATCGCCAAAGACGCCGAGGGTGACGATGGCGAAGGTGAAGACGCTGTTGCCGGGTTCGATATGACCTCCGAAGGCCTTCTCGCCGGTGGTGAGCGTCATGTGAGGATGCAAGCGTCCATCGATCACGTAGCCGTTGATGCTGATGATGTCGGCGGGCTCGCTGGGGTCCTTAATAAAGATGTTCTTCGACGGAAAGTCGCGGTTGCTCACGGAATGGATGTGATAGTTGCGCACTGAACCGATGCCGGACATGATCACCGCGTTCTTGATCTTGTGCTGCTTCACCATCTTTTCGAGACCGGCGAGCAGATCGGTCTGGAACTTGAACCGCAGCACCACAACACGTTCGAACTGGCCGGAGATGGCGTAAACGTCGGGCACGTTGGGACTGTTGGGCTTGGAATCGTCGTGGGGCGTGGTGGCCTTGGTGATCTCGCGGCGCGAGACCTGGCTGGTGCCCAGAACGGCGGCGCAGCCCGCCAGAAGAAGAAATCTGCCGAATGTGTTCATCATTTGCTTGTAACCTACCATATAACTTTAAGGGCGAGTTGGATCACACGCCCATCGCTGGCGCCCGTGATCCGCCCGAAACTGCCCGACGCCACAAGGACATTGGGACTGGAAAAGTTGACCTGATTGAAGGCATTGAAGAATTCGCCGCGAAGTTGGACGCGCAGCGGTTCCCGGACGACGATATCCTTCATCAGAGTGAAATCGGTGCTGCTGAGCGCCGGGCCGCTGATGATGTTACGCCCTGAGTTGCCGTAGATGCCCCGCGGCAACTGATTGACAGGCACGAAAGCAGCCGTATTGAAGAAGCTCCGCACCATGTCGGCGCGGCTGGCGTGGTCACGCCGCACATCATCGTAAGTCACGCCGGGGATCAGTTGCGCGTGCTGCAGGTTCTGCTGCGCGGTTCCGTCCAGGGCGATATCGGTACCCATGGCGATGGTGAGCGGGGCGCCGCTCTGAATGGTATGGAAAACGCCAAGACTCCAGTTACCTAACAGATGTTTGGCCGCCGGGTTGTTGAACCGGAAGTCAGGACTCCAAAGCCAACTGACGGCGATGGCGTGGCGGCGGTCAAAGTTGCCGCGGCCCTTCTCCAGCAGGAGATTGAAAGGATTTCCGACGCCGGGAGTTAGTCCAGGCTGCGGAGCCACCACATTATCCACGCCTTTCGAAAGGACATAGGATCCCATGAACGAGAGGCCGCGGCTGAAGCGCTTTTCCAGGCGGAACTGAGCGCTGTGGAAGCCGGCGCGATAGTCGTTGCCGAGATAACGCGACTGCGGATTGAACAACCCGATGGTCTGCGGATATAGCACGCGGTTATTGATATTCTGGGCCGACGGCGCCTGGCCGGTGATGGGATCATTCTTGAATACCGCCGGATTCCAGTGGCGGTGTCCTTCCAGCTTCTGGGACAGCTTGCCCGCGTAGCTGAGCGAGAGAACAAGATCAGAACCGAGCTGGCGTTCAATGGTCAGGTTCATCGATTGCGTGTAGGGAACCACCAGGTTCGTATCGGTCGTCACCAGGTTGGCCGGCAGCGGGAAGTCGCAGGCGACTCCGGCGACGGTGTTGGCCGGACGGCAACCGAAGTTTCCAGGAAGAATCCCCTGTGGCGGAAGGCGGCGGTTCAGCGAACGGTAGGGATCGTCGATTTGGCCCTGGCGAGAGACATCGTTGCCGGAGAAGGGCGCTTCAGAGGTGTGAACCACGGTTGCGCTCAGTTGGTCAAAGAATATTCCATAACCGCCGCGCACGCTGGTTTTTCCGTTGCCGAACACGTCCCACGCAAAGCCGACACGGGGGCCGATGTTGTTCCGGTCATCGAAACTCAGCTTTCCGTTGGAAGGCAGACCGGGATCGCCGGGAAATCGAACAAATGGCAGGGCGTCAGGCCGGACCGTGGACCGGGCGGTAAAGTTCGGAACGTCGGTAACCGTGTGGCGGCCGAACTTCTGATCCCAGGCAAAGTAAGGTTCCCAGCGCGCGCCAATGGTGAGCGTGAAGCGGGTGTTTAGTTTGAAGTCGTCCTGGAAAAAGAAAAAGTGCTTCCAGTTAATAGGATCACTTCCGGGTTGGCCGAAAGTAACCGTAAGCTGGTCGAACCGGCCGAGCAGAAAGTCGGCCATCGCGTTACCCGTACCCACGCCGCTGAAGGTAGCGCTGCGCCCTTGGGTGAACTTGTTGTTCAGGGTCCAGACGATGCGGTGCATTTCATAGCCCCACTTGAAGGTATGGCGCCCGCGGATCCAGCTCATGGAATCCCGGAAGTGCCAGTTCTTGTAGCTTTGGCCGTTGGGATTCACCGCCCCCAGATTGAAGCGGCCCTGCACGTTGAGTGAGATACCCTCGCCATTGATGCCGGCCGGAATGGCGATGCCGAGACTTTCGGGCGAATAGAGATTGCTCGGCTCGTCCAGCGACTCCACGTTCAGCGAGTCGAACGTAGCCTGGTTCAGCAGGCTGGGGCTGATGGTGTAGGTACTGGAGATCGAGTAGTTGTTGTTGGTCACTCTGCGATCGCCGAAGGTAAATGGCTGTATATTGCCGGCGGTGAACACCTGGTTGTAGGCGTCGCGGTGGAAGTGTCCGAACAGGTTGTGTTTGGTGCTCTGCAGAAAATCCACGCGGCCCATGAAAGAGTAGTTGCCGGAAGGATTGCTGCTCAGGGAAACGTAAGTTCCGGACGGAGACCGGGGAATGAATTGATTCAGAATCCCGGTCGCGGCCCTGCTGAAGCATCCCGGGGAGATGATGTTGCCGGCGACGCAGGGGCGGCCGGCCGCGTCCGTAAGGGGGCGTCCGGTGAGCGGATCATTGATGTTTCGCAGCGCTGCCGGGGAGCCGGTGAAGTCGCCGTTGCGTTCGGCATCGGTGGGCACCAATGCCTGGGAAGAGCCTTCTTCCGGGCGGTTCCATAGTTTCTGATAGTAGCCGAACCCGAACAGACGATCCTTCCTGATCGGACCGCCCCCGGCCGCGCCCGCCTGGTTCTGGCGGCTGTTGGGACGGCGGGGCTGGAAGAAGCTGCGGGCGTTCAATTGATTGTTGCGCAGAAACTCCCAGGCGCTGCCGTGAAAGGAGTTTGTCCCCGCCTTGGAGGTGACGGTTACCTGGCTGCCGGAGTTGTTGCCGTATTCGGAACTGAAGTTGTGCGTCTGAATGCGGATTTCCTGCACCGCGTCGGGAGGCGGAAAGTTCAACCCCGTCGTTTGTCCGAAGTGAGTGAAGTTGGCGCCGTTAAAGGTGAAATTGTTGTTGACGGAGCGGCCGCCGTTCACGCTCATGTTCGGGCCCGCGCGCGTATTATTCATTTCCTGTGGCGCGTTGACCGCCAGCACACCGGGCAGAATGCGTGCCAGTCCCATGACGTTGCGTCCGTTCAACGGAAGGTCCTGTACACGCCGGTCGTCCACCAGCCCGGAAAGGGTCTGGCTTTGTGTATTGACCAGCGCCGCCTGGCTGCTGATGGTGACTTCGGATTGCACGGACCCTACCTTTAGCGCGACGTCGAGGCGGAGATTTTCGCCCAGTGTGAGCCGCACGCCGTTCTGCACCTGCTTTTCGAATCCCTCGGCCTGCGCGGTCACTTCGTAGTTGCCTGATGGTATCGCAAGCAAATTGTAGTAACCGGTGGCGTCGGCGTTGGTGGAGCGCGTGAGTTGCTGCTCCGCCGACACGACGGTGATGGAAGTGTTCGGAACGGCCGCTCCGGTCTGGTCGCGGACGTATCCGCTGATGCTTCCGGAGGCCTGGCCGAAGCAGGTCTGGCTGAGCACGGCCGCGCAAAACGCGGCCAGCGTAAGTCTTGAGAGAAATCTGGACATGGTTTCCCTTCCCAGCGGGAACTGTTTGCGAAACTAGCTTGTGAGCTGCGGAATCAACTCGCCGTGAACGTCGGTCAGCCGCATCTGGCGGCCATTGAAATAGTAAGTGAGCCGCTTATGGTCCATACCCAACAGATGCAGGATTGTGGCATGGACATCGTGGTAGGAGACCGGCTGCTCGGTGGCCTTGTAACCGAACTCGTCGGTGGCGCCAATCACCTGGCCGCCGCGGATCCCAGCCCCGGCCATCCAGAATGACATCGCGCCCGGATTATGGTCGCGCCCCAGCCCCTTCTGCGAAATCGGCATGCGGCCGAATTCGGAATGCCACATCACCAGTGTTTCATCCAGCAATCCGCGCTGTTTCAGATCGCGGATGAGGCCCGAAATCGGCTTGTCGATCTCGCGGGCATGCGCTCCGTGGTTATCGGCCAGATTGCTGTGGGCATCCCAGTCATCGATGTCCGTTCTGGCCTTGGCGCCGTTGAATAGTTGGATGAAGCGCACACCGCGCTCCACCAGGCGGCGGGCCAGCAGACACTGCCGGCCGAACGGTTCCGTAACCGGGTCATCCAGACCATATAACTTATGCGTGGCTGGACTCTCCTCGTTCAGATTCACGGCTTCGGGAGCACAGGCTTGCATGCTGTAAGCCAGTTCGTAGGAGGCGATGCGCGCCGCCAGTTCTCCGCTGCCAGGATAATGGGCGGCGTGCTCTTCGTTCAGCTTTGCCAGATGATCGAGCCGCGCCCGCTGCTGCTCCGGCGCGATACCGGCGGGCGGGCGCAGGTCGAGGATCGGATCGCCCGATGGCCGGAACACCGTTCCCTGCGTAGCGGCGGGAAGAAACCCGTTGTTCCAGTTGGACACGCCTGCGTTGGGTCCACCGCGCGGGTCATACACCACAACGTAGGCCGGCAGGTTCTGATTTTCACTGCCCAGGCCGTAAGTAACCCAGGACCCGACGGAGGGGTGTCCCATCAGCAGCGATCCGGTGTTCCACTCGTAGTGGGCCAACACGTGGTCGTTCGAGATTCCATAGCCCGACCGGATGAGGGCCACTTCGTCGATGATGGACCCCATGTGTGGGAACAGTTCGGAAACCTCGGTGCCGGCCTGGCCGTATTTCCGGAAAGTGTAGGGGCTGCCCATGATCGGGCCCGGATAGCCCTGCCGCACCACGATGTTACCGAAGCCCGATAAGGGCTGCCCGTGATACTTTCTGAGGGACGGCTTCGGATCGAAGGTATCAATGTGGCTGACACCGCCGGTCATAAACAGGGAGATGACGGACTTCGCCTTGGGGGCAAAGTGCGGCTTTCTCGCCGCCATCAACCCCGGCTTCCGGGTTCCGGCGGCGCACGTTCCGCCTTCGGTGGGCGCGCCCAGCAGGTTGTTCTGAGATAAGAGGCTGGCCAGGGCCACGCCGCCGAGGCCGCCGCCCGCGGAAAAGAGCAGTTCGCGGCGGGACATCGTGGGAAACCGTAGTTGTTTCATGGCTTGTCTCCCGGTCAGTTGATATAAAGAAACTCGTTCAGGTTGATCAGCACGTCGCACAGATCAGCCAATGCTTCAAGGCCGGGCGCCTGGGCCTGACTGTGCGCCGTCCGTTGCCGGTTGAGGAAGGTGACGTTGCTGGTCAGTTCCGCCACCGAAGGTTCGCGGCTGAGGGCGATGCGGTAAGCGGTGCGAACCTGGGCTTCCTGCTCAGGCCCGGCCAGTTGCATCACGCGTTCGGCGAAGTAACGCGCCTGCTGCACGACAAATTCGTTGTTCAGCAGGGTCAGGGCCTGGGTAGGCACGGTGCTGGTGCTGCGGCTTTCGCAGGTGACGTTGGGATCCGGCTGATCGAATACTTCGAACATCGGGTACTTCATGCCGCGCTTGAAGTAGGAATAGACGCCTCTGCGCCAGACGTCCGGCCCTTCTTCGTTCACCTGCCAGATACCCTTGGCCACCGACTTACGCACGCGCTCCGCCACTGGCGGGAAATAGGCCGGCCCTCCCGGCTGGGGATTCAGCTTGCCGCTGACGGCGAGAATCGCGTCGCGGATCGATTCGCCTTCCAGCCGGCGTTGCGGATAGCGTGACAGGTAGATGTTGTCCTTGTCCGACTCCAACACCGACGCCGACGAATATTGGGAAGCCAGTTGGTAGGTCTCCGAGTTCATGATGACGCGGTGCATGTGCTTCATACTCCAGCCGGACCGGATAAACTCCAGAGCCAGCCAGTCGAGCAGTTCCGGATGTGAGGGCCGGCGGCCCAGCCTCCCGAAGTTACTCGATGTCATCACCAGGCCGCGGCCAAAATGATGCTGCCAGATTCGGTTCACCATCACGCGGGCGGTGAGGGGATTCGTGGGCGAGGCGATCCATTCTGCCAATGCGCGCCTCCGGCCGGTGGTGATACGGCCATCGGAGGGCGCAATCGCGCCCGGCACGCCGAGATCGCCCACGATTTCCAGAAAGCCCGGCTGCATTTCGGGTCCGCGCGAGAGGTAGTCTCCGCGTTCCAGAAAGTAAGCCTTCGGCGGCTTGTAGGGCTTACCCGTCACCGGCACATAAGTGTCGTTGATTTCCTCGTCCGAGTCTTCCTTGTTCCCCTTGCCCGGTGCTTCGTCGTCGCCCGGGCCCAGCGGAGCAAGGCGATAATCGCCATCGCGTACACCCATCGCCACCGGCAACGGCTTAGGCATCTGTTTCTGCAGTTCGCGAATCTGCGAATTCAGAGCGTCAAGGGCGGCGCGGTCCTCCGGCTTCATCAGCGAACGGTGGTTGTTGGGCCGGATGCTGAGTACCTGGGTAGCCAGCAGCTTCTGTCCTTCGGTGCGCTTTTCTTCCGGCGTTCGAACCGCCGCCTGGATGTCGGCCGGGAATGTGGCCAGTTTCTGTTCGAAAGCCAGCTTGCGATAGGGCGCCTCCAACTCGCGAACCTTCACCTGCAGGGGCGCGATGCGGGCCTCTAATCCGCTTTTCTTCGATTCGTATTCGGCAACCTGGGCAGCCGGCGCCAGCGGATGATCGTAGTTGACGTAAGGATAGAACACCGCCATCAGCCGGTAATAGTCCATCTGGGAAATCGGATCGAACTTATGATCGTGGCAGCGCGCGCAACTTACGGTCATTCCCAGAAATGCGCGCGTGGTGGTGCCGATCAGGTCGTCCAGGTAGATGAACCGGTATTGCGGATTGTCCTTTTCCCGGAAGCCCACGGTCGAGCCGACGCGGTGAAACCCGGTGCCCGTGAGCGCGTCGTAGTCCGGATTTTCCAGTTCATCGCCGGCCACCTGCTCCCGCACGAATCGGTCGTACGGTTTGTCCTGGTTGAAGGAGCGAATCACATAATCGCGGTAGCGCCAGGCATTCGGGTATGTGAAGTCCTGCTCGTAGCCGCCGCTGTCGGCATAGCGGGCCACATCCAGCCAATGCCGGCCCCAACGCTCGCCGTAGTGCGGCGAAGCAAGCAGGCGGTCCACCAGCTTCGTAAAGGCCTCGGGTGAGGTGTCGTTGACGAAGGCGGAAGCCTGTTCGGCGGTGGGCGGAAGGCCCGTCAGATCCAGGTAGGCACGGCGCACCAGCGTTGCTTTGTCCGCTCTGGCGACTGGCTGCAGTTCCCTCTCCTGGAGCTTGGCGAAGATGAAGGCGTCGACCGCATTGCGCTTCCACCGCGGATCGGAAACGGCTGGCGGAGCCTGGTGAACCGGCTTGCGGAATGCCCACCAGTTGCGGTCGGCATCGGTGATTTTGCGGGATGTCTGGGCCGGCGGAGCGGCAGTGACGGTGCCTTCCCAGGGCGCGCCTTCATCGATCCATTTCTTGAGAGTAGCGATCTCCATATCGCTTAGTTTGCCGCCCACCGGCATGGAGGGCTGCAGGACACCGGTAACCCGCCGAATCAATGCGCTTTCTCCGGACTTGCCGGGAACGATCGCCGCACCCTGCGAGCCGCCGCGAATGGCGGACTCTCTCTTGCTCAGACTGAATCCGGACATCTGCTGTGCATTGCCGTGACAGCCCACGCAATTGCGCTGCAGAATCGGCAGGACGTCGCGGGTGAAGGAGGTATTTGCGGAGAGAGTAACCGCAAAGAAAAATAGCGCCAGCTTAGGCATGCGCGGTCTCCGTTTCGACGATGGCTGCGAGGGCGCGGGCGGAGTGCGTTTTCCACTTCCCTACCTGGTCCAGGGTGATCTGTTCGGCTGCCTCCGGCCCGTTCTCTAAAGCCAGCACCACCTCGGCATGGTCCTCGGCAAGGGCCGCATAATCGACGGGCAGGGCGGAAGGGCCTCCGCAAAGGATATAGGCAAAGGGGCCGGCGGAAATCGCCTGGCATGCCTGGATCAGGAACGAATTCTCTGAGAGGCGGTAGAGTTCCTGGTGGAAGCTGTAGTCGGCAACGCAGAACGCGGGCAGACTGCCGATGCGGGCGGCCGCTCTCATTTCGTTCACGTGCGCCAGCAGGGAGGCAACGCCTTCGCTGGTCAGTTTCATGCTGGCTGCAGCCGCGGCGGCCGGCTCCAGTGCCATGCGGACCTGAAAGAGGTTGTCGATCTCCCGCTGCGTGTAGCGGTTGACGGTGGTGGAACGGTTCAGCAGCTTTGTCACGACGCCCTGGTTGTGAAGATCCTGAAGAGCCGCGTTGACAGTGGCTTGCGAGACATTGAGTTCGGCGGCCAAACGCATTTCCACGATGCGTTGTCCGGCCGTGAGGTCGCCGGCGAAGATCATTTCGAGAATGGCTTGGCGGACCTGCTCGGCTTTTGTGACGGAGAGAATGGGCTTGGTGGCCACGCGAGAATAATAATCAATGATGATTGCGAATGCAAGGGGGTCAAGGAGCAAAGAAGCCGTTGACGTCCAGAATGAGTTCCGTGGGATTGGTGGAGAAGACGCTCCTCCAGATCTCCTGCTTCACGATGTCTGACACTGCTCTTGACTTGGCAGTCCACTCCTCCCGCGTGAGCCCGGCCGCTTTGATGAAGGCGTCGCTCGGAGGGGCGCTGAAGTCGGGCGGGGTGTTGGCTGTGTAGAAGTGCAACATCTCGTGGCCCACCTCGCGCGACGAGGGGACCCACGCCGACACAAGAACGCCAAACAGAACTGCTGACTTCATGGAGGATCTCCTTTTTCAGAGCGTCCGCAGAAAGGCGATGAGCGCCTTCCTCTCCTCGGGTTTCAATCTGAGCCCGAACTCATGGCCGCGGACGGCCCTCGTCGCATTAGGCCCCAGCCACCCGGTGGGTACGTAGTCGTCTCGCAGCCGCGCCGGATCGAACCAGTCCTCCAAGGTCAATACCGAGCCATTGTGTTCGAACGGCCCGCGATACCAGACCCCCCGCAGAGACGGGACTTTGTAGTACCCGGTTCCGCGGCGTGTCTTCATCGCCAGCCATGGGTCCGTGCCCACGGAAACCGGTAACACATCGTAGGCGTGCTTGTGCTCCTCGGGTCCACGGAATCCCGGCGCCGGCGTGAGTTTGTTGTTGGTGTAGAGCGGAGCGGGGTGACATCCCGTGCAGCCCTCGCGTGCAAAGATCTTCTGCCCCTGGGCTGCAGCCGCGTTGAACGGATTTGGGTTCTTTGGCGGCTGCAGCGAGTAGATATATAGCCCCAAGGCATACAGATGCGCATCGCTCAGCCTGCGAACATCCGGCCGGAGTGGACGGCCCGGCTCAGAGGGACCGAACGCGCTCGTAAATGCGATGGTCCCAATACCGAAATTCAGAGCCGCGTAGCGCATGAGGTCGCCGATGTCGCGATGACGCACGTGGCCGGTCCGGTCCAAGTACCGTATATCGGCGACACCGATCAGGCTGGGCATGTTCACGGGGGACCAGAGACTGGTGTGAAAGCGGGGACCCGGGCCGGGCGGCCGGGTACGTAATGACGCGAATATGGCAAGGGGCAGAGTGGGCGGAACGAGATTCGGATCCGGCTTCAGCCACGGCGCGTCCAGGTCGCCGGTAGTCCGCGACGCGAGAAAGCCCGCCAAATCTCGCTCTGTAGGCGGTCTCCGTTCGCGCCAGCTTCGCGCCATGTTCATCTGCGCACCCGCGATTTCCGTGCCATCGTCCAACACGCGGGTGTGGCAGAAGGAACACCCTGCGCTTCCATACTCGATCTTGCCTTTGGCCCGGACCACCAGCCGGTTGGATTCGCCGGCTCCCTCCACTTGCCGAATCGACGATGGCCAGTGGAAAACAGCTTCACCTGCCTCAATCCAATCCGCCTTGGTCCGGACCCGCGGAAGATCGGCGAGGATCACCACCGGTTCCTGCTCCCGAAGCCAGGCGAAGTACTCGGCGTCGTTCCTGCCGGGTATGTGGCGCGGGTACGTCTTATAGACCGTGTATTCGGGAATCGCGTAGTATCGCTCCGCGGGCATGTGCCTTGGTGACACCTCGGGCGTGGCCAGCGGCACCTCCAGCGTGCGCATCGCTTCCTCATCCCACGTCCTCGGGATCTCAGGGCGGAACGGCTGCGCGAAGGCGCAGCCCATCAGAAGGACGGCGAAGTGCAGCGGTATGGTCTTCATGGACAGTGCCATCTCTCATCTCCAGAAAGCGGAGCTGACGCGAAACACCTCTTGCGAACGGACCTTCGAGTTGCGCCGGTTCGCGTCGAGATGGGCCTGGAAGTCCGCGCCGGGGAAAGCCTGCTCGAACATCTTCTGCTGCGCGGGCAGGGCCTTGAACACATCGGCTTCCGTTGCATGGCCGATAACCGCGATGGCGTCATAAGGGGAGGTTTCGCCCGGAAAAAGGGTGGTTATCAGCCAGTAAGCCTTGATCGGTCCACCGGACTTCAGCACCTGCTCCATCACGGCTTGGTTCCTGGGGATCGCCTCCAGGTAGTGACCGCGCGCGCCCGGTTCGAACTTGATGAACACCAGCCGTACGTAGTCACCTTTCGCAATGGATCCCAGGTTCACCCGGCGCCGCCACATTTCTTTCCTCACCGACGGCTGGTTGTACGTCATGGATTGCGCGGTATAGGTCTCCTCGTTCCAACCGGTGGCGGCGAAGAAGGACTTGGTATGGGTGGTTTCAAATGTAGGTCCAGCGGTGGAGAAGTGAACAGCCAGCCGCACATGTCCGGCTTCCGTTGCAGAAGGATGGACGAGAGCCAGTCGCATATAACCTCCACTCTCACCGGCGGCCACCGCTGCCGCGCGGCCTTGATCCACCTTGTCAAGGAAGGCGGTGCGGCCCGCTGCATCCGAGCCGGGTTTATTGCGAAGTAAAGGACGCGCGCGTACGCGTCCTCGGCAGGAAGAGAAGCGGCCAGCGTGAGGGCCGCGAACAGTAACCTAGTCAGCATGAGAAGTTCCTCCATTGGCGTTTGCAGAGTATCTGCAAGACCTTGATGTCGATCAACCAACCGACGCCCGCCGCCAGCAAAGCCACCCCGGAGGGAAGGGCCAGCAACAGCAACACAAGCATCCCGCGCCTACTTCCAGATCGCCGTCTCGACGCGGTAGATCACCGTGCCGACGCTGAGTCCGTACCGATCGCCCTCTATCCGGTAGGCGTGATAGTCCTTGCCCGGATGCACGGTCCGGAACCCCTCCTGGCTAACCAGGCGCACGGCAAGAGTATGGTTGCCTTGGCGGATGGCGGTGAAGAGGCCGTCTCCGGACTCGCCCGCGGGAAGCAGTCCCTGTAGCAGTACCAGTAACAGAAGTGCTGACATCATCGAATATCTCCCCTCACTGCCCGCGCATTACGCTCATCGCTTTTCGAAGACCACTGTGGCTTTATAAGGCTTGCCCGTTCCATCGTCGCTGCCGAAACTGAGAACGGTGATCGTCTTACCGTCGGGCGACAACGTATGCCGAAGCGTACTGATCACTTTCCCGTGATCGTGGTCAACCTTCCGTTCAATGACGCCAGGGCCTTTTCTTTCGAACCTCATGGTGTGGTGCGTGTGTTTGGCATCGCCACCCAATTCGACGGGATGGTTTTTGCCATCGAATACATAATGAAAGGTTTGATCGGTGACCTTCCCGTCTCCATAGACCCTCTCACGCCGGATGAGCAAACCGCTTGCGTGCTCAGTAATCGTTTCTCGTACTTTTTGCGGTAGTCGTCTACCCTCTGCTGTGGACTTCGCCACATTCAACTCCCACACGCCCACGAGCGGGTCTGCTGGGGGTTGCTGCTGCGTCGCCGCGGGCCAGATCGTCCAGGCGGCGACTGCTATAGCCAATATCCGAGAACTCGCTGTCATCCTCTAATCCTCTAATCCGCTATTTCGATCACCAAGCTGCGCCCGCCACTCACTTCCAGGCCACCAGATCCACGCGGTAGACGACGCTGGAAACGCTGGTGGAGGCCCACCCAGCGGCATCGTACGCCTTCCGGTAGGTGCGATAGTCCTTGCCGGGGTACGCTTTGAAAAAAGCTTTCTGCTGGCTCGGCCAGCTCTTAATGGCGGAGGTGGAGTCAAACGTAGTTGGATAATTGTATCCGACACCCGGACTACTTGCACTACATGTTCAGGTAGTTGCCCGCAAGTTTCGGTGTCAGGAAGCAAGCGTCAGGGAGCAAAGAAGCCGTTGACGTCCAGAATGAGTTCCGTGGGATTGGTGGAGAAGACGCTCACCGTCCCGTTGGTTCCGGCCCCGGCGATGGCGGCATTGGAGACAATCTTTCCCAGATAGGAATTCAGCGTGGAAACGAAGGGTTGCGGGTGGCCTGCCGGCCACAGCGAGAGATAGAACAGGGGCCCAGGCGGCACAACCGTAACGTTCAGCGCAAAGGCCAGGGCGCTGGAGGGAATGCCGCAAACGCCGGAAGTGAGCGGAAAGTCGCGCGTCGCCGCTTCCACGAGCGCCGGAGCCCCGAACGCGCCAGTGAAGCCGCTTCCCGGGCGTGTATCGGCGGCGCGGCACGGCGAAAGAAGGTAAAAGGAAAGCGCCGCTCCTGCCCCGGGAGGGGCGAAATAACCATTGACGTCGATCACCACCTCGGTTGTGTCGCTGGCGTAAATACTGATCGCCTGGCTTACGCCGGCCACGGTAATCGCGGCGTTGGCAACCACTCTGCCGTCCAGCGAATTCAGCGTGGAGACAAGCGGCCGGGGCTGGCCGGCAGGCCATGCCGACAGATAGCCCAGCGGACCCGCTGGCACCACCGTAAAGTTCAGAGCGTAGGCCTGCGCCGTCGCGGGGATTCGGCAGGGGCCGTCCGGCACAGGAATCTCGCGCGTGGTTCCCGCTGCGAGGGAAGGCGGGCCGAATGCACCCGTGTGTCCACTCCCCGCGCGGGTATCGGCCAACCGGCACGGACGCACCGGATAAAACACCAGACCCTGAAGATCGGGCGGGCCGAAGTAGCCGTTGATGTCAATGATCACGTCCGTTTCGTCGGAGGCAAAGACCACCAATCCGTTGAACGGAGGCGGGCCGGCCGGCACGATTACCGCATTGGCTACGATGGCGCCGTCCAACGAGTTGAGGGTCGACGTACGCACCACCGGCACATCGTCCACCGGCCAAATCGACAGGTATCCCAAGGAGCCCTTCGGCACTGCTGTCACGTTTAACGAATAGGCCACTGCGGACGAGGGTACCCCGCAGCCGCTGTTTGGGACCGGCAGGAACCGAAAGCCTCCGGCCGGTAGCGACGGCGGCCCGAAGTCACCCGTCTTGCCGCTTCCCGCACGCGTGTCCATCACCCTACACGGCGTGGTCTTGAAGAAAATAGAAGGACTCGATGACACCACTTTCAGCCCGAACGACCGCGAGGCTCGATAAAGGGACCCGGGAAAAGCGGCGGTGATGTTGACGGTGAAGAACCCGGACTGAAAAGGCGTCCCCGAAAGGAGACCGCTGGGACTGAGGGCAAGCCCCGCCGGGCCTCCGGTGAGCCCCCAGAGGAACGAACCGGACGGGACAGGCGAGGCTGCCGAAATCTGAACGCTGTACGGAACACCCTGCCG
>JANRLE010000178.1:0-37213 GCA_033762895.1 Bryobacteraceae bacterium | reverse complement strand
CCCGTTCACTTCCTTGAAGGTGAATATCTCAGAGCCGGTGTCGCCGTCGTTGAAGCTTCCGCCACCAACTGGTTTCTGATCACCATCCTGGGGACCCTTGTACCATCGCATCCATCCGATACGGGCAACCAGAACTCGGTTGTGCGCGATCTTGGCCGATCCCTTCATCACCCGATTCTAATCCCCCTACCCCAGACGCCGCTTCAGCTTCTTTTCCACGCTGCTGCAAACCAATCCACAAAGCTGAAACACCGTCGGGTCCTCGATGCGGTAATAGACGCTGGTGCCCTCCCGCCGCCGCGCAATCAGTCCGCAATCGTGCAGCGCCTGCAGGTGCCGCGACACGTTCGCCGCGCTCGAACCCATTTGCTGCGCCAGGTCCCCCACGCCGCGCTCGCCGCCCTCCAGCGCCTGCAGCAGCCGCAGCCGCATCGGCTCACCAAGCTGGCGGAAGCAGCGGGCGACGTCCTCGAGGATGGGTTCTGGAAACGGCAGGTTGGTTGGCACTCTGTCATCATTATGCAATTGCAAAATTGTGTTGTCAAGTACTTGCATAATTACGCATGAAGAGTTATGATCGGTCCAGCGATGCCACACAGCAGTCTCTTGAAACTTCCTGCCCTCGCCCTGATTGCCGCGGCCGCTGCCTCTCACGCCGCTGAGCCGCTTTCCCTCGGCCAGGCGGTCGCAACCGCGCTAAGCAAACATCCCTCCCTTGCCGCCGCTTCGGCCCACACCTCCGCCGCGGCTGAACGTATTACGCAGGCGCGCGCCGGCTTCCAGCCCAAGCTCAATTATCAGGAATCGGTGCAAGGCAGCAACAACCCGGTCTTCGTCTTCGGCAGCCTCCTCACCCAGCGCCAGTTCACGGAAAAAAACTTCGCCGTCGACAAGCTGAACCGGCCCGGCGTGCTGGCCAATTTCCAGTCACTGGTCAGCCTTGACCAGAGCCTCTATGACGGCGGACAGACCAAAGCTCACATTCGCACCGCCGAAGCCGGCAAAAAGGCAGCCGCCGAAGGTGAGCGGGAAGTCCGGATGCGTGTGATCGCCAACGTGGTCCGCGCCTACTTTGGAACCATGCTTGCTGCCGAAACCGTGAAGACCGCCGAGGAGGCAATGCGCTCAGCCGAGGCTGATCTGAAACGGGCCGGAACGGTTCGTGACGCTGGTATGGCGACGGATGCGGACGTCCTCGCCATTCGCGTCCACCTCGCCTCCACCCGGGAGCAGAAGATCCGCCGCGAAGCTGATCTCACCGTGGCCCGCGCGGCTTTGAACGAAGCGCTCGGGCTGCCTCTTGACACCGAACATGAACTCACCACCCCACTCGCCGCCATGAAGGAAAAGCCGGATTCGGTGGTGGAACTTGAGTCTGAAGCTCTCCGTCTGCGTCCCGACGCCAAACAGGCCGAACATGGCGTAGAGGCCGCTGAGTCCCAGCTTGCCGCCGCCAGGGCCGCCCGCCTGCCGCAGATCTCCGCCCGCGCCGCCTTTGAAGCGGACCGTCAACGATTCATCACCCGCGCCGGTGCCAACTTCTTCGTCGGAGGCACTCTGCGCTGGAACCTCTTTGACGGCAACGCCGCCAAATCCCGTGTGGCCGAGGCTTCCAGCCAGACGCGCGCCGCCCAGGCTCAGCGCAGCCAACTCCATCAGGGCGTGAAGCTCGAAGTGCGCAGGGCCCATGCCGGGCGCGTGGCCGCCGAACAAAGCCTGGAGGTGGCGGAGGCTACCGTCGCGCAAGCCGAAGAAGGATTGCGCATCATCAAGAACCGCTTTGAAGCCGGGCTGACCACTGTGACCGAACTGCTGCGCGCCGAGACGGCTCTGCTCGACGTCAAAACACGCCGGCTGGCGGCGATCCACGATCAGCGGCTGGCTGCCACGGCGCTCGAATTGAGCGCGGGAATCCTTTCTGAAAGTTCCGAGGTGCTCCGATAATGCGAACCGCCATCTTCTCCCTGTTGCTGTTGCTCTCCGCATGCGGCGGCCACGAATCCGAAGCGAAAAAAAAGGCCGCGCCCGAGGCCGCACCGGTTTCCGTCCAAACCGTGGAAGCGGCGCAAACGCAGTGGCCGGAAACCTACCAGGCCACCGGCAGCGTGAAGGCTCGCGTTTCGGGCGCCGTGGCCAGCCGCGTGATGGCCTACGTGCGCGAGGTGCGCGCGCAGACCGGCGACCGTGTTTCCCAGGGCCAGACCCTCGTCGTGCTGGACTCGCGCGATCTCGAAACCACCCACGCCCAGGCCGAGGCCGCACAACGCGAGGCCAGAGCCGCCTTGAGCGAAGTGGACAACTCCTCCGCGGCGGCCAAGGCGCAACTCGATCTCGCCGAAGCCACCTTCCGGCGTATGAAAGACCTGTTCGACAAGAAGTCGGTCTCCAATCAGGAGTTCGATGAGGCCTCAGCCAAGCTGCAAATGGCCCGCTCGAACTATGAGGCCACCCGCTCCCGGCGCACGCAGGTGGAGGAAAAGATTCGCCAGGCCGGGGAAGCAATCAACTCGGCGGGCATCATGCGCGGCTATGCCACCATCCAGGCGCCGTTTTCGGGTATCGTCACTGAGCGCCGTGTGGAGCCCGGCAACCTCGCAACGCCCGGCGCCCCGCTGATGATGATCGAGCAGGCTGGCGCCTATCGCCTGGAAGCCGAGGTGGAGGAATCGCGCATGCCCATGGTGCGCGCCGGCACGCCGGTTAGCGTCTCGCTCGAAGCGCTGGATCGCGAAGTGAGCGCCCGCGTTTCGGAAATCGTTCCCGCCGTCGATCCCGCCTCCCGCACGTTTATCGCACGGATCAATCTGCCGCCAGGCCTGGCTCTTCGCTCGGGTATGTTCGGCCGTGCGTCCTTCCAGTTCGGCACCCGAAACGTGCTCTCGGTCCCGGCCGCCGCGGTGCGCTCGGCAGGCCAGGTGGAATCGGTGTTTGTCGCCGAGCAGGGCCGCGCACGCCGCCGGCTGGTGACGATGGGAGCAAAATCGGATGCAAGCATCGAAATTCTCTCCGGGCTGGGTGCCGGCGACAAGGTCATCCATCCTGTGCCCGCTTCACTCGAAGACGGCGCCCGCGTGGAGGTGCGTCCGTGAACCGCGGCTTTGCCGGAAAACTCGCGCACGCCTTCATTGATTCGAAGCTGACGCCGCTGGTGATCACCGCGTCGCTGCTGATCGGCGCCTTTTCGGTGTGGCAGCTTCCACGCGAGGAGGAGCCGCAGATCATCGTGCCGATGATCGATGTTTTTGTATCCATGCCCGGCGCCTCGGCCCGGGAAGTGGAGGAGCGCGTCACCAAGCCGATGGAGAAGCTGCTGTGGGAGATCCCGGGCGTAGAGTACATCTACTCCACCTCCATGCCATCGGCCGCCATGGCCATTGTCCGCTTCAAGGTGGGTGAGGACGAAGAGCGCAGCATCGTCAAGCTCAACCAGAAGATGTTCGCCAATTTCGACATCATCCCGCCCGGCGCGTCACAGCCGCTGGTGAAGCCGCGTTCCATTGACGACGTGCCCATCCTGGCGCTCACGCTGTGGAGCAAGCGCTACGACGACTACCAGCTTCGCCGCCTGGGAGCGCAACTCCATGACACGGTGAAACAGGTGGACAACGTTTCGGCCGTGCAGATCATCGGCGGCCAGCGCCGTGAGGTCCGCGTCACGCTCGATGCGGCGAAACTAGCCGCCTACAACATCTCGCCCGGACAGGTCCATCAGGCGGCGGGCGCGGCCAACCGCAGGCTGCCTTCGGGCAAGTTCTCGGCCTCCAACCAGGAATTTCTCCTTGAAACCGGCAGCTTCCTGCAGAACATCGATGAGGTTCGCAGCGTGGTGGTGGGCGTCGCCGGCGGCCGCCCCATCTACCTGCGGGATGTGGCAGAGGTATCCGATGGCGGCGAAGAGCCCTCGCAATACGTTCGCTACGCCGATAGCGAATCGTTCTACCCCGCGGTGACGCTCGCTGTCTCCAAGCGCAAGGGCACCAACGCCATCGAGGTGGCCGAAGCCGTTCTTCACAAGGTGGATGCCGTCAAGTCCGGCCTCATCCCCTCTGACGTGAATGTCAGTGTCACGCGCAACTACGGTGAAACCGCCAAGGAGAAATCGGACGAACTGCTTTTCCACATGGCCATCGCCGTGGTCTCGGTCAGCGTGCTGATCGCCCTGGTGCTGGGGTTGCGGGAATCGCTGATCGTCTTCACCGCCATTCCCGCCACGCTCGCGCTCACCCTGACCGTGTTCTATCTCTACGGCTACACGCTGAACCGCATCACGCTGTTCGCCCTGATTTTTTCCATCGGCATCCTGGTGGACGACGCCATCGTGGTGGTGGAAAACATCGTGCGCCACGTGCGAATGCCCGGCAATCGCGGCCGTTCACTGGCCGATGTCGCCGTTGAGGCTGTAGATGAGGTGGGCAATCCCACCATTCTCGCCACCCTCACCGTGATCGCCGCCATCCTGCCCATGGCATTCGTGCGCGGTCTGATGGGCCCGTACATGCGCCCCATCCCCATCGGCGCCACCGCCGCGATGGTATTCTCTCTGCTCGTCGCCTTTATCGTCACGCCCTGGGCCACGGTGCGCCTGTTGAAAGTGCATGAAGGACACGGGCACGAAGAGCGTGAGGATCTGCCCACCCGCATCTATCGCCGCTTCATGAATCGCGTGCTCCACCATACCCCCTCCCGCTGGAGTTTTCTCGGCCTGGTGGTTGTGCTGCTGCTGGGGTCGATGTCGCTCATCTACACCCAGTTCGTCAAGGTGAAGATGCTGCCGTTCGACAACAAGAGCGAGTTCCAGGTCATCATCGACATGCCCGAAGGCACCACGCTCGAGCAGACCGCGCGCGTCACGCAGGAACTGGCCGCCACCGTCACCCGCACGCCCGAGGTGACCGATGTGCAGACCTACACCGGCGCCGCCGCGCCCTTCAACTTCAACGGACTGGTGCGCCATTACTACCTGCGCTCGGGATCGAACATCGCCGACATCCAGGTGAACCTGCTGCCCAAGCACGCCCGTGACCGTCAAAGCCACGAGATCGCCAAGTCCGTGCGCACGGCGCTGCTGCCGGTGGCCAAACGGTTCAACGCCAATATCAAGGTGGCGGAAGTGCCGCCCGGCCCACCTGTCCTGCAAACCCTGGTGGCGGAAATTTACGGACCCGACGCCGAGGGGCGAACCAGCCTCGCCCGCCAGATCCGCGGCATCTTCGAGAGTGTGGATGGAGTGGTGGACGTGGATTGGTATGTGGAAGACGATCAGCCCAAACAGCGCCTCATCCTCGATCGGCAGAAGGCCGCGCTCAACGGCATCACCGAGGAAGACGTCGCCCGCACCGTGCGCATCGCCTCGGCGGGCGATGTGGCCGGGCTCCTGCACGTGGAGAGCGAAAAGGAAGACGTCGCCATCCGCATTCGCCTGGACCGCGCCACCCGCAGCGACCTGGAACGGATTCAGAACCTGAAAATCCCCTCGCGAAGCGGCCAGCTTGTCCCGCTGCGCGAGATTGTGCGCACCGAACAGGTGGTGGAAGACAAGAGCATCTATCACAAGAATCTGCAGCCGGTCACCTATGTCACCGCCGACGTGGCCGGCGCCAAGGAAAGCCCCGTTTACGCCATCCTCGAACTTGGCGCAAAGATCGACAAGATCAAAGCGCCCGGCGGATATGCAATCGAGCAGTTCACCGCCAGCCAACCGTTCGATCCCGCCCGCTACGCCATGAAATGGGATGGCGAATGGCACATCACCTACGAGGTTTTCCGCGATCTGGGGCTCGCCTTCGCCGCTGTGCTGGTCTTGATCTATGTGCTGGTGGTGGGTTGGTTTCAGTCCTTCCTCACGCCGCTGGTGATCATGACCGCCATCCCGTTCTCGCTGGTGGGCATCCTGCCCGCGCACGGCATGATGAACGCGTTCTTTACCGCCACCACCATGATCGGCTTCATTGCCGGTGCGGGTATTGTGATCCGCAACTCCATCATCCTTGTCGATTTCGTGGAACTGCGGCTGGGGCAGGGAATGCCGCTCGATCAGGCCGTGGTCGATGCCGGCGCCGTGCGCTTCCGCCCCATGATGCTGACGGCAGCCGCCGTGGTGGTGGGCTCGGCCGTAATTTTGTTTGACCCCATCTTTCAGGGCATGGCCATCGCGCTGATGGCGGGCGAGGTTGCCTCGCTGCTGCTGTCGCGCATGACGGTGCCGATCGTCTACTTTATGGTGAACAGGAGAAAATCGCAATGACTCTGGAACATACGATCCGCGCAATTGCCGGAACCTTCATCCTGGCCAGTCTCGCGCTTGGTCACTTCGTCAATCCAAACTGGTATTGGTTCACCGCGTTTGTCGGCGTGAATCTGCTGCAGTCAGCCTTTACCAAGTGGTGCCTGATGGAGGACATCCTGCGCAAGCTGGGCGTGGGCCGCACCGAGCGCCGGGCCTAGCCGCCCCGATCAAAGGAACCGCAGCACCACGTAAACGTGCGAGATGGCGATCGACATCACCATCAGCAGGAAACTCGACTTCATGTAGGGAACGAAACGCACCGGCTGTCCGGCGCGTTCGGCCATGCCTGCCACCACCAGGTTCGCGGAAGCCCCGATTAAAGTCCCGTTTCCGCCCAGGCACGCGCCCAGCGATAGCGACCACCACAGCGGCATCAGCGCCTGTTCGCCACCCATCGCCGGCCCCAGCGACTTGATCAGCGGGATCATCGTCGCCACAAACGGTATGTTGTCGATGAACGCCGAAAGAAATGCCGAGCCCCACAGCACCGCGATCGCCGTCACCTTCAGATCCCCGCCCGTGGCGTCCAACAGCGCTTTCGCCATTGACCCGATCACCCCGGCTGACTCCAGCCCATGCACAAGGATGAACAGGCCTACGAAGAAGATCAGCGTCACCCACTCCACCTCGGAAAAGGCGTGATGTACGTTGTGCGATTGCTCCTCGGCCTTGCGTTGGTAGTTGTCCAGCAGCAGCAGCAATCCGGCGCCGAACATGGCGATGGTGGCAGGTTGAATGTGGAACGTGTGCGCCAGCACGAAGCCGCCGATCACCGCTGCCAGAACTGCCAGCGCCTGTTTCAACAGCCGCGGATCCGTAATCGCCTGGCGCTCGTCGAACTCCATCACCCGTTTGCGGGCTTCAGCCGTTGTGGTCAGGTCCTTGCGCCAGATGAAATAGAGGGGAACCAGCGTGGCGGCCATGATCACCACCACCGCCGCCCCAAGGTTGGACACGAAATCGTTGAAGGTCAAACCCACCAGTGAGCCGATCATGATGTTGGGCGGATCCCCGATCAGCGTGGCCGTGCCGCCGATATTGGAAAACAGGATTTCAGTGACTAAATACGGATACGGCAACACGCGCAGTTCTTCGGTGATCAGCAGTGTCACCGGCACAATCAACAGCACGGTGGTGACGTTGTCCAGCAAAGCCGAAAGCACCGCCGTCACGATGGCCAGCATCACCAGCACACCCATCGGGTGCGCGCTGACTCTCTTTGCCGACCAGATGGCGATATATTGAAACACCCCGGACTTGCCCGTGATGCCCACAATCACCATCATCCCCAGCAACAGGCCGATCGTGTTGAAATCGATGCCCCGAATGGCGGCTTCCTGGTTCACCACGCCGCCCAGAATCATCAGTCCTCCCCCCATCAGGGCGATGATGGCGCGGTTGATTTTTTCAGTAATCACTACGATGTAAACGGCAGCGAAGACCACGGACGCGTACAGGGCCGGGCTCCAGCCGAAGATCATTTGGGTCGCGGCGGAATCAGAAAGCATCAGTGGGCGGTGTCCTTCCCAGTCTGAACTTGACTGAGAATCTCCCACGGGGTGACGATACCCACCAGTTTTCGCGTCTGACGTTCCACAACCGGCAGATTGCCGCCCCGGCGGTGTAGCAGCAGAATCGCTTCAATGACGGTTGTGTCGGAATAGATGGCCGGCGACTCCTGGTCGTCCAGAAACTCGACAATCGACCGCGCCTGGGCATTGCCCAGCTTTTCCCGCAGCATTTCCTCCGAACCCGGCATGTACGCCAGATCGGCGATCCGTTTGCCCTCCAGCAGCGCGGCGCGCGGAAGCAGCAGTTCCCACAGATCGTACAGGTCGAACATCCCGCGGTAGATTCCGTTGGAATCGAGCACGGGCAGGCTGCGCACCCGGTGCTTCAACAGGATGTCCAGCGCGCCGCCGAAGGTGTCCTCCAGCGTCACCGTGATCGGATTGGTGTTCATCAGCGAACTTACCGTCATTGGCTTCTTTCCTTTCCCGGAGCGGCTTCGAAGCGTCGGGCAAAGCCATCAGTCCGATGGGTATTTCCCTGTTCGTCGATCAGCATGGCATCCACGTTTTCCGCCTCGGCCAGAGCCAACCCCTTTTCCCGACCCAGCACGAAAATGGCCGTTGCCAGCGCGTCGGCCTGCTCGGCGCTCGGTGCCATTACGCTTACTGACGTCGTCCCCCGCGCCGGCCGGCCCGTGCGGGGATTAATGATGTGGTGATAGCGCACGCCATCCACCATGCGGAACCGTTCATAATCGCCTGATGTGACCAGTGCTCCGCCGGTCATGGCCACGCGGCCCAGCAGCGAGCCGCGCTCGGCCCGCGGATCCTGAATTCCAAGTTGCCACGGCGTTCCGTTCTTGGTTCCGGAGACACGAATGTCGCCTCCGCCATCCACCAGCGCGTTTGCGAATCCCGCGCGGTTCAGGATTCCCAGCGCGCGGTCCACCGCGTACCCCTTGGCGATCCCGCCGAGGCCGATGCTCATGCCGGCCCGTTTCAGCCGCACTAGGTTCCCGGTAATTTCAAGGTCGCGGTAGTTCACATTCGCCCGGGCTTTTTCGATCGCCTGGTCCGAAGGTGGTACGAAGTCTTCATCATAACGCCATATGCGGCCCATGCCGCGCCAGGTGATATCGAATGCGCCTGCGCTCTTTTCTCCATAATCAACGCTGCGCCGCAGGATCGCGCACAATTCCTCCGGCGCCTCCACGGCAGCGCCTCCGGCTGCCTGATTGATTGCCGAGACAGGCGAATCCGGTTTCCACTCACTCATCAGCCCGTCAATCCGTTCCAACTCGCGATAGGCTGCCTCCACCGCCTGGCGCGCGGCTTCCGGCCTGCCCTCCTCCATCACGTCAATGTTCCACACCGTCCCCATCAGCGAGCGCTGTACATGGATCAGGCCGCGAGCATTGTCCTGTTTGCTGGTATACAATCGGACAGCCAGCAGCAGGCCCACGGCCGCCAACGCCAGCAGTGCTCTGCGCCAGGGTTTCGCCATTCGAATCCTTATTCTGGCATGGCAGGGTACGTGCAACAACACGCCTGTCGATGACGCATATGCTTGGAGTTGCGCTGGGATTGAGTGATAAGACGCGATTCGCCGTCCGGCGTCTGCGCGAATTTGCGCACCGGAGTGCGCAATGATCGACTTTTTGATGGCTGGCGGCATCATGGCCGGCATCGGCGTCGTGCTCGCCGCCGTGCTCGCCTTTGCCAGCAAGAAATTCTACGTTTACGAAGATCCCCGCATTGATCAGGTGGAGGGATTGCTGCCCGGGGCCAACTGCGGCGCCTGCGGATCGGCCGGATGCCGGGCGTTTGCCGAAAGAGTGGTGAAGGGAGAAGCCGAGCCCGCCAGGTGCACCGTCAGCGCACCCCAAGGAATCGTGGCGATTGCGTCGCTGCTCGGAGTCAGCGCGGGGGCTGTCAACAGGCGCGTCGCCAGACTGGCCTGTGCCGGCGGAGCACATGTTGCCAGGAACCGCGCGCGATATACGGGATTGTCATCGTGCCGCGGTGCGGCGCTGATTGCCGGCGGCGGCAAGAGCTGCTCCTGGGGCTGCCTTGGATTGGGCGATTGCGAACGGGTATGCGATTTCGGCGCCATCCACATGGATGAACACGGGCTGCCCGTTGTCAGCGAATCAAAATGCACGGCGTGCGGTGATTGCGTGGAGGTCTGCCCGAAACAGCTCTTCTCGCTGCATCCGGTCGACCACCGGCTGTGGGTGGCTTGCCGGAATCTACTCAGCGGCGACCTCGCCGAAGCGCTTTGCGAGGTGGCCTGCACCGCCTGCGGACGCTGCGCCGCCGATGCGCCACAAGGCCTCGTCCGCATCGAGAACAACCTGGCCGTCGTCGACTATTCCAGGAACCGTCTTGCGAACCCGACGCCCATTCAACGCTGCCCCACCGGCGCGATTGTCTGGATGGACAAGGATAAGGGGCCCGTCAAGGGACCGGACGCAAAAAAAATTACCCGCAAGTCGCCGCTTCCCGTGGATTCGGCGAACTTGCCTTTGGCTCGTTAGGAGATGGACAAGGATGACCACTAAACGGACGTTCAAATACCCGGGAATCAGGCAGGCGATGGACGGCAACACCGCCGTCATCATGTGCGAGCGGGAATCGTCGGATGCCGCGGGCGCCTATCCCATCACGCCATCCACACAGATGGGCGAATACTGGGCCGAGGCGGCCGCCGCCGGCCACATCAACGTTTCCGGCCGCCCGCTGATCTTCATTGAGCCCGAAGGCGAACACGCCGCCGCCGCGGTGACGGCGGGGCTTTCCATGACCGGTCTGCGCGCCACGAATTTTTCCTCCGGCCAGGGCATCGCCTACATGCATGAGTCGCTGTACGCCGCCGTCGGCAAGCGGCTCACCTACGTGCTGAATATGGGCTGCCGGGCGATGACCAAGTCCACGCTCAACGTCCATGCCGGCCACGATGACTACCACTGCGTCGATGACGCGGGCTTTTTCCAGCTCTTTGGCAAGAGCGCGCAGGAAGTCTGCGACCTCAACATCATCTCCCACCGCATTGCCGAGCTTTCCCTCACCCCGGGCATCTGCGCCCAGGACGGATTTCTCACCACCCACCTGATCGAGTCCCTCATGCTGCCTGAGCGCGAGATGATCGCCGAATACCTCGGCCGGCCCGACGACATCATCGACACCCCCACCGCCGCCCAGCGTTTGCTGTACGGACCCCGCCGCCGCCGCATTCCCGAACTCTGGACCGTCGACAATCCGGTGATGATCGGCACCGTCCAGAACCAGGACGCCTACATGCAGAGCGTCGCCGCGCAGCGGCCTTATTTTTTCGATCACATCGCCGCGCTCACCACCCAGGCCATGGCCGAATTCTACGAACTTACCGGCCGCCGTTATGACCGTGTTTCCACCTATCGTGTGGAAGACGCCGACTACCTTATCGTCGGCCAGGGCAGCATGGTGGTGACGGCCGAAGCCGTCGCCGACTACCTCCGCGAGACCCGGCGGATCAAGGTGGGCGTCGTGAACATGACCATGTTCCGGCCCTTCCCGGGTGACCTGGTGGGCAAGATCCTCATGGGACGCAAGGGGGTCGCCGTGCTGGAGCGCGTCGACCAGCCACTGGCCGAAGATCTTCCACTGATACGTGAAGTGCGGGCGGCATTGAGCCGCTGCATGGAGAACGGCCGTGCCGGAAAGGGGCCGATCCCCTACCCGGACTATCCCAACTACCGTTCCGCCGACGATCTTCCTCCCCTCTATTCCGGTTCCTATGGACTGGGCAGCCGGGACCTTCAACCCGAAGGTCTGATCGGCGCGGTGGAGAACATGCTGCCCACCGGCGGGCGCAGCAAATTTTTTTACTTGTCAGTGGATTTCACTCATGCAAAAGCATTTACGCCGAAGCAGGAGATTCACCAGATCCAGGTGGCCGACGCCTATCCGCGGGTGAAGGAACTGGCCGTTCGAGGCTCTGAGAATCCCAACCTCATGCCCAGGAACAGCATCACCGTGCGGTTCCATTCCGTGGGCGGGTGGGGCGCCATCACTACTGGCAAGAACCTCGCCATGACGTTGTTTGACCTGCTCGGCTATCACATCAAGGCGAACCCCAAGTATGGCTCGGAAAAGAAAGGCCAGCCAACTACTTATTACCTTTCCGCAGCGCCCGAGCCGATCCGCGTCAACTGTGACTACTTCTACGTGGACCTGGTGCTTTCTCCGGACCCGAATGTCTTTAAGCACTCCAATCCGCTCGCCGGATTGAAGAAGGGCGGCGTCTTCATTCTGCAAAGCGCCTTCGACAAACCGGAGGAAGTCTGGCAGCAGATTCCCGAGCAGTTCCAGCGTATCGTGATTGAGAACGACATCAGGGTCTACTACCTCGATGCGTTCAAGATCGCCCGCGAGGAGGCCACCGATCCCGAACTGCAATTCCGCATGCAGGGCATCGCCTTCCAAGGCGCATTCTTTAAGGCGTCTCCCGTCGCCTCGCAGGCCAAACTCACTGAGGCTCAGTTGTTTGAATCGATCGAATCGCAGTTGAAGTCGAAATTCGGCGGCAAGGGCGCGCGTGTGGTGCAGGACAACATGCGCGTGGTGCGGCGCGGTTACGAAGAAGCCAGAGAGATCACCGACAAGCGCATCGCCACCACCACGGCCGTGATGCGGCGCGAACCCGCCCTTCCCGTGATGCTCAAGCAGCAGCCGGTGAGCAGCGACGCCACCACCGATATTCATCGCTTCTGGGATCAAACCGGAAGTTTCTATCTTTCCGGTAAAGGTAACGAAAACCTGGTGGATCCGTTCATCGGATTAAGCTTCATCCCAGCCTCCACGGGCGTGTTCCGCGACATGACCGGCATCCGCTTCGATCATCCGCAATGGGTGCCGGAGAATTGCACGGCCTGCGGCAACTGCTACACCATCTGTCCGGATATGGCCATCGCCGGCCTCGTACACTCGATTGGCCAGGTGATGGAGACGGCGCTCAAGGCCTCGCAGAACGGGCATGCATTGCAGCACCTGCCGCGCGCGGTCCGCACACTGGAACAGAAGGTGAAGACGCGGCTGCAGGCGGCCGGCGACAATGCCAATGTCCGCCGCATCATTGACGAGGGGATCTCCGACGTCATCACCGGCTACAAGACAGACGCCGAACGTAAAGAAGTAGATGAAGAATTCCAGGGCTTTCGTAAGGCCTTGGGCGAGTTCCAGTTCTCGCTCACTCAGCCCTATTGGGGCGTCAGGGAGAAGAAGCAGAAGGGTTCGGGTGGTCTGCTTTCCATCACCGTCAATCCCTACACCTGCAAGGGGTGCATGGAGTGCGTGAAGGTCTGCAATGACGACGCGCTGCGCACCGTGCCTCAGACGCCGCAGACCATTGAGCGGCTCCGCAAGGACTGGGATTTCTGGCTGGCGCTGCCCACCACTTCGCCTGAGTTCATCCGCATTGATGATCTGAATGAACGGATTGGCGCGCTGGAGACGCTGCTGCTCGACAAGAAGAACTACCTCGGCATGGTGGGCGGCGACGGCGCTTGCCTGGGCTGCGGTGAAAAGACCGTCGTCCATCTTTTTGTCGGAGCCGTGGAAGCGCTGATGCAGCCGCGTGTGAAGAAGCAGGTGGAGAAACTGGACGGCCTCATCGCCAGGCTCGACCAGCATGTCCGTCTGAAGCTGGCCGGCTCCATGGATCTCAGCGACAGCTCCAGGGTGGAGCAGGCCCTGGACCGCTTGAAGGACTCCGACGTCACACTCGCCAGCTTCTCTGAAAAACTCGACGAGCGGCATGAGGGCCGCACCATCGATCCGGAATGGCTGCGCTGGGTGACCCAGCTTCTCGCCAAACTGCGCCATCTGCGCTGGCAATATGTGGAAGGTACGGCGCGGCGCGGACGCTCCAGCATGGGCATCATCAACGCCACCGGCTGCACCTCCGTCTGGGGTTCAACCTATCCTTTTAATCCCTACCCGTTCCCATGGACGAATCATCTCTTCCAGGATTCCCCCTCCATGGCCATGGGCATCTTTGAAGGGCATATGGCGAAGATGGCCGAAGGTTTCCGCGCCGTCCGTATGGCCGAGATCGAACTCGAGGGCGGCTACAACAAGCAGAAGCACGAGGAGTTCTTCACCTACTTCGATTGGCGCAAATTCACCGACGAGGAGTTCCACCTCTGCCCGCCCGTGGTCTCCATCGGCGGCGATGGCGCAATGTACGACATCGGCTTTCAGAACCTGTCGCGCATGATGATGTCCGGCAAGCCCATCAAAGTCCTGGTGCTCGATACGCAGGTCTACTCCAACACCGGCGGGCAGGCCTGTACGTCCGGCTTCACCGGGCAGGTGTCGGACATGGCGCAGTACGGCAAGGCCGCCAAGGGCAAAGAGGAGATCCGCAAAGAAATCGCACTGATCGGAATGGCGCACCGCACCACATACGTGCTGCAGGGCTCCATTTCCAACATCACGCACCTGCTGGAAGGATTCATCGAAGGCATCAACGCCCGCCGTCCGGCGCTGTTCAACGTCTATGCCGCCTGCATGCCGGAACACGGCATTGGCGACGATCTGGCAGAACACCAGAGCAAGCTGGCCGTGGAATCGCGCGCCTATCCGCTCATCCGCTACAACCCGGACAAGGGCATCCTGCCCGAAGAGTGCTTCGATCTGGAAGGCAATCCGGCCGTCGACCAGGATTGGCCCGCCTACACGCTCAACTACACCGACGAGAACGGCGCTAAAGCCTCGATGGAAGTGCCGCTCACCTTTGCCGACTTCGCCGTCACCGAGGGCCGTTTCCGCAAACAGTTCCGCACCGCGCCGCGCGATACCTGGAATGAGAATATGATTCCGCTGGCCGAGTTCCTGGAACTTTCCGCCGGCGATCGCGAAGGCCGCTTCCCCTTCATCTGGGGGCTCGACAAGAAGAACCACCTCATCCGCGTGATTCCCGCCGAACCGATCGTGAAGTCCTGCGAGGACCGGCGCAACTTCTGGCGCGTCTTGAAGGCGCTTACCGGCATGCGCGAGCAGGTGGACCCCGAACAGATCGCCAACAGGGTGAAGGCCGAGTTCGCACAAAGCCTGGCCGCGCGCCTGCTGGAACTGGCCGGAAACGGAGAGTTGATTGGCGGCCTCGGTGACCTGCCGGTGTTGGCCAACGTGGACCTGCCCGCGCCCGCTGCGGCGGTCGTGGCCGACGGCGAGTCATCGGCGCCCTGGATCGATTCGGCCAACTGCACCTCCTGCGATGAGTGCATCAAGATCAACCCCAAGATCTTCGCTTATGACGACAAAAAGCACGCCTACGTGAAGAACCCGCGGGGTGGCCCGTATAAGGATCTGGTGCGGGCGGCGGAGAAATGTACGGCGCAGGTGATCCATCCCGGATTGCCGGCCGACCGCACCGAAAAGGATGTGGACAAGCTGATCGCAAGGGCCACCAAGTACAACTAACCCACATGTCTCTATTCGGTCTCATTGGCGGGAAGCATCTTTCGCGGGGCGTCCACCCCCCGGAGTTCAAGGAACTGACCTGCCGCCTGCCCATCCGGAGGCTGCCGTTCTCCCCGATGCTGGTGATTCCGCTTTCCCAACATGCCGGGGCGCCCGCTGTCTCCATCGTGCGTGAGGGACAGGAAGTGGTGCGCGGTGAGCCGATCGCCAAGGCCGGCGGCTTCGTCTCCGTGCCAATGCACGCGCCCGCCACGGGCCGCATTGAGGCGATCGCGCTGGCGCCTTCGGCCCGCGGCGAACTCACCCAGGCCATTTACCTGAAACCATGGCCTTCGGCCAGCCAGGAGATTCTTTACGGCGCGCCCCAGGACATTGACCACATGAGCCCGGCCGAGATCGTTGCGGCCGTGCAGGACACCGGCGTCGTCGGTCTGGGCGGCGCCGCTTTTCCCACCCACGTGAAGCTGAAAGTGCCCGAGGGCAAGCGCGTGGACACGGTGGTGGTGAACGGCTGCGAGTGCGAGCCTTACCTTACCACCGACCACCGGGTGATGGTGGAACAGGCCGATGAAGTGGTCCACGGAACGCGCATCGTCATGAAGGCCGTCGGCGCCGGGCGGGCCATCATCGGCGTGGAGGATAACAAGCCTGATGCTGTGGAGGCCCTAGGTAAGGCGGTTACCTCGACGCCTGAGATCACCGTGGAAGCCGTCGCCACCAAGTATCCACAGGGCGCCGAAAAAATGCTCATCCAGGTGCTGCTGGGAAGGGAAGTGCCCTCCGGCGGACTGCCTTCGGAAATCGGCGTCGCCGTGTTCAACGTGGCCACCCTCGCCCAGATCGGTGAACTGCTGCCCCGTCATCAGGGGCTGATCGAACGCGTGGTCACCATTACCGGCCACGGCGTCAGCAAACCCGGCAACTACCTCACCGCCCTTGGCACGCCGCTGCGTTGGGCGCTGGAGCAGGCCGGCTGCACCGAAAAGGTGGCCTCGGTGATTCTGGGTGGCCCCATGATGGGACCCGCCATCAGTTCGCTCGACGTGCCGGTCACCAAGGGCGTCACCGGCATCCTGGTGATGACCGCCGAAGAGTTGAACGGCCGCGCCGCGCAGGTCTACCCCTGCATTCGCTGCGGCGCATGTGTCGACGTCTGTCCACTGCATTTGAATCCGTCCCGTATGGGCATGCTCGCCCGCAAGGAACGCTATGAGGAGATGGAATCGGAGTTTCATTTGAACGACTGCTTTGAGTGCGGCTGCTGCAGCTACGTCTGCCCCTCGCACATCCCGCTGGTCCAATACTTCCGTGTCAGCAAGCAGATGAACCGGGAGAGAAAGGCGCGCGAGCGTGTCAACAGCAACGCCTGAAATTCAGCTACGGACGTCGCCGCACGTGCACACCGGACGTTCGGTGGCTATGATCATGCGGCACGTGGTCTATGCGCTGCTGCCGCTGTGTATTTTTTCAGTTTGGGTGTTTGGAATCAGCGCGTTCGTCCTGGTGATCACCGCCGTCGCCAGTTGCGTGCTGACCGAGCAGCTTTTCTGCCGGCTCGCCGGACGGCCCAGTTCGGTGGGCGATTTCAGCGTCGTCATCACCGGCCTGCTGCTGGCGCTCATCCTGCCTCCCGGTTTCCCTTTGTGGATGACGGCCGTGGGCGGCTTCATCGCCGTGGGGCTGGGCAAGATGCTGTTCGGGGGCCTGGGCTTCAACGTCTTTAATCCGGCGCTGGTGGGCCGGGCGTTCCTGCAGGCGGCCTTTCCCGCCGCAATCACCGGCTACACTCCGCCGATGCTCGCCGACAGGTTCCAGCAATTCATCCCCAGCACCCTCGCCTGGCCGTTCCTTCAGCCTCCCGCACTCGATGCGCTCTCCACCGCCACACCGCTCATGAAGCAGAAGTTCGACCATGTGGGCACCGATACCGCGGCACTGTTTTTCGGGCAGGTTTCCGGATCGGCCGGCGAGACCAGCGCGCTGCTCATCCTGTTGTGCGGGGCCTATCTGATCGCAAGGAAGATGATGGACTGGCGGATCCCGGCCGCCATGCTGGGCAGCGCCTTTTTCGTGGGCGGCGCCTTTCACCTGATGAATGCCTCCCGCTATCCCAGCCCGCTGTTTGTGCTCTTTTCCGGCGGCCTGATGCTGGGGGCGCTGTTCATGGCCACCGACATGGTGGCGTCTCCGGTAACGCCGCTGGGCGTTTGGATCTATGGCGGGCTGATGGGCCTGCTCACCGTGTTGATCCGCTTCACCGGCGGCCTGCCTGAAGGTGTGATGTACGCCATCCTGCTGGGCAATGCTCTCTCCCCACTCATCGACAACCTCACCCAGCCGCGCGTCTATGGGACGAAAGCGAGGCCCTCATGATCCGCATCATGGGTATCGTTTCGCTGGTTTGCGGCCTGCTGATCGTCACCGCCCATCGCGGCACGCTGGAACCCATCCGCCGCAATCAGGAACTGATCATGCAGGAAACGGTGGCGCAGTTGCTGCCAGGCGTGGCAAAGCAGGTCACCTATGCCGCCTCGGCGGACGGCGAGCTGAAAGTGTGGAACGAACCCGAGCCTCCACCTCAGCGCATCATCGCGGGCTACGATTCCTCGGGCGCCCTCATCGGCGTTGTGCTGCAGGCCGCTGAACGCGGTTACGCCGACATGATTGTGGGAATGTACGCCTATTCGCCGGCTAAGCAGGCCGTCATCGGCTTCAAAGTGGTGGAGATGAAGGAGACGCCCGGGTTGGGCGACAAGATCTCCACCGATCCCAGGTTCTTATCGAACTTCAGGGAACTGGACGCGACTCACCCCATTGTCACGGTGAAAAGCGGGACCAAGAAGAACGCCTGGGAGGTGGATGCCATTTCCGGCGCTACAATTTCCTCCCGCGCCGTCGGCCGCATGCTGCAAAAGAGCACACAACAGATGGCGCCTGTCATTGCGCGCAACCGCGCCCGGCTCGAGAAAGGGGAGTGAACATTGCGGGAAGACATGGAAACTTTTCTGAACGGACTGTGGAAGCAGAACCCATCCTTCGTGCAGGTGCTGGGTATGTGCCCCACCCTCGCCGTGACGAACAGCGTAAGGAACGCCATCGCCATGGGAATCGCCACCCTGTTTGTGCTGGTCTGTTCCAACGCGCTGATTTCGATGGTTCGCAAGTTGGTGCCGAAGGAAGTGCGGATTGCAACTTACATCCTGATCATCGCCACCTTCGTCACCATCGTGGAATACATGATCAAGGCCATCAGCGTGCCCGTGTATAAGGCGCTGGGCGCCTTCATCGCCTTGATTGTAGTCAACTGCATCATTCTCGGCCGGGCGGAAGCTTTCGCCAGCAAGAACGGCGTTTTCCGGTCGATTTTGGATGGATTGGGAATGGGGCTCGGCTTCTCGTTCGCACTGCTGTGCCTGGCCAGCGTCCGGGAGATTCTGGGCGCCGGCACCTTCCTGGGCTATCCTCTCTTCGGGCCCAACTTCCAGCCTTGGGTGCTGTTCCTTTTGCCTTCGGGAGGCTTCTTTACGCTCGGCGCCTGGCTGTTGCTGTTTTCGGCCTGGAAGCAGCGTGGCAAGGAGGCCGCGGCATGAACCAGTCGCTGGGCGGCATTTTTCTCGACTCGCTGCTGATCAACAACTTCGTGCTCGCCGTCTTTCTGGGCATCTGCCCGTTCCTCGGCGTTTCGTCGAAGTTTTCCACGGCGTGGCGAATGGGTGTGTCGGTGATCTTCGTGATCACGGTCAGCAGCGTGCTTGCCTTCGGCGCCAACCTGATGCTGGTGTCGTTTCACGCCGAGTACCTGCGCATCATCACCTACATTGTGATCATCGCCTCCACCGTGCAGCTTGTGGAGATGTTCATCAAGAAGACGTCCGAGGCCCTGTTCCGCGCCCTGGGCATCTACCTGCCCCTGATTACCACCAACTGCGCCGTGCTGGGCGTTGCGCTGTTTCAGACTTCTCGCGAATACAACTTCGCGCAAAGCGTTGTGTTCGCGCTTGGAGCGAGCGGCGGCTTCGCGCTGGCCATCGTCATCATGTCGGTGATTCGCGAACGGCTGGAGCTGTCCGATGTCCCCGACGTCGCGCGCGGCACCGCGCTGGTGCTGTTCATCGCCGGCGTGCTCTCCATGGCGTTTATGGGATTCGCCGGCATGGGCTCGGGAGAATGACGATGTTACTCGAAATGGCGAAAGCGGTGGGCGGATTCCTGGTGTTGATGGCCGGATGGATGGCCGTACAGGGATTCATCCGCAAACGGGCCGGCTGCGGCGCCGGTGAAGATGTTCTGGAGCATATGGCCCATGGCTGCGGCGGTTGCGGCGGCGGGCACTGCGCAAAGAGAGGCAAATCATGAACCTCAATGAATACGATGTCTCAAACCCCTATTCGGCCACGCTGGTTTCCAGCGAGCAGATAACGCCGGAAAATTCCGGCGCCGAAGTAAGGCATCTGCTGCTGGAGCTTCCCGACGGCGATTTCGATTTCGTGGAAGGCCAGAGCATCGGCGTGCTGGCGCCGGGGCCTCACGAATTCGGAAATCCCCATCACCTGCGGCTGTACTCCATCGCCAGCTCCCACAAGCCGGACCGGGGCGTGCGCCACACCATCTCCATCTGCGTGCGGCGCTGCTTTTACGTTGACCAGGTGAGCGGTGAGGAGTATCCCGGCAAAGCGTCCAACTATCTGTGCGACCTGAACCCCGGCGCTTCCATCAAGATCACCGGACCCTATGGATCGCACTTCCAGATGCCGCCCGACGATACCTGCCACATGCTGATGGTGGGCGTGGGGACCGGCATCGCGCCGTTCCGCGCCTTCACGCGCAATATCTATGCCGAACGCGGCGGATGGCGCGGCAAGGTAAGGCTGTTCTACGGCGCCAAAAGCGGCACTGAAATGCTCTACCGCAACGAGAAGGCGCGCGATCTGGCCCTCTACTATGATGACGACTCCTTCCGCGCCTTTGAGGCGGTGAGCGCGCGCCCCTACTTTGACGAGGAGCCGCCCATCGACCGCCTCCTGATGGACAACTCTCAGGAAGTGTGGGAACTGATGCAGGACCCCAAGACCTACGTCTATGTGGCGGGATTGGCGAACGTGGCCGGCCAGTTTGAAAAGGCCATGATCGCCATGGCCGGTTCCGAAAAGGCGTGGCATGAGAAGAAGGCGGAACTGATTTCTTCCGGCCGTTACGCCGAATTGCTGTACTAGGTGTCCGGGAGATCGCTTTTCTTGCGATAATCTCCCCTTATGTCATCTCCTACCAACGGCGCCAGGTTGCGCAGCGCGGACTGGTTCGGACGCAAAGACAAGCTCGGCTTCATTCACCGCTCCTGGATGAAAACCGAAGGCTTCTCCCAGGCCAACTTCGACGGCAAACCGGTCATCGGCATCTGTAACTCCTGGAGCGAACTCACCAACTGCAATGCGCACCTGCGCCAGGTGGCTGAAGCCGTCAAACGCGGCGTCTGGGCGGCGGGCGGATTCCCCCTTGAGTTCCCCACCATTTCCCTTGGCGAACCGTTCATGCGTCCCTCCACCATGATGTTCCGCAACCTCATGGCAATGGACGTGGAGGAGTGTATTCGCGCCAATCCCATCGACGGCGTGGTGTTGCTGTGCGGCTGCGACAAAACCACGCCCGCCCAACTGATGGGCGCCGCCTCGGCCGGCGTGCCGTCCATCATGGTGACAGGCGGTCCCATGCTGAAGGGCCGCTGGCAGAACCGCGAGATCGGATCCGGCTCCGATGTCTGGCACTTCTGGGACGAACTGCGCGCTGGCCGCATCAGCGAAGAGGATTTCTGCGAGATCGAAAGCTGCATGTCCCGCAGCGCCGGCCACTGCATGGTGATGGGGACCGCCTCCACCATGACCTCCATCGCCGAAGCCCTGGGTATGACGCTGCCCGGCTGCGCCAGCATTCCCGCCGCCGACTCGCGCCGTATGGAGGTGGCCGAACGCAGCGGCAAGCGCATCGTCGAAATGGTGTATGAAGATCTGACGCCCGCGAAAATCCTCACCCGCGCCGCCTTTGAGAACGCCATTCGCGTCAACGCGGCCATCGGCGGCTCCACCAACGCCATCATCCACCTCATGGCCCTGGCCGGCCGTTTGGGCGTGCCGCTGGAACTGGAGGATTTTGACAACATGGCCCGCACCACGCCGTTCCTGGCCAACATCCGCCCTTCCGGAAAGTACCTGATGGAGGACTTCTTCTATGCCGGCGGCCTGCCCGTGGTCATCCGCGAACTGCTGCCCCTGCTCAACCGCGATGCCATCACCGCGAACGGCCACCCCATCGGCGCAAACGTGGAAGAAGCCAAATGTTTTAATCCCGACGTCATCCGCACAATCGCCAATCCCCTCACCCAACAGGGAGGTACCGTGATTCTGCGCGGCAATCTCTGTCCGGACGGAGCCGTCCTGAAACCCACCGCGGCATCGGAAAAGCTGATGCGGCACACCGGGCGCGCCGTTGTCTTTGAAGATCACGACGATCTGAAGGAGCGCATCGACGATCCCGATCTCGACGTCGACGAATCCTGCGTCCTTGTGTTGAAACACGGCGGTCCCAAGGGCGGCCCCGGGATGCCCGAATGGGGCAACCTGCCCCTGCCCGCCAAACTGTTGAAGCAGGGAGTGGAGGATATGGTCCGTATCTCCGATGCCCGCATGAGCGGAACCAGCTACGGTACCGTCGTGCTGCACATTTCCCCCGAAGCCGCCGCCGGCGGTCCACTGGCGGTGGTCCGCAACGGCGACAGCATCGAACTTGATGTGCCCAACCGTAAGCTGAACCTGCTGATCTCCGCCGAAGAACTGGCCGCGCGTCTTGCCGAATGGCAGCCCCCCGTGCGCCACTACGACCGCGGCTATGGCCGTCTTTACATCGAACACGTGCAGCAGGCCGATCGCGGCTGCGACTTCGATTTCCTGCGCCGCTATGAGGGTGGGGAAGAGCTAAAGGGCGACGAACGGAGCTGGAAACGGCGGGCATCCGATAAGCTTCCTTCTCCCTTCTAACCCTCTAATGTGAGAGGAGTACCCCGCCGATGAATCATCCCAGAGGCACAATTTGGGAATCATTGGCGGCCAACTGGGTTACCGGTTGCTCAAACACATCAGTCCGGCTCCGGCCGGAGAATCCGGCGCTCCGGCGCTCTATTCCGGCGCGAAGAAGATGGAGACGCTGTTCGGCTCGGGCGTCTGGCGGGAGATTGCCGGAAAGACCGTGGTCGATTTCGGCTGCGGCGAAGGGGCCGAAGCCATTGAGATGGCAAAGCGCGGCGCAAAACACGTCACCGGCATCGACATCCGTCCCGAAGTGCTGGCCAGGGCATCGCGCGCGGCGGCGGCGGCGGGCGTGGCCAACCGTTGCCATTTCACCACCCGCACCGACGTTCGCGCCGACGTCATCTTCTCGGTGGATGCCTTCGAGCACTTCGCCGATCCCGCGCTGATTCTCGACCTGATGGCCGGATACATCGACGGTGACGGCATGGCCTGGATCTCCTTCGGCCCCACCTGGTACCACCCCAACGGCGGCCATCTGCTTTCCGTATTTCCCTGGGCGCACCTGCTGTTCACCGAATCCGCCCTGCTGCGCTGGCGCTCGGATTTTAAGACCGACGGCGCGCGCCGCTTCAGTGAGGTGGAGGGCGGGCTGAACCAGATCACGATCGCCCGTTTCTGCAGCCTGGTGGAGAAGAGTCCGCTGCAGTTCTCCAGCTTTGAAAACGTGCCCATCCGCGGGCTGTGGCCGCTGGCGGCCAATCCCCTCACGCGGGAGTTTTTTACTTCCATCGTGCGCTGCCGCCTCAGCCGGCGCCGCCCCGTGGTTACGCGGAACCAGCCTTCTCACACAACTTATCGAAAAACCGCTTGATCATCATTTTCGACGTCGTGTCGATCAGCCGCTGGCCCACCGCCGCCATCGTGCCGCCCACCTGCACATCGCCCTCATAGGCCACTTCAGTGCCGGTGTCCTTCGGTGCGAGCGTCAACCGGCCGTCGCCCTTCATGAACCCGATTTTCCCCGTGCCTTCCACAATCAGCCGGAAGCTGGTGTGGGGATTCGGATCGGCGATTCGCACCTTGCCGTCGAACTGCCCGGAGATCGCCGCCAGCACCATCTTCATTTTCATCTGATAGGTGTCTTCGGCGATCTTCACCAGTTGCTCACAGCCCGGCATGCAGGCGGCCAGGATCTGGGGATCCTGCAACAGATTGTAGGCGCGTTCGGGAGCGAAAGGCAGCGTGTGGCTTCCCGCGATCTTCACTTCGCCCTCGAAACCGCCGCCACAATCGCGCGCGCGGCGTACACCCGCGCCAGATGCTGCCGGTAGGCGGCCGAGGCATGGATGTCGTTATTGGCGTCCACCCCATCCCCGATGCCGGCCACCGCCCTGCCGATATCGCTGGCATCGCCCCTGGTGCCTTCCAGCAGTTTTTCCACACCCGTGGCGCGGAATGCGTTGCCGGAAAGACCGGTCACGCCGATCCTGGCAAAAGCGATCTCGCCGTCTTTTTTCACGATGCGTGCCGCCACGCCCACAATGGCAAAGCCCGAAGCCGGCTGCACGCACTTCTGATAGCTCACCCCCGCGCCTTCGGCTTCCACCGGGACGCTCACTTCCACCACCAGTTCGCCGGGCTCCAGCGCCGTGGTAAACGTGTCCACCAGGAAGTCCGCAATCGACACCGTCCGTTCCCCCGAAGGTGACGCGATCCTGACGGATGCTTCCAGCGCGTGCAGCGACGCCGGATAATCGGCCGCCGGATCGGCATGCGCGAGCGAACCTCCGATGGTGCCGCAGTTTCTTACCTGCACGTCTCCGATATTGGCCGCGGCTTCGGCCAGCAATGGGCAGCTCTTGCGTACAAGCGGTGACGACTCCAGTTCGTAGTGCGTCACCATCGCCCCCACGCGCAGCGTTCGTCCCTCCAGGCGAATCCCGCCCAGCCCCGGCACTCCGCGCAGATCCACCAGCGTCTCGGGCGCCGCCAGCCGCAGCCGCATCATCGGAATCAGGCTCTGCCCGCCCGCCAGCACCTTGGCATTCGGATCGCTCAGCAGCCTGAAAGCTTCTTCCAGGCTTTCCGGAGTGGCATAGTCAAAGTTCTGCGGAATCATGCGCGGGCTCCTTCCAGAATTTTCCAGAGGCTCTCAGGCGTCAACGGCATGTCCAGGTGCCGCACGCCCAGCGGGGATAATGCGTCCACAACCGAGTTCACGATCGAAGGCGACGCGCCAATTGTGCCTGCCTCGCCCACACCCTTCACACCCAGCGGATTCACTGGCGACGGCGTTACCGTGTGATCGGTCTCAATCCAGGGCACCATGGTGGCCTTGGGAATCGCGTAGTCCATGAACTCGCCGGTGACAAGCTGCCCGGATTCATCGTAAATGCCGTGTTCGTACAGCGCCTGGCCCAGACCTTGCACCACGCCGCCCTGCACCTGTCCCTCCACGATCATCGGATTGATGATCCTGCCGCAATCGTCCACCGCCACGTAACGTTTGATCTCCACGGCCCCGGTGTCGCGGTCCACCTCGGTCACGCAGATATGCGCGCCGAAAGGAAACGTGAAGTTCGGAGGCTCCCAGAAGTTGGTCGCCACCAACCCCGGATCGGTGTCCGGCGGCAGCTTCATCGCCCGGTAGGAAGCGCCGGCGATCTGGCTGAGGTCCGCCGTCCTGCCCGTCCTGTTGCAGATACACTGGCCGCCGCTGAAGGAAACGTCATCGGACTCCAGTATCATCGCGCCGAACTTCTTTACCTTCTTCTTCAACTCCTGCAAGGCGAAATAGAGCGCGGTTCCGCCGATCGCCGTCGCCCGTGACCCGAACGTGCCGATGCCATACTGCACCACCATCGTGTCGCCGTGCAGCACCGTGACATCGTCCATTTCCACGCCCAGTTCATCGGCCACAATCTGTGAGAACGTGGTCTCCTCGCCCTGGCCCTGCGGCTTGATCCCGGTCATCACCGTGACTTTGCCCGAGGGTTCGATGCGCACTGAGGCGCTTTCCCACCCGCCGGCCGGCGTCGCCGGTGAAGGCCCCATGGCGCAGATCTCGCCGTAGGTGGAGATGCCCACGCCCATCAGCCGGCCTTCGGCTCGCGCCTTTTTCTGTTCGGCGCGCAAGGATTTGTAGTCCACAATCTCCAGCGCCTTGTGGAGCGGCGCCGCATAGTTGCCGCTGTCGTAGGTCAGTCCGGTGGCCGTGGCGTAGGGGAACGCGTCGTTCGGTACGAAGTTCTTCAGCCGGATTTCGGCCGGATCCATGTTTAACTCCGCCGCGAGCACGTCCACCATCCGCTCGATTCCGTGTGTCGCCTCGGGCCGCCCCGCGCCGCGATAGGCGTCGGTTGGCACGCAGTTGGTGAACACCCCCACAATGTCCGCGCGGATGTGTTTGAAGTTGTAAATGCCCGGCATCATCAGCACGCTCAGCGTCGGGATGGCGGGCGTGAGCAACTGGTGATAGGAGCCCAGGTCCTGGATCAGCTTCAGCTTCATGGCCAGGATGGTGCCGTCTTTTTTCGCCGCCAGTTCAAAATAGTCGACGTGGCCGCGGCCGTGGATGGTGGTGAGAAAATTCTCCCGGCGCGTTTCGATCCATTTCACCGGCTTGCCCGTCTTCATGGCGATGAAGCCCATCAGGGCCTCCTCGGCATAGACGTTCAACTTGCTGCCGAATCCTCCGCCCACCTCCGGCGCCACCACGCGCAGATGATTGTCGGCAATACCCAGCATCTGCGCCACCAGATTGCGCATCAGATGGGGAATCTGGGAGGAGGAGTAGATGGTCAGCGTTTTGTCGCCGCCGCGGTAGTCCGCCACCACGCCGCGCGTCTCCATAGGGCAGGGAATCAGACGCTGACTGATAATGCGCTGCTTCACTACCACTTCCGCCTCGGCGAACACCTTGTCCACCTCGCCGTTTTCCTGGTGGAAATTGAAGGCGATGTTGTCGGGCCATTCCGGATGCACGGCGGGCGCGCCCGCTTCAATCGCTTTTTCCGGATCAGCCACGGCCGGCAGCGGATCCCAGTCCACCTCCACCAGATCCAACGCGTCGCGCGCGATGTAGCGGTCGGCGGCCACCACCACGGCAACCGGATGCCCCACAAAGTAAGTGCGGTCCTGCGCCAGGATGTGATGATGCGGCACTCTCAGCCCGGGCAGCGACGCCCCGCACGGCACCGGCCCCACGTCTTTCACGTCGGCCCCGGTATAGACGGCCACCACGCCCGGATGCTCGAGCGCCTTGGATATGTCGATGCCCCTGATCTTGGCCGCCGCATACGGGCTGCGCAGAATCGAGGCGTAGTTCATGCCCGGAAGCTGGATGTCGTCGGTGTAGGTGGCCGTGCCGGTGATCAGCCGCGGGTCTTCCTTCCGCTTCAGCCGCTTGCCCACCAGCGTCCCGGTCTTTGTGATCGTGGTCGTGGCCATGGCTATGCCCCCATCTTTCCCGCGGCCGACCTCACCGCGTTGACGATGTTCTGATAGCCCGTGCAGCGGCACAGGTTGCCTTCAAGGCCATGGCGGATTTCCGCGTCCGTGGGGTGCGGGTTGCGCTCCAGCAGTTGCTTTGAGGCCAGGATCATGCCCGGCGTGCAGTAACCGCACTGCAGCCCGTGCTGCTCCCAGAATGCTTCCTGCACCGGATGCAGTTTGCCGTTCGACGCCAGGCCTTCAATCGTGACCACTTCACGGCCGTCGGCCTGGACGGCGAACATCGTGCAGGACTTTACCGCTTTGCCGTCCACGCTCACCGTGCATGCGCCGCAGATGGAGGTTTCACACCCGATATGCGGTCCGGTAAGCCCGGCCGTTTCGCGCAAAAAATGAATGAGCAGCAATCGCGGCTCAACATCATGCGTTGTCTTCCTGCCGTTTAGAGTAACAGTGATGGATTTCTTCATCGGATTCCGTTTCTGGCCTGGTACGCCGAGGCAGGGATCAGTTTACACCAATCCGGAATCCGATTGGGACCGTGCTCAGGCCGCTTCTTCGAAGGCGAAATCGTAAGACCGGGACTCGTTTTCGGCCTTGGACTGGCAGTGTACGCAAAGCAGCGCGCAAGGCAATGCCGCCAGACGGCGCGGGGCGATCGGCTCGTCACAGCTCTCACAGATTCCGTAAGTGCCGTCTTCGATCTTTCCTAGCGCGATCCGCAGATCGCGCGCCTGCCGCGCATGATGATCCAGCCTGACGATGGCAAGTTCTCTTGCCGTGGCTGACTGGATCTGGTCAATGGAATCAGGCAGCGTTTCGATCTTTAGTTCCTCGCGGTCTTGTGGGGCTCCGGTCAACTCCGCCAACTCGTGCTCCAGTCTTTCTCGGACTTGTTTCAGGTTCATTGTTTTTCTCCTCGTAGCCTGTCCATTCCCACAGACGCCGAAACTATTCCGGCGGTTCCTCACTTTTGATGCTTCCGTCGGGAAAACGACTGCACTTTCGTGGCCACTTTCGCGGCCCATAAAAATTCAGTCCGGAGGCCGCCACTCTCCAGCACAGGTGTCGGCCCGCTGTCACGATCGAGACGGGAATTGGACATCCCCACGCCGTATAATCGGATGTCATGGAACTCAATCGCAGAACGGCTTTGGCGCTCAGCGGCACGGCGATGCTTCAGGCGCAGCAGCAGGTCAAAGGCGCCATCATCGGCGCAGGCGGACGCGGCCGTTATCTCACCGGTGAGTTCAAGGAGATCGGGGTCGAGATGGGCGCCGTCTGCGACATTTATGAGGCGAATCTGTATGCTGGCCTCAAGGTTGCCTCCTCAAGCGCAAAAGCCTACACCGACTACCGCCGCCTGCTCGATGACAAGTCCATCCAGGTCGTCGTGATCGCCACCCCCGATCACTGGCACGCCAAAATGGCCATCGACGCCGTGGAGGCCGGCAAGGACGTCTACGTCGAAAAGCCCATGGCCCACACACCGGAAGAAGGCTTCCGCATGATCGAGGCCGTGCGCCGAACCAGGCGAGTGCTGCAGGTAGGCACCCAACGCCGCAGCTTCGACCTGTTTCTCGATGCCAAGAAAGTGATGGATTCGGGCCAGGTGGGCAAGGTGCGGCTGGTCAATAGCTGGTGGGTGAACCGCGTCACCTCGCTCCGCAAGGGCGAATTACAGGGCAAGCTCGATTGGAACCAGTGGCTGGGAACGGCGCCCAAACGCGAACTCTCCGCCGAGCGTTTCTTCAACTGGTACTGGTTCTGGGATTACTCGGGCGGGCTGATGGTCGGTCAGGCCGCGCACATCGTCGACGCCATCAACTGGTTCATGGGATCCGGCTATCCGAAGGCCGTCAGTTGCACCGGAACCATGTCGGTGATCGGCGCTGAAGTGCCCGAGACCACTTGTTTGTCGATCGAGTATCCGGACTACCTGGCGGTGTTCGTGTTGGGCTACCAGTCAATGCGGTACTCGGGCTTTAACGATCAGATGAAGCAGTTTCACGGCGACAAAGCGAGGTTCGACGTCGCCCGCGAGTCCTATGCCCTATACCGCGAGGATTCCAAGGCCACCGAACTGAAGCCGGACCCCTATGTCGCCCGGCCGCGCAGTTTCGATTCGGCCACCCGACAGCACATCCGGAATTTTCTCGATGCCGTCAAGAGCCGCAAGGACCCCAGCGCGCCCGTCGAGGCCGGCCAGCACACCAACGTGGCGCTGTGCATGGCCATGGAATCGCTGCGCAGCGGGCGGCGGGTGCGATGGAATGAGACGGCCCGGCGCATGGAATCGTGAGGCCTCGGGATTGTCCTCTTTGTCTACCGTTTCCCAAAGTGCTTGTCGGCAAAATTCAGGAACTGCTCCCAGTCATACTCGGTGACGTCGTGCTTTCCGGCGCGGATATGGTAGCCGATCCGTCCGCCTACCGGCTCATGCACGCCAGGCATCTCGGCCATTCCCAACCCCGGCGCGCCCAGCAACCGGTAGACCGGACTGGCCGCCACGCCCGACAGAAACTCGCCCTTCGGATCGGCCCATTTGTCGTCCTGTGCGCTGGCGATATAAACCGGCCGCGGCGCCACCAGTGAGATGAGCATGTGCTGGTCGACGGGCAGATCGTTGACGCGCTTGTTGTATTGTTTGAAGTTCCCCGCAAACCAGTGCGGAAAGGCTGTGTTGATACGCTCCACGGTTTCACCAAAGTTGCGCCGGGCAATCGCCGCGCCGCCCTCACCCGAATCGTTGGAGATCACCATGGCGAAGCGTTCATCCTGCGCCCCGGCCCACAACGCCGTCTTGCCAAGCCGCGAATGGCCCAATACGGCGACATGTTTCGCGTCGATGGCGCTGTCCTTTTCGAGATAATCCAGGGCGCGCGAGAGCCCGTAGGCCCAGGCGCCGATGGCGTTCCACTCATCGGCCGCGGGCGCCGTCTGCCCGCCCCGGTAAAAGGCGGGAAGGATGGACTGGCTCAACCCGTCCTTGTGATCCGGAAAAATATCGCCGTAGTAGTAGGTGGCCAGCGCATAGCCCCGGCGCAGGATCATCTCCACGGGCCAGCGGCTGCGCGCCGCCCCCCGCGTCGATTCAGTGGCGCGGTTTTCGACGACGCCCTCGCCGGGCCGCATCCATGACTTGCTGATCGTGATGCCGGGATCGGGATGGATGGCGTGGTTGCCGCGGAAGTTCGGTCCCAGAAAAGCCGGCACAGGCTTTCGGGCGTCGGCGGGAATATACAGTAGAAGCTGCATTGCCGGCGCCTGCCTGCCCGCCACCCAGATGGTCACCTCTTTGCGGATGGCCAGGCCGCCCAACGCATCGGTTTTCCGCGAAGTGACCTCGTATTCGATGCGCCGTGCCCGCGGCGTCCTGCCATAGACCTGCTCTTCAAACAACCGCAGGATCTCCGGGCGCCGCCGCTTGCGCCACTGATCGGCGTTTTCCACCCTGCCGCCGCCGGTGAACACCAGCGGATCGGGCAATGTGTAGCTGCCGGCCTTGGACTCGTCGTAGTTGGCCTCAGGCGGCTGGGCCTCGGCCGCCGCCGCCAGAATCAATAAAAACAAAACGCGCGCCATCAGCCCAGTGTAACTAACGATTCCTTACATTTCCGCCGATCAGTAAAGAAGACCATCATGGCCTCACTTTTCGCACGCGCGTTCCTCACCGTCCTGCTCGGAGCCATTCTGAGCGGCACGCTGGTCCGCTTTGCGCCCGGCTTTGACACCGATACGCGTCAACTCGATGTGCGGCTCAGTGAAAGCGCCATTGAGGCGCTGAAGGCCGAACGCCAGCGCGAAGGCGAGTTGGGGACCTACTACGTGCGGTTTCTTTCCGGATACGTGACGGGCGACCTGGGCGAGTCGAGCCTGCTCAATCAGCCCGTGAAGCGGTTGATCGCCGAGCGGTTTGCGCCGACGTTTACGGCTGTTTCGGGCGGCCTGGTGATGGCATGGATTGCCGCGGCGGCGCTGGCCGTGCTTGCCCATTTTTTCGGCGCCCCGGCTCGCGGGCTGCTAACCGCGGCCAGTGGAGTATTTCTTTCGATCCCGGTCGCTGTGCTTGCCTTTGTGTTCCTGCTGCACGGCAACGGCAGCGTGCAGGCGGCGGCGCTGGTGGTGGGGTGTGCCGTCTTTCCCAAGCTCGCGCAATACCTGCACCAGCTTTTCACCCGTGCCCGGTCGGCGCCTCACGTGATGACGGCGCACGCCAGGGGATTGTCTCCGGCTGTTGTTTTTCTGCGCCACGTGATGGCGCCCTGCCTTCCTGAAATTGCCGCACTGGCTGGAGTCTCGCTGGCTTTCGCGATGAGCGCTGCCATCCCGGCCGAGGTGGTTCTCGATATTCCGGGCCTTGGCCAACTCGCCTGGCAGGCCGCGCTCGGCCGCGATCTTAATCTGCTGGTGCAACTGACGATGCTGATCACCGCCGTGGTGGTGTTCGCCAACGCCCTGGCTGAATGGCCCTCGCTGCGGCGCAGGGGGGCCCAATGAGGACCCGGATGGCGTGGGCCGTGGTGCTGGCAATCGTAGCAGCGGCGCTGCTGGCGGGTTTTCTCGCCCGTGCGCCCCACGACCATCAATTCCGCGAGGCGATCGGGGAGCGCCCCTCGGCTGCCTTCCCGTTAGGCACCGATGATCTGGGGCGCGACCGGTTTTCCCGCCTGCTCTATGGCACGCGCGTTTCCCTGCTGCTGGCGCCTGCCGCCGCGGCAGCTTCGGTGATTGCCGCGGCCCTGTTGGGGACCCTCGGCGGATTCCTGGGCGGCCGGTGGGAGCGCGCCGTCGCCGCCGCCGCCGATCTCACGTTGTCGCTTCCATGGTTGTTCCTGCTGCTCGCGCTGCGCGCTGTGCTGCCGTTGAATGCCGCCCCGTGGCTGGTGCTGATGGTGACCTTCGGCATTCTCGGACTGTTGGGCTGGGCGGCGCCGGCGCGGGTGGTGCTGGCCGGCATCCGTGAAATCCGCAATGCCGATTTTATGCTGGCGGCGCGCGCCAGGGGCGTAAGTTCGTGGCGTCTGTTTGCCGCGCACCTGATTCCCAATGTCTGGCCGATTTTGCTCGCGCAGTTCCTGATCTCGATTCCCGCCTACATTCTGGCCGAGGCCAATCTCGGGATGCTGGGACTCGGCGTATCGGAATCGACGCCCAGTTGGGGCAATCTGCTGCGCGAACTGGAAAACCAGCCGGATCTGCTGCTGCGGCCGGCTGAACGCTGGGAAGTATTCGTGCCGGTGGCCGTGCTGATTCTGGCCGTTGCGGCGTTCCACATACTGGCCGGACGCGATCGGGTGGAGGTGAGCCGATGAACAAGAGGCTGGTTTTGTTGCTGGCCGCGCTGGCGTCCGCCCTGGGGGCCGCCGATTCCGGGGGGCAGCTTCGTTTTGCCATTCAAGCCGAGCCCCGCACGTTCGATCCGCATCTGGTGAATGAAGACGCCTCCGGGATGGTGCGCTTTCTCACCGCGGGAGTGCTGATCCGGCTGAACCGCCAGACGCAGAAGCCGGAGCCCGAACTGGCGCAAAGCTGGAAGGTAGGCCAGGGCGGGCGCACCATCACGCTGCAACTGCGGGAGAACATCACCTTCTCCAACGGATCGCCGTTCACCGCCGAAGACGCCGTGTTTTCCATTCAGCGCGTGAGCGATCCGAAAAACCTGTCGCCTGTGGGCGACTCCCTGCGTGCCGGCGGGCAGCCGCCGCAGGCCAAAGTGACCGGCAAGTATTCCCTGTCGGTGCGCTTTGCCGCCGCCGTGCCCAACTGTGAGAGGCTGTTCGACGATCTGGCGATGGTTTCCGCGTTGGCTCCCGCCGATCCGCGCGTGGCGTTAGGACCGTTTCTGGTGAAGGAATACAAGGCCGGCAGCCATCTGCTGCTTGAGCGCAATCCCCGCTATTGGAAAAAGGATGCGCAGGGCAAGGCGCTGCCCTATCTGGCCTCCATCCGCGTCGAAATCCAGCGCAACCGGGATATGGAAATGCTGAAGTTCCGCCGCGGCGAGTTGCACCTGATCCAGAACCTCGATCCCGATGGATTCAGCCGGCTTCAAAATGCCGGAGCCGAGGATCTGGGCGTTTCCCTCAATCTGGAAATGGTCTGGTTCAACCAGGCCCCGCAGGCGGCTTTGCCCGCGTACAAGAAGGCCTGGTTTCAGTCGCGCGAGTTCCGCCAGGCGGTTTCCGAGGCCGTCAATCGCGACGATATCGCCCGCATCGTGTTCAAGGGCCACGCCACGCCCGCGCCCGGGCCGGTTTCACCGGGCAATCAGTTCTGGTCGCTCAAATCGCTGCCGCCCCCGTTCCGTTCTCCGCAGGCCGCGCTTGCCCGGCTGCGCAAGGCCGGCTTCTCGCTGCGCGGCGGCCAACTGTATGACCCAACCGGACAGCCCGTTGAGTTTTCCATCATCACCAATGCCGGCAACAAAAGCCGTGAACGGATGGCGTCACTGGTCCGCCAGGATCTGGGTGCGCTCGGGATGCGCGTCAACGTGGTCACCCTCGATTTTCCTTCGTTGATTGAGAGGATCAGCAAGACCGGCCAGTACGAAGCGTGCCTGCTGGGTTTTGTCTACAACGACCTCGATCCGAACAGCCAGATGAACATCTGGCTTTCCTCCTCTGGTACGCATCCCTGGAATCCGGGTCAGAAAAAGCCGGCCACGCCATGGGAGGCGGAAATCGACCGGCTCATTGTGGCGCAGGCCGCCGAACCCGATCCGATCAAACGTAAAGCCACCTTTGACCGTGTGCAGCAGATCGTTGTGGACCAGGCGGCGGTGACTTGCCTGGTCTACAAAAACGCCCTGCTGGCCGTGCAGCCCGGCGTGAAGAACGTAAAGCCGGTGGTGCTGCCGCCCAACGCCTTATGGAACGTGGAGCGGCTCTATCTGGAGGGCGACGCACTGCGGGCGTCCCGGTAACCGCCATGAACCCCTTGCTCGAAGTACGGATCTCGGCCAGCTACGGCGCGCGCCAGGTATTGCGCGAGGTCTGCTTTGATCTCGCCCCTGGTGAAGTGCTTGGTTTGGCCGGCGCCAGCGGATGCGGAAAAAGCACCTGCGCACTGGCGGTCCTGGGGCTGCTGGGGCTAAAGGGCGGCAGGGCCGAGGGAACCATCCGTTTTGACGGGATGGACCTGCTGCGGATGCCGGAAAAGCAGTTGCGGCAAACCCGCGGCCGGCTGATCAGCCTGGTGCCGCAGAGTCCCATTGCCTCGCTCAACCCGGCTTTGCGCATCGGCACCCAGTTGCGTGAGGCGTGGTACGCGCATGCGCCCTCGGGCCAGTGCTGGCGCGAACCGGTGAGAGACGCCTTCCTCGCCGTGAGCCTGCCGCAGGATCCGGCACTACTCGAGCGCTATCCAAGAGAACTCAGTGTCGGTCTGGCGCAGCGGGTGCTCATCGCCATGGCCATTCTGCACCGGCCGAAGCTGCTGATTGCCGACGAAGCCACCAGCGCCCTTGACCCGATTACCCAGGCCGAGATTCTTTCGTTATTTGAGAAACTGACGCGGCTCTCCGGCGCCTCCATGCTCTACGTTTCTCACGACCTTCTGTCGATGACCAGGTTGTGCCACCGTGTGGCGATTCTGCACGAAGGCGCAATCGCCGAGATAGGACCACTGAGGCAGGTGTTTTTTGAGCCTCAGCATCCGTACGCCAGAAAGCTGATGGAGGCCTTGCCTGCAGGACCCCACGCTCTTACGGCGGGAGAGGAGAACCGTGTGGCGGCCGAGCGGAATCACTTAGCCGGTCTTTCGGCGAATCTTCTACTCCAAGGGTGATTCTGCCCGGGGCTTACGGACTTAGGTCTACCTGACCGTTAAGGCAGTTCTAAGAACAGTTGCCCCAAGGAATAGAGCATTAGAGAGATATCTTTCTCCTCCACTGTACGGTGTAATACTTTTAGGGATGTCGCTCTCAGAACAGGTCAGCTTATCGGAGTTTCTCGGCGTCAGGGCCGTCTGGGCCAGCCCGGTGACCAATGGGTTGATCGAAAAGGTGAAGCGGATGGCCATCAGCAGCGCGGCTGTTCTGGTGGAAGGTGAAACCGGCAGCGGCAAGGAGATTATCGCCCGCGCCCTGCACCATTTCTCCATGCGGTCCAACAAGCCCTGGGTGGACGTCAACTGCGCCGCTCTGCCCGAACACCTGGTGGAAAGCGAACTGTTCGGCTACGAAAAGGGCGCCTTCAGCGGCGCCAACGCCTCCAAGCCGGGTTTGTTTGAGATGGCCGAAACCGGGACGCTGTTTCTCGATGAAATCGGGGAACTCGACTCGCGCCTTCAGGTGAAGTTGCTGCGGGTGCTTGATGGCGTGGGCTTTTACCGGCTGGGCGGCGTGAAGAAGGTTACGGTCAATGTGCGCATCGTCGCCGCCACCAACCGCAACCTCGAACAGGAAGTGGCTCACGGCCGTTTCCGCAAGGACCTCTATCACCGCCTGTCGCAACTGGTGCTGCGGGTGCCGCCGCTGCGCGAACGCCAGGACGACATCGTTCCCATCGCCAAACTCTTTCTCGAACAGCAGAACCCCCAACTCGGTCTGTCGATCGAGGCCGAACGTATTCTCCGCAGTCATCGCTGGCCCGGCAATGTGCGCGAACTGCAGAACGTCATGATCTACTGCGCCACCATGTCGCCCGGTCCGCTGGTCCAGAAGGACGATCTGCCTCCAGCGCTGCTCAGCTACGCGCCGCTGATTGACGCCACGCTCGCCTCGGCGGGCGTGTCCCCGGTCGATCCTTACCGGCCCGAGGCCGCCAATGGAGGCGGCGAGCAGGCCCCGCTGCAACTGGACGACATGGAACGCCTCACCATCCTGCGCGTGCTCGAACAGACCGGTGGCCACCGCGAGCGCGCCGCCCGCGTCCTCGGCATCTCCTCCCGCACACTCAGCAGGAAGCTGAAAGCCTACAACACGCAACTGGAGTCGGTACAAGGCTGATTCAGCCCTCGCCCGGCGAGCCTGCCTCGCTCAGCTTACCGGAGCGGGTTTGGGATCCTCGGCCACCGCCGCTGCCGCTCCCGCCAATGACCGCCGCATCTTGCGCTCCCGCTTGTTCTTGTACATCCGCCGGTCGGCCTGCGCCAGTAACTGTTCAGCGTCCTCGCCATCGCCCGGATAGCATGCCTCGCCCACGCTCATCGCCACCACCGCCTCATGGCAGATCTCGAGCCCCGAACGGTGTACGGCGTCGGAGAAGGCTACCAGCTTGGTCCGCACTGCCTCGTCGGTGATGCCCGGCAGCACGATCACAAACTCGTCGCCGCCCATGCGCGCCACGTAATCGTACTCCCGGCACACCTCGCGGAATCCGGCGCCCACCATGCTCAGCAACTGGTTGCCGGCCAGATGCCCGAACCGGTCGTTTACCTGCTTGAAACCGTCCAGATCGCATACCAGCACGGTCAGCGCGCTCGCCTCACGCTGGCAGCGCTTCACCTCGGCGTCCAGGTGCAGGAACAGAGACCGTGCGTTTGGCAGCCCGGTGAGATAGTCGGTAGTGGCCACCGATTCGGCCTTTTCGTACTTCAGCGCGTTCTCCACCGAGGCGGCCAGCTTTGAGCTGATCACTAGCAGCACCCGAAGATGGTCCCGGTTAAACGCATTGGCGTTTCTCGAGTACAGCGTCACCGCCCCCAGCACCCCCATTACGCCGTCCAGCGGCACCGACAACGCCGACTGCATGCGGCTGGTGACCTTGGGGTCCTGCAGATAGCCGAACTCCACCGCCGGGCTTCCGTTCAGCATCGGCTTGCGGTTTCCCGCCACCCAACCCGAAACGCCCTCGCCAAGCGGAATCTCAGCCGAGCGGAACAACTCGCTCTCCTCGCCGTTGACATACTCGGGCCGCAACACCTTGTCGCGCAGCACATAGATCGAGACGCTGTCGTGGGGGATCATGCGCTGCAGCCGCGACGCCATCACCGTCAGCGTGTCCTGCAGGCTCAATGACCGGCCCAGCTCGGTCGCCAGCTCGAACAGTCCCTGCACTTCCTGGCGCGCCGCCGCGATCGAACTCACGAAGTCGGTGCTACGTTCGGGTCCGCGCACCGCCGCCTCGGCCACCGCCGTAGCTTCAAATCCCGCCGCCGGCGCCAATCCCCGTTCCACTTTGGCGTCCTTCGATAACGTGGCCAGCGTGGTCACGCGAGGGCCGGTGCGCGCCAGGTGCTCCAGTTCCTTGTAGCGCCTCCGCAATACGTCCACCACACGCGGGTCAAAGCTCTTGCCGGACTCGGAAATCAGCATCTCCATTGCCCCGTCGAGCGGCAGCGCCCGCCGGTAGGGCCTGTCCGATGCCAGCGCATCCAGAAAATCCACTGCCGAGAGGATGCGGGCTCCCATCGGAATCTCCTCCCCTTTCAGCCCGTTCGGGTAGCCGTTTCCATCCCACTTCTCGTGGTGCGCCCGCACAATCGGCACCACGGGATAGGGGAACTGTACGCGCTCCAGGATTTCGGCGCCGACAATC